>NZ_JBEZCX010000010.1:0-305992 GCF_040647835.1 Micromonospora sp. NPDC049240
ACCCATACCGTTCCACCCACCCGCCCCTACCACCACGAGTGGAACGCCATGGTTGTCATACGGCTGCCCAGACAGCCATACCGTTCCACCCACCGCCCGCCAACGCCACGAGTGGAACGTTATGGGCGTCACGGGAATGTCCGGGACATTCGATGACGTGCCGCCCGGAGCGGGGCGGAGCCGATCAGCGAGGGCCAGGGCCGGCGGCGTCCCGTCAGACGGGTGGGGCGGTCAGTATCGCGGTGGGGAGTGCGGCGCGGATGCTGCCGATCACGTCGTCGAGGGGGCCACGACCCGTGAAACCGGCCGCGAAGCGGTGCCCGCCGCCGCCCAGGCCGACCGCCACCCGGCTCACGTCCACCGCGCCCTTGCTGCGCAGCGAGACCGCCCACTCGGCGTCCCCGGACTGCTTCACCACGCAGCTCACGTCCGCCTCGGCGGTGCAGCGGACCGAGTCGATGAGCGCCTCCAACACGTACGCCGGCTGGTCGTGACGGACCAGGTCGTCACGGGTCGCGTACGTCCAGACCAGGCCGTGCCCGTCGGCGGCGGCGGGTTCCAACGTGGCCCGGCCGAGCACCTCGCCGAAGAGGCGGACGGCGCCGAACGGGCGGGTGTCGAAGACCCGCCGGGAGATGTCGCCGGGGCGGATGCCGGTGGCCAGCAGGCGCGCGGCCATCTCGTGCACGGCCGGGGTGGTCGCCTCGAACCGGAACGAGCCGGTGTCGGTGGTCAGTGCCACGTAGAGCCCGGTCGCCGTGGCCGCGTCCAGCGGAACGCCGAGCCGGTCCAGCAGCCCCAGCGCCACCACGGAGGTGGCCGCCGCGTGCGGGTCCACCAGGTTGACGTCACCGAAGCCGGTGTTCGAGGCATGGTGGTCCAGCACCAGCGACGTGCCCGCCCCGCCCAGCCGGTCGGCCAGGTCGCCGAGCCGGGACTCGCTCGCCGCGTCGAAGCAGATCACCAGGTCCGGTGCCGGGTCCGCGTCGTCCTGCGGCACCAGCAGCTCGACGCCGGGCAGCCAGCGGAACGGCTCCGGCACGCCGGCCGGCCCGGGGAACGTCGCCTGGAGGTGGCGTACCCCGAGTCGGCGCAGGCCCAACGCGAAGCCGAGCATGCTGCCGAGCGCGTCCCCGTCCGGGTTGACGTGGCAGATCAGCAGCACCCGCGCGTCCGGGTGGAGGCCCCGCACCGCCGCGACGGCAGCCGCCCAGTCGGCGTCGGTGGGACCGGCGGGGGCCGGCGCGCCGCTCACGGCGGTGACCGGCCCGCCGCTCGGGACGGCCTCGGTCACCGGCGGTCGCCGCCGCGCGGCGCGTCGTCCGCCGGGGAGCCACCCTCGGCGTCGGCGTCGCCCACCGGGGAGTCGCCCTCCGCGTCGGCGTCGTCCTCCTCGACGCGGTACGGCTGGGCGTCGCCCGCGTACGCGGCCTTGGCGGCCAGCCGCTGCACCTCGGCGTCGGCGGAGCGGGCGGCGGTCAGCAGGTC
Organism: Micromonospora sp. NPDC049240; assembly: GCF_040647835.1. Taxonomy (NCBI): domain Bacteria; kingdom Bacillati; phylum Actinomycetota; class Actinomycetes; order Micromonosporales; family Micromonosporaceae; genus Micromonospora; species Micromonospora sp. NPDC049240. The sequence continues at coordinate 1,489 of NZ_JBEZCX010000010.1, forward strand.
GTCGATGTGCTTGACCTGGTTCTGCACGTCGTCGAGAACGAAGGTGAGCGTCGGCGAGTGCCGCAGGCCGAGTGCCTTGCCGACCGTGCTGCGCAGCATGCCCTTGGCGCTCTCCAGCGCGGCGGCGGTGCTCGCCTGGGCCGCCGCGTCACCGAGCACGGTGTAGAAGACGGTGGCGTCGCGCAGGTCGGCGGTGATCCGGGCGTCGGTGATCGTGATCATGCCGAGCCGGGGGTCCTTGATCTGGCTCCGCACCACCGACGCGACGAGTTCACGGACGCGCTCCGCGTGCCGGCGTACCTTGGCCGGATCCGACATGTCCCCCACCTCCACGATCACTGTTCCTACGACCCCGGCGCGCCTGACGCCGCGATCGGGAAGCCGCCGGCCGGGGGCGGCGCCGGGCGCCGCCGGGCCCGACCGCCCAACGTCCGAGAACACTACCCGCGCCGTGACCGGCCCCGCGCGGCGCGGCCCGGCTGCCGCGCGACGCGCCGACGGTGTCAGTCGTCCGCGCCGTGCAGGCGGCGACGCACCGACAGCAGTTCGGTCTCCGGGCGGGCGGCGACCATCCGTTCGCAGGAGTCGAGCACCTCGCGGACGTGGGCCGGCTCGGCGGCCACCACGGCCACCCCGATCTCGGCCCGGCCGTGCAGGTCGAGCGCGCCGACCTCGGCGACCGAGACCTCGAACTTGCGCAGCGCGGCGACGATCGGCCGGACGTAGGACCGCTTGGCCTTCAGGGACCGGGAGTCACCCGGCAGCAACAGGTCGAACAGCGCGGTTCCGGTATACACGGCGAGCAACGGTACGCGCCGGGACGCCGCCGGTCACCCGGATAAGACGTGACCACCGCCGGTCACCCCGGATAAGCCGTGACCACCGCCGGTCACCCGGTCATGGCGCGACCGCCACGACCACGTCCCGCTCGATGGCCTGGTCGACCCGGTGGGCCAGGTCCCGCCAGCCGGGCCCGTCGACGACGCGCAGGCCGGCATCGGTCAGCACCGCCTCGGCCGCCGCGCGCGGCGCCACGTGGGTGTTCCAGGACAGCCCCAGCGCGCCGCCCGGCCGCAGCAGTTCCCGCCACACCGGCACGGCGGCGGTGAGCAGTTCCAGCGGGCTGCGGGACAGGCCCTGGCCGGTGCGGCTGCCGTGCGCCACCCCGTACGGGGCGTCGGTGACGAGCACGTCGGCGCAGCGGGGACGGAGCACCTCGCGGGCCCGGGTGGTGTCGGTGTTCAGCACGACGATCCGCTGGGTGGCACCGGCCCGGTGCGCGTCCTTCGACGGCGAGAGCACCGCCTCGAAGCGGCGGGCGACCAGCTTGCGGTCCCGGCGCACCGACGTGGTCTCCGCCGTGTGCTTGAGCCGCTTACGGCGCAGCCAGGTACGCAGGAACGCCGCGTACGCCTCCACGTCCTGGCTGTCGCGTTCGACGCCGATGCCGTCGTGGCCGTACATGAGCGCCTGGTTGAGCGTGGTGCCCCGGCCGCAGAGCGGGTCCAGCACCACCAGCCCGCCGTCGAGCATCCGGGGCGCGGCGGCGGAGGCGAGCAGCGTGACGTTGAGCAGCAGCCGGGTGAACTGCTCGTTGGTCTTGCCGGCGTACTTGGGGATGGTGATCAGGTCCGAGTCGTACCGGGCCAGCGGGTGCAGCGGCACCGGCCGGAGCAGGTCGTCGCCGACCCGCTCGAAGAGCGCGTACGCCGCCGACAGGTTCGCCAGGTGGGCCAGGTCCCGTGCGCCGAGGCCGGGTGCGGGCGCGGTGAACGTCAGGTACTCCACTCCGCCGATGCGGGTGACCTCCGCGTCGGACGGCGGCGCGTCGAGCACACCCGAGCCGGCGAACACGGCCAGTTCGGCGCGGGCCAGCCGGGCCGCCGCGTCGGCGTAGACGCGGTTGGCGGAGGGGGCGAGGAGCAGTGCGTACCCGATCACGCCGGAGATTGTCTCAGCCTGCGGAAACGGCGACGGCCGGGGCCCGAAGGCCCCGGCCGTCGACCGGTCGTGCACACCACTCAGGCGCGCGGCTTCTCCCGCATCTCGAAGGTCTCGATGATGTCGCCGACCTGGACGTTGTTGTAACCGCCCAGCGTCAGACCACACTCGAAGCCTTCGCGGACCTCGGTCGCGTCGTCCTTGAACCGCTTCAGCGAGCTGATCGTGAGGTTGTCCGCCACGACCGACCCGTCCCGCAGCAGCCGCGCCTTGGCGTTGCGGCGGATGAGGCCGGACCGGACGATACAGCCGGAGATGTTGCCGATCTTGGACGAGCGGAAGACGTCGCGGATCTCCGCGGTGCCCAGCTCGACCTCCTCGTACTCCGGCTTGAGCAGCCCCTTGAGCGCGGCGTCGATCTCCTCGATGGCCTGGTAGATGACCGTGTAGTACCGGATCTCCACGCCCTCGCGGTCGGCGATCTCGCGGACCTTGTTGGCGGCCCGCACGTTGAAGCCGATGATCGTGACCGCCTCGGACGAGGCGCTCGCGAGCATGACGTCGCTCTCGGTGATCGCGCCCACGCCCCGGTGGATGATCCGAAGCTGGACCTCCTCCGGGATGTCGAGGTTGAACAGCGCGTCCTCGAGCGCCTCCACGGAACCGGAGACGTCGCCCTTGAGCACCAGGTTGAGCGAGGTCTTCTCGCCCTCCTTGAGCTGCTCCATGAGCGTCTCGAGGGTGGCCCGGCCACGGGAGTTGGCGAAGGACGCCGCCCGCCGCCGTGCCTGCCGCTGCTCGGCGATCTGCCGCACGGTGCGGTCGTCCTCGGCGGCCAGGAAGGTGTCACCCGCACCCGGCACCGTGGTCAGACCCAACACCATGACCGGACGCGCCGGCCCGGCCGTGTCGACCGGCTTGCCGTTCTCGTCCAGCATGGCCCGCACCCGGCCGTGCGCCCCACCGGCGACGATGGAGTCACCCGCCCGCAGCGTGCCCTTCTGCACCAGCACGGTCGCCACCGCGCCGCGGCCCTTGTCCAGGTGCGCCTCGATGGCCACACCCTGCGCCGGCCCGTCGATCGGAGCGGTCAGCTCCAGCGACGCGTCGGCGGTCAGCAGGACGGCCTCGAGCAGCTCCTCGATGCCGATGCCGGGCTTGGCGGCCACGTTGACGAACATGGTGTCGCCGCCGTACTCCTCGGCGACCAGGCCGTACTCGGTCAGCTGCTGGCGGACCTTGTCCGGGTTCGCCTCCGGCTTGTCGACCTTGTTGACCGCGACCACGATCGGCACGTCCGCCGCCTTGGCGTGGTTGAGCGCCTCGATGGTCTGCGGCATCACGCCGTCGTCGGCCGCCACCACCAGGATCACGATGTCCGTCACCTGGGCACCACGGGCACGCATGGCGGTGAACGCCTCGTGACCCGGGGTGTCGATGAAGGTCACCGCGCGGTCCTCGCCCTCGTGCGGGACGTGGACCTGGTAGGCGCCGATGTGCTGGGTGATGCCACCCGCCTCGCCGGCCACGACGTTCGCCTTGCGGATCGCGTCGAGCAGCTTGGTCTTACCGTGGTCGACGTGACCCATGACGGTCACCACCGGCGCACGGCTGACCAGGCGGTCCGCCGCGACCTCGGCGTCGAGGTCGATGTTGAACTGCGCGAGCAGCTCGCGGTCCTCGTCCTCCGGGCTGACGATCTGCACGTCGAAGCCGAGGTGCTCACCCAGCAGCAGCAGGGTCTCGTCGGAGCAGGACTGGGTCGCGGTCACCATCTCGCCCAGGTTGAACATCTCCTGGACCAGCGAACCCGGATTGGCGTTGATCTTGTCGGCGAAGTCCGACAGCGAGGCGCCACGGGACAACCGGACGACCTGACCCTGACCGCGGGGCGCACCCGAGGACATGGTCGGGGCCGACAGGTTGTCGAACTCCTGTCTGCGCTGCTTCTTGGACTTGCGACCGCGGGTCGGCCGACCGCCGGGACGCCCGAAGGCACCCGCCGCGCCACCGCCACGGCCGCGACCGCCGCCACCCGGACGGCCACCGCCGCCACCGGGACGGAAACCGCCACCGGGCGCGCCGCCACCGCCGCCGGCGCCACCGCCGGGACCACCACGGAAGCCACCGCCACCGCCGCCGCCACCGGGACCGCCGCGGTAGCCACCGCCACCGCCGCCGCCACCGGGACCGCCGCGGAAGCCACCGCCACCGCCGCCGCCGGGACGACCCGCGCCGCCGCCGGGGCCGCCACGACCGCCACCGGGACCGCCGGGGCGACCGGTGGTCGGACGCTGGCTCGGCATGGACGCCGGACTCGGCCGCGGCGGCATGGACGCCGGGCTGGGCCGCGGCGGCATGCCGGCCGGGCTGGGACGGGGACCGCCCGCACCGGCGGCCGGGGGACGCTGCTGGCCGCCCTGGATGCCGAACGGGTTGTTGCCGGCGCCACGCGCCGGCGGGCGACCGCCCGGCCGGGCACCGGGGCCCTGACCCTGACCCGGACCGCCGGGACGCGCGGCCGGGGAACCCGGACGCGGCGGCATGGCGTTCGGGCCGGGACGCGGGCCGGGACGGGGACCGCCCTCGGCCGGGGGCTCCCGGCGGGGGGTCTCGCGCTGCTGCTGGCGGGCGGCCTGGGCGGCCTTGACCGCGGCCTCCTGCTCAGCCTTCAGCGCGGCGGCGCGTGCCTCCGCGGCCGCCACTTCGATGTCGTGCGCGCTCGCCGGCTTGGCGACCGGGGTCGCCGGCTGCGGCGGGCCGGGGACCGGGCCCTTGGGCCGCGGTCCAGGGGTCGGCGCGGCCGGCCGCCGGGGCGGCATCGGACGGGCCGAGACCCGGGGGGCACCCGGGGTCGGGGTGGGCGTGGGGGTCGGTGCCGGGCCGCTGGACGCGGCAGTCGGCGGGGCGGCGGGCGCCGGCGAACCGGCGGACGCCACGAACGCGTTCCGCAGCCGTCGGGCGACAGGCGCCTCGACGGTGCTGGAGGCGGACTTCACGAACTCGCCCATCTCCTTGAGCTTGGCGAGAACGGTCTTGCTTTCGACCCCGAGCTCCTTGGCAAGCTCGTGTACGCGGGCCTTTCCTGCCACTGCACTCCTCACTCCGAGGTCGTGCGGGCAGCACCCGCAGCGACCTCACTCGTGCACTTGAAGCCTGGTCATTTCTGCGACTTCATCGTGTGCTCATGTCGGTCGTCCTACCTTGCTAGCGACCCGCGACCGGTCGGGTTTGACCGCTCGTCGGGGGTTGCGCGTCGACGTGCTCGGCAAGCGCGCCGTGGTCGGGGACCCCGGCGACGCGCAGTGCCCGCCCGAAGGCGCGGCGCCGCACCGCCTGCGCGAAGCAGGCCGGATTGGGGTGCATGTTCGCTCCCCGACCCGGCAGTCTGCGGGCCGGATCGGGCCGGAGACTGGTCTGACCAGCCTCGTCACCGACCGCGACGACCCGCAACAACTCGCTGGCCGGCGCTCGTTTCCGGCAGCCCACACAGGTGCGCTCCGGCAGCTCGCGTCGTGCCACTGAGAAAGTCTACCCCTAGCTGCTCGAGATCGCGCCGCCCGGCTCCGGTACGTGAGCGGCTCCGCTGCGGCCGGCGCTGCCGGAGGACTCCGCGTCGGAGCGGATGTCGATGCGCCATCCGGTCAACCGGGCAGCCAGGCGGGCGTTCTGCCCTTCCCGGCCGATCGCGAGCGAGAGCTGGAAATCCGGCACGGTGACCCGGGCGGCGCGGCTGGCCAGGTCGACCACCTCGACCCGCAGGGCCTTGGCCGGCGACAGCGCGTTGCCGACGAAGGTGGCCGGGTCGTCCGACCAGTCGATGATGTCGATCTTCTCGCCGTGCAGCTCGCTCATCACCGCGCGGACCCGCTGTCCCATCGGGCCGATGCAGGCGCCCTTGGCGTTCACGCCGGGCGTGGTGGAGCGTACGGCGATCTTGGTGCGGTGACCTGCCTCACGCGCGATCGCGCCGATCTCCACCGTGCCGTCGGCGATCTCCGGCACCTCCAGCGCAAAGAGCTTCTTCACCAGTGCCGGGTGCGACCGGGACAGCGTGATCTGCGGCCCGCGCATGCCCTTGGCGACGTGCACGACGATGCAGCGGATCCGCTCGCCGTGCTGCGGGTCCTCCCCCGGCACCTGCTCGGACTGGGGCAGCACGCCCTCCAGCTTGCCCAGGTCGACGCTGATGATGCCCTTCTCCTTGCGGGCCTCGTGCGCCTGCACCACGCCGGTGACCAGGTCGCCGTCGCGACCCGCGTACTCGCCGAAGTGGACCTCGTCGGTGGCCTCCCGCAGCCGCTGGAGGATCACCTGCTTGGCGGTCATGGCGGCGATCCGGCCGAAGTCGTGCGGGGTGTCGTCCCACTCCCGGGTGACCGTGCCGTCGTCGTCCATCTCCTGGGCGTAGACCGAGGCGGCCCCGCTCTTACGGTCGATCTCCACCCGGGCGTGCGGCTCGGCGCCGTCGGTGTGCCGGTACGCGGTCAGCAGCGCGGTCTCGATCGCCGCGAGGATCGTGTCGAACGGGATCTCCCGCTCGCGCTCCAGGGCGCGCAGCGCCGCGAGGTCGATGTTCACCTCTCCTCGTCCTCCAGATCTTCGTCGTCGATGTCGGTGTCGGTGTCGTCGTCGAGGTCGGCGTCGGCCAGGTCGTCCAGGCGGGAGAACTCCACCTGGACCCGGCCGGGCCCGAGCTCGGCGTACGGATGGGCGGCGGAGCCGGCGTCGGTCTCCAGCGTCACGCGCTCGTCGTCGGCGGCCGTGATCCGGCCGGTGAGCTGCCGGTCCCCGGCGTCGCCACGGACGGTGACCTTGACCAGCCGGCCGACGTTGCGCCGCCAGTGTCGGGGCAGGGTGAGCGGGCGGTCCACGCCCGGCGAGCTGACCTCGAGCTGGTACTCGCCGGCGACGATGTCGCCACCGGCCTCCTCGGCGGCGTCCAGCGCGGTGGAGACGGCCCGGGAGACGTCCGCGACGGCGTCCAGGTTGATCCCGCCGTCGGCGTCCACGATCACCCGGACCACGTGCCGGCGCCCGGCCCGGGAGACGGAGAGATCCTCCAGGTCGTAGCCGGCGGCGGTGACCACCGGCTCGATCACCTCGCGCAGCCGGGCCCGGCGGGCGGCGAGGTCGCCACGGGGTGCGCCGCTCCGCTCCGGACCGCGGGGGCCGTCGGACCGGCGGGGCCGCCCGGCGGGCCCGGACGACCGGGTGGCACGGCCACGCTGCGTCATTCCGCGCACCTCTCTGCTGTTGCCACGGCCCCTCGGGGCCGGGTTCGTCCGGGCCGGCGTACGCGGTCGACCCGCAATGCCGGCACGCCACCGGGGCGTTCGCGCCCGGTGGCTGCGCAGAGCGTAACGCCTGGGCCGGGTGGCGGCCCGGGCGGCGCACCGAGGAGGCTGCCCCACGGGGTGGCGGGGATGGTGTTGACTTGTCCGGTGGGGACCGGCAGAACACCATCTGACCAGGGCGGAGCGGGGCATTCCCGGCGTCGCCTGCTGCGGGCCGGAGCGCTCGTGGCGCTCGGTGGCGCCACCGCGCCGCTGACTGGTTGTGATCCTTTCGACCGCGACGACGAGCCACCGCCGCCGGACGCGCTGGAGCCGCTGGCGGCCGAGGCCCTCGCGTTGGAGGCGCGGCACCGGGCCGCCGCCTCGACCGCGCCGACGCTGGCCGCGCGGCTCACCCCGATCGCCGACGCGCACCGGGCGCACGCCGACGAGTTGCGCCGGGTGATCGGCCGGGCGGCGCCCTCCGGGACGACGTCCACCGGCCCGACCGGCCCGGCGTCCGGGGCACCGGCCGACGCTCCGGACGCCGTGCTCGCCGAGCTGCGCCGGGCCGAGCAGCAGGGCCACGCGAGCGCCGCCAAGGCCGCCGCGACCGCACCCGTCGACCGGGCGGCGCTGCTCGGCTCGATCGCCGCGGCCCGGGCCACCCACGTGGAGGCGCTGGCATGAGCGAACGCACCGAGCGCAGCGAGGGCCGTGAGCGCATGCCCAGCCAGCACCGCATGAGCGAACGCACCGAACGCAGCGAGGGCCGTGAGCGCATGCCCGACCAGCACCGCATGAGCGAACGCACCGAACGCAGCGAGGGCCGGGTGGCCATGCCCGCCGGGCAGCGCGTGGACCCGAGCAACGGACCGAGCAACGGCCCGACCCGGGCGCTCGGTGACGCGCTCGCCGCCGAGTACGCGGCGGTCTGGGCGTACGGGGTGATCGGCGTGCACCTCACCGACGCGGCCCGCTCGGCCGCCCGTGCCGCCGAGGCGGCGCACCGTTCCCGCCGGGACGCGCTGCTGCTCCAGCTCGCCGAGGGGGCCGGGCAGGTGCCGGCGGACCGGGCCGGCTACGCGTTGCCCTACCCGGTGACCGACCGGACGAGCGCGCTCCAACTGGCCGTGGAGGTCGAGGAACGGACCGCCGGTCACTGGCGGGCCGCGCTGCCGCACACCGCCGGCGCGGACCGGAACACGGCGCTCGCCGCGCTCACCGACTGCGCGCTGCGGGCCACCCGCTGGCGGCGTACGGCGGGGGTGAGCCCGGTCACCGTGCCGTTCCCGGGTCGGCCGGCCTGAGCGCGACGGCGGTCACCCGGTGGAGCCCTCCGGTTGCGGCGCGCATACCAGGTATGCATACTCCAGGCCATGTCCATCCGCCACGGCCTGCTCGCCCTCCTCGAACGTGGCCAGATGTACGGCTACCAGTTGCGTGCCGCGTTCGAGGAGTCGACCGGCTCGACGTGGCCGCTCAACATCGGGCAGGTCTACACCACGCTGGCCCGGCTGGAACGTGACGGTCTGGTGCGCCCGCTGCCGGAGAACGAGAGCGGGCAGCGGCCGTACGAGATCACCGACGCCGGGCGGGCGGACCTGGCGCTCTGGTTCGCCACGCCGATCAGCCGGGCCGACCGGCCCCGGGACGAACTGTCGATCAAGCTGGCGCTGGCGCTGACCACACCCGGGGTGGACGTCCGGGCGGTGGTGCAGACCCAGCGCAGCGCCACCATGCGCGCGTTGCAGGAGTTCACCCGGTTGAAGTACACCAGCGACAAGCCGGAGGATCTGCCCTGGCGGCTGGTGCTGGACGCGATGATCTTCCAGGCCGAGGCCGAGGTGCGGTGGCTCGACCACTGCGAGACCAGCCTGGTCCGCCACCGCCCGACGGCGGGCCGGCCGGTCGCCCACCCCGAGGCGGTGGACCGGGCCGGTGACGAGGCCCGCCGGTGACGGGGCACGGGAGGCCCGCGACGATGAGCGGAGTGCTCGAACTACGCGACGTGCGCCGGACGCACGGCGCGGGCGAGGCCGCCGTGCACGCGCTGCGCGGCGTCAGCCTCACCGTGGCGGCCGGCGAGCTGGTGGCGGTGATGGGCCCCTCCGGGTCCGGCAAGTCCACCCTGCTGGCGCTGGCCGGTGGGCTGGACCGGCCCACCGGCGGTGAGGTGCTGGTCGAGGGCGAGGCGCTCGGCGGCCTGCCGGCCCGCGAGCTGGCCCGCCTGCGTCGCCGCCGGATCGGTTACGTCTTCCAGGACCTCAACCTGCTGGGCAGCCTGACCGCGGTGGAGAACGTGGCGCTGCCCCTGGAGCTGGACGGCATCGGGGTGCGGGCGGCCCGCCGGCTGGCCCTGGCCGCGCTGCGCGAGGTCGACGTCGCGGGGCAGGCGGACCGGTTCCCCGACCAGATGTCCGGCGGTCAGCAGCAGCGGGTGGCGATCGCCCGGGCCCTGGTCGGCGAACGCCGGCTGGTCCTCGCCGACGAGCCGACCGGCGCGCTGGACTCGCAGGCCGGCGAGGCGGTGCTGCACCTGCTGCGCCGCCGGGTGGACGACGGCGCGGCCGGGGTGCTGGTCACCCACGAGGCCCGGCACGCCGGCTGGGCGGACCGGGTGGTCTTCCTCCGCGACGGGGTGCTCGTCGACTCGACCGCGCCGCTGGTCGGCATCGAGCACCTGCTCAGCGGCAGCGAGCGGTGAGCCCCGGCCGGCTCGCCGCGGCCCGGGGGTCGTGGCGCACCGCGCTGCGGATCGCCCGCCGGGAGGCCCGCCGCTCCCGCCGCCGCACCCTGCTGGTGCTGGTGATGATCGCGCTGCCGGTGCTGGGACTCAGCTTCGCCGCGGCGAGCTACGACATGTCCGAGCTGACCCGCTCGGAACGGCTCGACCGCCGGCTCGGCGCGGCCGACGCCGAGCTGCGCTGGAGCAGCCTGACCCCGGTGACGCAGGACAGGTGGGGCGACAACTCCTGGCCGGTCGAGGGCGACCCGGTGCCCCGGACCCGCCCGGTCACCGCCGACGAGTTGCGGGCGCTCCTGCCCGCCGGCAGCCGGGTCATCCGGGTCCGACGGTGGATGCCGTTCGAGACGCCGCTCGGCCGCCGGACAGTGTCGTTCCAGGCGCGCGCGCTCGACCTGACCGACCCGCTCGCCCGTCCGCTGGCCACGCTGCGGGCGGGCCGGGTGCCGGTGCGCCCGGACGAGATCGCGGTCAGTCCGGCCGCGCAACGCCGGCTGGACACCCGCCCCGGGGCGCCGGTACGCACCACCGACGGCACGCCGTACCGGGTGGTCGGGGTGGTCGAGTTCCCGGACAACCTGGGCGAGGTGGTGACGCTCTCCGGCGTCGCTCCGGACGGGCCGCCCACCGACGAGAGCTGGCTGGTGGACCTGCCCGGGGCGATGGACGAGGCGCTGGCCGACCGGCTGAACGCCCGCGGCATCCAGGTGTCCACCCGGTCCCCGCTGCCCGGTCGGCAGGAGTTCGACAACGGCACGCCGTTGCCGGACGCCGAGGAGGCCGGCGTCTCGGTGCTGGTCGGCGGCCTGGGTCTGCTGGAGGTGGTGCTGCTGGTCGGGCCGGCCTTCGCGGTCGGCGTACGCCGCCGGCGGCGGGATCTCGCGCTGGTCGCGGTGGCCGGCGGGGACGCCGCCCACCTGCGCCGGATCGTGCTCGCCGACGGGGTGGTGCTCGGCGCCGGCGGGGCCGCCCTCGGGCTGCTGCTCGGCGTCGGGACCGCGTTCGCCGGCCGGCCGCTGGTCGAGCAGTACCTGATCCACGAGCGCCTCGGCGCGTACCGCGTCTTTCCCAGCGCGCTGGCCGCGATCGCCGCGGTCGCGGTGCTGGCCGGTGTGCTGGCGGCGCTCGCGCCGGCCTGGACCGCGGCCCGGCAGGACGTGGTGGCCGGCCTGGCCGGCCGGCGGGATGCGCCCCGGCCACGTCGGCGCTGGTTGCTGCTCGGCGCGCTGCTCACCGTCGTCGGCACCGCCCTGGCCGCGTTCGCCGCCACCCGGACCTCGCCGACCGGGGTGCTGGCCGGTGTCACCCTCGGTGAGCTGGGGCTGGTCTTCTGCACCCCGACGCTGGTCGGGCTGCTGGCCCGGGCCGGCCGGCTGCTGCCGCTGACCCCCCGGCTCGCGTTACGCGACGCCAGTCGCAACCGGTCGTCGGCCGCGCCGGCCATCTCGGCCGTGATGGCGGCGGTCGCCGGCAGCGTCGCGCTCGGCGTCTACGTGGCCAGCGACGACGCCCGGCAGCGGGCGGGGTGGCAACCCGGCCTGCCGCCGGGACACGCGCTGGTCCAGTTCGCCGACCGGGAGGGGGACCCGCGGCCGACGCTCGCAGCGGTCACCGGACGGGTCCGGGCCGTGCTGCCCGACGCCGGCGTGGCGGGACTCGCCATTCCCGAGTGCGCCCGTCCGGCCGCCCCGGACGACTACTGCGTCGCCCTGGCGGTGCGCCCGCCCGACGAGCGCTGCCGGTACGAGCCGTTCGAGGTGGCTCCCGCCTCGGCCCGCGACGATCCCCGCTGCCGACAGCCGTTCCGGGAACCGAACGACATCTCGCTGCCGGCCATCGTGGACGACGGTGACGTGTTGGCGGCGCTCACCGGCGCGCCGGCCGACGAGGTGGCCGCCGCCCGCCGGACGCTCGCCGCGGGCGGCGTGGTGGTCACCGACCCTCGGCAGGTGGCGGACGGACGGGTCCGGGTGGAGGTGACCCACAGCTCCGGTGCCCCGACGGACGCCAGTCTGCTGCCCGGGTACCCGCTGCGCGGCGGCCTTCCGGTGGACCGGCTGGTCCTCTCCCCCGCCGCCGCGCGGGCGCTCGGCCTGGTGGCCGCGCCGATGGGCTACCTGGTGGACACCGCGGCCCCACCCACCGACGGGCAGCGCGAGCGGCTGATCGACGAGCTGTCCGAGGAGGCGCCGACGGCCCTCCAGGTGTCGACCGCCGACCCGCCGACCGACCAGCGTCCCCTGCTGCTCCTGCTGGCCGCCGCCTCCGGGGTGATCACGCTGGGCGCCGCCGCGGTCGCCACCGGCCTGGCCGCCGCCGAGGGCCGTCGGGACCTGTCCACGCTCGCGGCGGTCGGCGCCGATCCGCGGGTACGCCGGGTGCTGTCGCTCTGCCAGGCCGGCGTGATCGCGGTGCTCGGCTCGGCGCTGGGCATCGTGGCCGGACTCGGCTCGGCCGCCGTCGTGCTGGCCTCGCTGAACCAGCGGTACGCGCAGTCCTGGCCGGTGCAGCCGCCGTACCCGGTGACCGTGCCCGGCCTCACGATGGCCGTGCTGGTGGTGGTGCCGCTGGTGGCGATGCTCGGCGCGGCCCTGCTCACCCGCTCACGCCTGCCCGTCGAACGCCGCCTCGACTGACTGCCGGCCGGCCGTCGGGGTGGCTCAGGGGGTGACGGGGCGCGGCGGGAGCGGCAGACTGGACGGGTGTCCGCCCTGGGATCCCTCGCCCGCCACCTCGGTCACCAGCGGTGGTTCGCCGCCACCATGCGCGTGCTCGTCCCCGCCGACCGGCTGGTCGGCCGGCTGACGAAGGGGCGGGTGGTCGCGTTCGGGTTGGTGCCCACGCTGGTGCTGACGTCCACCGGCCGCCGCTCCGGCCGGCCCCGCAGCAACCCCCTGCTCTACGTGCCGGACGGCGACGCCTACGTGGTGATCGGCTCCAACTGGGGGCAGCAGCACCAGCCGTCGTGGACGTTCAACCTGCTGGCCCAGCCCTCCGCCGAGGTCGACGTCAAGGGTCGCCGGATCCCGGTGCGCGCCGAGCAGGTCACCGGCGCCGACCGGGACCGGCTGTTCGACCGGCTGGCCCAGGAGTGGCCGGCCTACCGCACCTACGTCGAGCGGGCCGGTGGCCGCGAGATCAAGGTCTTCCGTCTCGTCCCCACCGCCTGACCCTCCGGTGGGGCGTCAGCCGAGGCCGCCGACTCCGATCAGGGTGCCGATCAGGTAGGTGGCGCCGGCCGCCAGCGCGCCGAGCAGCAACTGCCGCAGGCCGCTGGTCCACCACGAGCGGTAGGTGAACCGGGCCACGATCGCGCCGGCGACGAAGAGCCCCACCCCGCCGACGGCGAGCGCCAGCCAGAGGCTGGTGAACCCGAGCAGGTACGACAGCAGCGGCACCAGGGCGCCGATCGAGAAGCAGACGAACGACGAGATCGCCGCCGCCCACGGGCTGGGCTGGTCGTCCGGGTCGACGCCCAACTCCTCCCGGACGTGCACGCGCAGCGCCTCCTCCGGGTTGCGCCGGACCGCCTCGGCGACCTGGGTGGCCAGCTCACGGGGCAGGCCGCGGGCCACCCAGGCGTCGGCCAGCTCACGCGCCTCCGCCTCCGGGTGCCGCTCCAGCTCACGCCGTTCCTTGGCCACCTCGGCGGCGACCTGCTCGTTGGCGGACCGGACGCTCGTGTACTCGCCCAGGCCCATCGAGATGGCGCCGGCCACCAGGCCGGCCGCGCCGGTCAGCACGACGCTGCGCGGCGACACCCCGCCACCGCCGACGCCGGCGATCAACGCGATGTTCGTGACCAGCCCGTCCATCGCGCCGAAGACGGCCGGCCGCAGCCAGCCGCCGGACACGTCCGCGTGGTGCGCCTCGCGCAGCGCCGCCGGGGTCTCGGTCACGGCAGCGTCAGGATCTCGTAGCCGTCGTCGGTCACGACGATGGTGTGCTCGAACTGCGCGGTCCACTTCCGGTCCTTCGTGACGGCCGTCCAGCCGTCGTCCCAGACGTCGTACTGGTGGGTGCCGATGGTGATCATCGGCTCGATGGTGAACGTCATGCCGGGCTCCATCAGGTCGGTGGGGCGCGGGCTGTCGTAGTGCGGCACGTAGAGGCCGCTGTGGAAGGCCTCGCCGATGCCGTGACCGGTGAAGTCGCGGACCACGCCGTAGCCGAACCGCTTGGCGTACGACTCGATCACCCGGCCGACGACGTTGATCTGCCGGCCCGGCGCGACCGCCTTGATGCCGCGCATCATGGCCGTGTGGGTCCGCTCGACCAGCAGCCGGGCCTCCTCGCTCACCTCGCCCACGCAGAACGTCGCGTCGGTGTCGCCGTGCACGCCGTTCAGGTACGCCGTGACGTCGACGTTGATGATGTCGCCGTCCTGGAGCACCGTCGTGTCGGGGATGCCGTGGCAGATCACCTCGTTGAGGCTGGTGCAGCAGGACTTGGGGAAGCCCCGGTAACCAAGCGTCGACGGGTAGGCGCCGTGGTCGCAGAGGAACTCGTGCACCACCCGGTCGATCTCGTCGGTGGTCACCCCCGGCTTGCAGTGCTCGCCGGCGAGCTGGGTGGCCAGGGCCGCGAGCCGGCCGGCCACGCGCATCTTCTCGATGGTCTCCGGTGTCTGCACGTGCGACCCGCGCCACTCCTGCGGGCGCTTCTTGCCCACGTACTCCGGTCGCGGGATGTGGGCGGGGACCGCTCGCCACGGGGAGAGCGTGCCGGGGGTCAGCGGCGCACGGACGGTCATGCCCTCAGCCTATCGCCGCCCTCGACGACGACCTCGCCACGGCTCGGTGGGGAGGTTGTTGCCGTGCCGCAAACGCTGTGCCATTGTTGCTGCGTGGATCAAGGGGGTGCGCCGCCCGTCTTCTCCGTGACGGCGCAGGGTGACGGCGACCACCGTCATGTGTTGGTCACCGGCGAGGTCGACATGGCGACCGCCGACACCATGTTCCAGACCGCGCTGCGCGAGCCCGCCACGCGGCTGCTGCTCGACCTGCGGGCGGTCACGTTCTTCGACTCGGCCGCCATCCACGCGGTGGTCCGGCTCTCCCAGCGGTTCCCGGCCGCGCTCACCGTGCTGCCGTCGCGGCAGGTCCGGCGCGTGCTGGAGATCTCCGGTCTGGGTGAGCAGGAGTGGCTGGCCGACGCCTGAGCGCACGGCCGGTCTAGTCGGTCAGCCGGCGTCGCAGCGTCAGCTCGGTGCCGTCTCCGGTGCGGGTGACGCTCATCTCTCCGAGCGCCTGGATCAGCCCAAGCCCGCGGCCCCGGAACCCCGACCCGCTGGGCTCGCGCCACCGGCCGCTGTCCCGGACGGTCGCGGTCACCGTGCGACCGGCGATGGTGACGTCGACCTCGATGGACGGGTCGACCGGGTCGACCGGGTGCTCGATCGCGTTCGCGGCGGCCTCCGAGATCGCCACCGTCAGGTCGAACAGGTCGGTCTCGTCGACCCGGTGGGCGACGAGGAAGTCCTCCAGGCGCTTGCGCAGCACACTGAGCCGGGTCGGGTCGGCCGGCAGCCGCAGCGCGAAACGGTGCCGCTCAGCCGCCTCCAGCGCCAGCACCGCCACGTCGTCGTGCCGGGGTCGCCCGGCGACGCGCTCCACGACGGCGTCCACCAGGTCGGCGACGTGCCCGCCGCCGGCGGCGGCGTCGACCCGTAGCTGGCGGAGCCCGGCGTCGATGCCCTCCTCGCGGTCCTCGATCAGACCGTCGGTGTAGAGCAGCAGCCGGCCGCCGGGGGCGAGTTCACCCTCGGCGGTCGGATAGGTGGTGCCGGGGATCGCCCCGACCGGCGGTCCGAGGGCCCGATCGTGCAGGAACGCCACATCGTCTCCGCGAATCAGCAGGGGCGAGGGGTGACCCGCGCTGGCGTACCGGAGGCGGCCGGTGCGCGGGCAGAAGGTGAGGCAGACCACGGTGGCGAAGGAGCCGCTGCCGGTGGAGTGCACCAGCCGGTTGAGCCGGGTCAGCGCCTCGCCCGGGTCGTAGCCCTCCAGCACGTACGCGCGCAGCGCGTTGCGGAGCTGACCCATCGCGGCGGCGGCCCGCACCCCCTTGCCGACGACGTCGCCGATGACCAGCACCAGCTCGTCGTCGGGGGTGCCCACCACGTCGTACCAGTCGCCGCCGACCTCCACGTCGGCGCTGCCCGGCAGGTAGCGGCTGGCCACCAGCGCGCCGGGCAGTTGCGGCAGCGTACGCGGCAGCAGGCTGTGCTGGAGCGTGGTGGCGATCCGATGCTCGGCCTCGTAGAGCTGGGCGTTCTCCAGCCGTACGCCGACCAGCCGGGCCAGCTCGGTCAACGCCGCCTGCTCCGCGCCGCCGTCCTCCCGACGCCACACCCGCAGCTCGCCGAGCTGCTCACCGGTGGTGCCGGTGAGCGGCAGCACCGCGGACGGTTCGGCCGGCAGGTCCCCGCCGGTGTCCTCCTCGTGGCGGACGCCGGTGGCGACCACAAGCACCCGGCCCGCCTCGGCCAGGCCGATCGCGTGTTGCGCGGCCACCCGCACCACCTCGGCCGTGGAACGGGCGGTGTTGATCGCCACCGCGGCGTCGGCGAGCGCCCGCAGCCGGCGGATGATCTGCCCGCGGAGCTGGCCCAACTCGACGTTGGCCCGGACCCGGGCGACCAGTTCCTGGCTGGAGAAGGGCTTGGTGAGGTAGTCGTCCGCGCCGGCCGACAGGCCGGCCACCTCCTCCGCCGCGCCGGCCCGCGCGGAGAGCAGCACGATCGGCACCCCCCGGGTGACCGGATTGGCGCGCAGCGCGGCGACCAGCCCGAAGCCGTCCAGCCGGGGCATCATCACGTCGGTCAACACCAGGTCGAACGGGCTGTCCACGGCCAGCCGCAACGCCTCCACGCCGTCGGGCACGGCCACCACCTCGTACGCCGGGGCGAGCAGCCGGCTGACGTGCTCCCGCAGGTCGGGGTTGTCGTCGGCGACCAGGACGCGGCCGGAGCCGCCCGGCGTGCCGGACGGCTCGGGCAGCCCGACGGGCCGGGCCACCTCGTCGGTCCAGAGCGCCGTCTCGGCGACGTACAGCCGGGCCTGCTCCGGCTCGGTCAGCGGCACCGGCGCCAGCGCGGACACCCGGTCGGCGGGCAGGTGCGCGTAGCCGAACGGCACGGTGACGGTGAACGTGGTGCCCCGTTCCACGACGCTGTGCGCGGTGACCGTGCCGCCGTGCATCTCGACCAGCTCGCGGACCAGCGCGAGCCCGATGCCGGTGCCCTCGTGGGTACGCGAGCGCGCGCCGGCCACCCGGTGGAACCGTTCGAAGACCTGCGGCAGCTCCTGCGGCGCGATGCCGACGCCGGTGTCGCTCACCTCCAGCACGGCGGCCCCGTCGCCGGGGCGCACCCGGACCACGATGTCGCCCTCGAAGGTGAACTTCACCGCGTTCGACACCAGGTTGAGGACGATCTTCTCCCACATGTCCCGGTCGACGTAGACCGGTGCCGGCAGGGGCGGGCAGTCGACCACCAGCCGCAGCCCGGCCCGCTCGGTGGCCGAGCGGAACGTGCTGGCCAGCCGGGCCGTGTAGTCGGGCAGGTCGGTGGGTTGGTAGCGGGCGGCCAGCCGGCCGGACTCCAGCCGGGAGAAGTCGAGCACGGTGTTGACCAGCTTGAGCAGGCGCAGCCCGTTGCGGTGCATGACGGTCAGCGGGTCGAGGTAGCGGTCGGGCAGCTCCCGGTCGGCGAGCATGTCCTCCAGCGGCCCGAGGACCAGCGTCAGCGGGGTCCGGAACTCGTGGCTGACGTTGGCGAAGAAGTTGGTCTTGGCGCGGTCGAGCGCGGCCAGCTCGGCGGCGCGGGCGCGCTCCTGCTCGTACGCCCGCAGCTTGCCCACGGCCCGGGAGACCTGCGCGGCGACCAGGTCGACGAAGTCGCGGTAGTCGTCGCTGAACGGCAGCCGGCGGGACACGCCCAGCAGCAGCGCGCCGGCCGGCTCGTTGGTGGCGGCCAACGGCAGCAGCAGCGCCTGGTCGGCGGCGTCCGGCGGGACCGCGCCGGGCAGGTCGGCGGTGGCGACCCAGCGCGGCTCGGTCAGCGGCTCACCGGCGGGCCGACCGGGCCAGCCGGCGAGCGTGGCCGGATCCACGCCGGCGCAGCCGGCCAGCGCCGGGGTGCCGTCGGCGTCGTGCAGCCACAGCGCGCTGAACGGCACGTCGTCGCGGTGCGCGTCGAGCACCCGCGCCACGGCCCGGCCCAGCTCAAGCGTGTTCGGCACGTCGCCCAACTCGTTGCCCAGCTCGGCCAGGGCCCGCAGCCGGCGCTCGCCGAGCACCCGGCCGGTGGTCTCGTTGACGAAGCAGAAGATGCCGTTGACGGTGCCGTCCGCGTCGCGGATCGGGTCGTACGAGACGTCGAAGTAGACGTCCTCCAGGAAGCCGTGCCGGTTGATCACGAAGGGGTGGTCCTCACCCCGGTAGGGCACGCCGGTGCCGCGCACGCCGTCCAGCAGCGGGCCGAGCACGTCCCAGGTCTCCGCCCAGTGCAGCCGGGCCGACTGCCCGATCACGGCCGGATGCTTCTCGCCGATGGTGGGCCGGTAGGCGTCGTTGTAGAAGGCCAGGTGCTCCGCGCCCCAGAACACCACCATCTGGGCGCGGGAGGCGAGCATGGTGCTCACCGCGTGGCAGAGCGCGGCGGGCCAGCCGTCCGGGGTGCCGAGCGGGGTGGTGGACCAGTCGAAGCCGCGCAGCCGCTCGCCCATCTCACCGCCGGCGGCGAACGCGGCGGTCAGCAGCGGCGGGAGCGACGACTCGCCGGCCGCCGGGGACGACCAACCGGCGTCCCCGCCCCCCTGGGCCGAGCCCATGCAGCCTCCCGCTCCGGCCTCATATCCCCGACGGCCGGCGCCGCTGCGCCGACCGTCCCTGGCTACTACCCCGACGGTGGAGCAACGTAACGCATTCGGCGCGATGGACGCTGGTTACCTCCGCCTCATCCTGTCGTAACCGGCGGGCCGGGGCGACCCCGGCTCGCCCCCGGGTTGATCAGCCTCACAGCGGCGTGACGTACGCGCCGGTGATGCCGCCGTCGACCACGAACTGCGCGGCGGTCATGAACGAGGCGTCGTCGCTGGCCAGGAACGCCACCGCGGCGGCGATCTCGGTCGGGTCGCCGAACCGCCCCATCGGCACGTGCACCAGCCGGCGGGCGGCCCGCTCCGGGTCCTTCGCGAACAGCTCCAGCAGCAGCGGGGTGGCGACCGGGCCGGGGCAGAGCGCGTTGACCCGGATGCCCTCGCGGGCGAACTGCACGCCCAGCTCGCGGGTCATCGCCAGCACCCCGCCCTTGCTCGCCGTGTACGCGATCTGCGACGTGGCCGCCCCCATCAGGGCCACGAACGAGGCGGTGTTGATGATCGAGCCCTTGCCCTGCCGCCGCATGTGCGGGATGACGTGCTTGCAGCACAGGTAGACGCTCGTGGTGTTGACCCGCAGCACCCGCTCCCAGGCGTCCAGCCCGGTCTCCAGGATCGAGTCGTCGTCCGGCGGCGAGATGCCGGCGTTGTGGAACGACACGTCCACCCGGCCGTGGCGGGCCACCACGCCGTCGAACAGGTCGCGGACCGCCGTCTCGTCGGCCACGTCGGCGGCCACGAACTCGCCGCCCACCTCGTCGGCGGCCCGGGTGCCGGCGTCGGCGTCGATGTCCACGCAGACCACCCGCGCGCCCTCGGCGGCGAAGCGCCGCACGGTGGCCAGCCCGATGCCACTGCCCGCGCCGGTCACCACCGCCACCCGGTCGGAAAGCCGTCCCTGCACTGTGATCACTCCTCGGTGCCGATGAACACGTTCTTGACGTCGGTGAAGGCGTGCAGCGCGTCCGGACCCAGCTCCCGGCCGAGGCCGGAACGCTTCATCCCGCCGAACGGGGTCCAGTAGCGCACCGACGAGTGCGAGTTGACGCTGAGGTTGCCGGCCTCGACCCCCCGGGCGACCCGCACGGCCCGACCCACGTCCCGGGTCCAGATCGAGCCGGAGAGGCCGTACTCGGTGTCGTTGGCGAGCCGGACCGCGTCCGCCTCGTCGTCGAACGGGAGCACCGAGACGACCGGGCCGAAGATCTCCTCGCGCCAGTGCCGGTCCGCCGGGGAGTCGGCGAGCAGCACGGTCGGGGCGTACCAGAAGCCGGGGCCGTCCGGGCGGGAGCCGGTGAACGCCACGGTCGCGCCGTCGACGTACCCGGCGACCCGGTCCCGGTGCGCGGCGGAGATCAGCGGCCCCATCTCGGCCGTCTCGCGGGCCGGGTCCTCCACCCGGAACGCCCGCACGGCCGGTTCGAGCAGCTCCAGGAAGCGGTCGTACACCGGACGCTGGACCAGGATCCGGGAGCGTGCGCAGCAGTCCTGGCCGGCGTTGTCGAAGACCGCGGACGGCGCGGTGGCCGCCGCCTTCGCCAGGTCCGCGTCGGCGAAGACGATGTTCGCGGACTTGCCGCCCAGCTCCAGCGTCACCCGTTTCACCTGGTCGGCGGCACCGGCCATGATCCGGGTGCCGACCTCGGTGGAGCCGGTGAAGCAGATCTTGCGGACCGCCGGGTGGGTGACGAACCGCTCGCCGACCACGCCGCCCTGGCCGGGCAGCACGGTGAACACGCCCTCCGGCAGCCCGGCGTCGAGCGCCAGCTCGGCCAGGCGCAGCGCGGTCAGCGGCGTCAGCTCGGCCGGTTTGAGCACCACCGTGTTGCCGGCGGCCAGTGCCGGGGCGAGCCCCCAGCCGGCGATCGGCATCGGGAAGTTCCACGGCACGATCACGCCGACCACGCCCAGCGGCTCGTGGAACGTGACGTCGAGCCCGCCGGGCACCGGGATCTGCCGGCCGGTCAGCCGCTCCGGCGCGCCCGCGTAGTAGTCGAGCACGTCCCGGACGTTGCCGGCCTCCCAGCGCGCGTTGCCGACGGTGTGGCCGGAGTTGCGCACCTCCAACTGCGCCAGCTCCTCCAGGTGCGCGTCCACCTCGGCGGCGAACCGCCGCAGCAGCCGCGCCCGGTCCCCCGGCGCCACCCGACGCCACCCCTCGTACGCGGCAGCCGCCCGCGTCACCGCGGCGTCCACCTCCGCCACGGACGCGGACGCCACCTCCGCGATCGCCGTCCCACTGACCGGCGAGATCACCTCACCCACGCGCTCCCCTACCTCTCGCCATCCCTCGCCATCCCTCGCCATCCCTCGCCTCTCGCCTCGTCGATCTTGCAGATGTTGCCCGGACAAAAGCCTCTCATGCCGCGAAAAGCGGGCCGCAAGTGCAAGATCGGCGAGGGACGGGGGCGGGGGCGGGGCGGGGGCGACGGGCGAGGTCAGAGGCGTTCGAAGCCACGGGTCAGCTCCCAGTCCGTGACGGCGGCGTCGAAGGCGGACAGCTCGACCTTCGCCTGGTTGGCGTAGTGGGCGACCACCTCGTCGCCGAACGCCTCCGGGGCGACCGTCGAGCCCTGCCAGAGGTCGAGCGCGTCCCGCAGCGTGCCGGGGACCCGCTCGGCGGCCGGGTCGTCGTACGCGTTGCCGGTGCACTCCTCGGCCAGCTCCAGCTCGTGCTCGATGCCGTGGACCGCGCCGGCCACCAGCGCGGCGATCGCCAGGTACGGGTTGACGTCCGCCCCCGGCACCCGGTTCTCCACCCGCATCCCCTGCCCGTGCCCGACCAGCCGCAGCGCGCAGGTGCGGTTGTCGGTGCCCCAGCGCAGCGCGGTCGGCGCGAACGAGCCCGGCTGGTACCGCTTGTAGGAGTTGATGTTGGGTGCGAAGAGCAGACTGAACTCGCGCATCGTGGCGAGCAGCCCGGCCAGCACCCGCTGCCCGGTCACGCTCAGGTGCGCCGGCCCGTCGCCAAGCATCGCCGACGAGCCGGACGCGTCACGCAGCGAGAAGTGGATGTGGCAGGAGTTGCCCTCCCGCGCGTTCGGCTTCGCCATGAACGTGATCGCCATGCCCTCCTGGGCGGCGATCTCCTTAGCCCCGTTCTTGTAGACGACGTGGTGGTCGGCGCAGGCCACCGCCTCGTCGTACCGGAAGGCGATCTCGTGCTGGCCGAGGTTGCACTCGCCCTTCGCGCTCTCCGGCGTCAACCCGGCGGCGGCCATCTCGGTGCGGATGCGGCGCAGCAGCGGCTCCACCCGGGCGGTGCCGAGCAGCGAGTAGTCCACGTTGTACTGGTTCGCCGGGGTCAGGTCGCGGTAGCCGCGCGACCACGCCTCCTCGTACGAGTCGCGGTAGAGCACGAACTCCAGCTCGGTGCCGGCGTACGCGGTCAGCCCGTGCGCGGCCAGCCGGTCGAGCTGCCGGCGCAGGATCTGCCGGGGCGAGGCGACCACCGGGCCGGAGCCGTCCAGCCACTCCAGGTCGGCCAGCACCATCGCGGAGCCGGGCTGCCACGGCGTCCGGCGCAACGTGTCCAGGTCGGGCTTCATGGCGAAGTCGCCGTAGCCGCGTTCCCAGCTCGACATCGCGTACCCGTCGACGGTGTTCATGTCGACGTCCACGGCGAGCAGGTAGTTGCAGCCCTCGCTGCCGTTCTCCAGCACGTTGTCGAGGAAGAACGGCGCGTGGATCCGCTTGCCCTGGAGGCGACCCTGCATGTCGGTGAGGGCGAGCACCACCGTGTCGATCTCGCCCTCGGCGACGGCGACCCGCAACTGCTCCAGCGAGAACGGCGTTCTACTCATCAGGGGGCCTCCATCACCAAGGTCTACTGGCAAACCGGATCACCGTCAATGCCCCGGTGGGACCGGGTGCGAAACCGGGGAGAGCACATGCGTCGTCGGATCGTCGCGGCCGCCGTGGCCGTCCTCGCGATCGGGTTGGGCGCCACCGACGCCCGCGCCGACCGGCAGCCCACCGCCGCCCCCGACCGGCCCGCCGTCGAGACGGCGCCGCAGCCGGACCTGGTCGACCTGCGCCCGGCCGACGTGGAGCGGCACGTCAGCCGCCCCCGGCGGCCGGCGACCGGCTACGACCTGACGAACCCGCAGGTGGTCGCCACCGGGTTGGTGGTGCCCTGGGGGCTGGACTTCCTGCCCGACGGCAGTGCCCTGGTCGCCCAGCGGGACCCGGGCACCATCCTGCGGGTCCGCCCCGGCCGGCCCGCGCAGCAGGTGGCCCGGATCGCCGACGTGGTCGCCGGCGGCGAGGCGGGCCTGCTCGGGCTCGCCGTCTCCCCCACCTACCGGCGGGACGGCTGGGTGTACGCCGCCTACACCACCGCCACCGACCTCCGCGTGGTCCGGTTCCGGCTGGCCGCCACGCCGGTCCCGCAGGTGCTGCTCAGCGGCATCCCCCGGGCCACGTTCCACGACGGCGGGCGAATCGCGTTCGGCCCCGACGGGCTGCTCTACGCCGGCGTCGGCGACGCCGGAGTCCCGGCCCGCGCCCAGGACCTGACCAGCCGCAACGGCAAGATCCTGCGGATCCGCCCGGACGGCGGCGTGCCGGCGGACAACCCGTTCCCCGGCTCGCCGGTCTACAGCTACGGCCACCGCAACGTGCAGGGGCTGGCCTGGGACCGGCACGGCCGGCTGTTCGCCACCGAGTTCGGGCAGAACACCTGGGACGAGGTGAACCGGATCGTGCCGGGCGGCAACTACGGCTGGCCGATCGTGGAGGGCGTCGCCGGCGACCCCCGCTTCCGGGACCCGGTCGTGGTCTGGCCGCCGGCACAGGCGTCCCCGAGCGGCGCGGCGTTCGCCCGGGGCACGCTCTACGTGGCCGCGCTGCGCGGTACCCGACTCTGGGCGGTGCCGGTCGACCACGACGGCACGGTCGGCGTACCGGTGGCGGAGCTGGTCGGGACGTTCGGCCGCCTGCGTACCGTCGCGGTCGCCCCGGACGGCGCGCTCTGGGTGACCACCAGCAACCGCGAGCCGCGCAACGTCCCACCGGCGGCCGACGACGACCGCGTCCTCCGCTTCCCGCTCACCCACCGCCAACCCACACCCTGACCCAGCGGTACGCGGACAGCCGCCCACGGCGTCAGCCACGCGCCCGCGCCCAGGCCAGGAAGCGGCGGTGCAGGTCCGGCACATGGTCCGGGTTCAGCCGGGCGAGGTGTTCGTGCGCCTCGGCCATCAGGCCGCCCAGGTGGAACAGCAGCCCGACGCGGTCACCCCGGTACTCGACGAGCAGCGACAGCCGCGCCGGCTGACAGGGCCACTCCGCGCCGCAGTTGCGGCACCGCCACAGCGGGCGCGTGGGCACGTGCGGCACCCGTCGGCGACCCGTCACCATCGGCCTCCTGGTGGTTCGTGTGGAGGGGGCCGCCCGGCGAATCGTCGGAACCGGGCGGCCCCGGGCTGGAACCCGCCCGCGCCCGTCTGCGGCGAGCGGATCCGCCTACGTGACAGTCTGCTGAGCACACCGCTACGGTCGGAAGGCATCGAGCCTGGTCACGAAGCCCCTGTGCGGGCGCGGGACGGTCAGCGGATGCCGAGTGCACCTCGGATCAGATCTGTGGAGGAACTGTGGCAGAGCCGACAGCGGAGTTGATCCGGGCACAGATCCGCCGGCTGCGGAACGCGGCCGGTCTCAGTCAGGAGGAGTTCGGCAGGCTGGTGCACTACTCCGCCTCGATGGTGTCGGCCGTCGAGACCGGCGGCCGTCCGTACGATCGCCTCTTTCTGGCACGCGCCGACGAGGTGCTGAACTCCGGCGGCCTGCTTGTCGCCCTGCTCAAGATTGCCGAGCGAGACGGTCTGCCGTCGTGGCTCAGGCCGTGGCTCGACGCGGAGCGCAGCGCTCGACAGCTTCGGTGTTTCCATCCGACGCTCATCCCGGCCCTACTCCAGACCGAGAACTACGCCCGCGCAGTCATTCGGTGCGACGGTCTGCTCACCGACACCGAGGTGGATCGTCGGGTGACGGCGCGGATGGATCGCCAGGACGCGCTGCGACAGGAGAACCCGCCGCAGCTCGTGGTCGTGTTCGACGAAGGCGTGTTGCACCGACCCGACGAGAGCTTCCGGGGCCTGCTGTCCCAGCAGATCGAGCACCTGATCGCATGTGCGGAGCGTCCGCACATCAGCATCCACGTCCTTCCACTGCACGTCGGGCTGCACATCGGCATGTCCGGTCCGTTCACCCTGGCCCGAGGCGAGGAGGGCGGCTGGGTCGCCAGCATGGAGTGTCAGCTCACCACGAGCGTGATCGACGGCGATGCCGACGTGGCTACTCTTCTGTCACGGTGGGAGATGATTCGGAGCGAAGCATTGCCCCGCCGGCAGTCGATCGAACTCCTGAAAGAGGTGGTGACGTCATGGATCTGAGCGACGCGACCTGGCACAAGGCGACCCGCAGCGGCAACACGGACTGCGTCGAGGTGGCGGCCAACCTGCCGGGCGTGGTGCTGGTACGTGACACGAAGGACCGCGACGGCGGCACCCTCCACGTCACCCCGTCATCGTGGCGCTCGTTCATCACCCTGACCCGGCAGTTCCCCACCGCCCCCTGATCGCGGAACCCACAGGGTCCACCGCCGCGTCGGTGGAACGCCATGGCTGTCTCAGGCACGTTTTGACAGCCATGGCGTTCCACCGGCGTCGACCAACCGACGCACCGCTCCCACGTGGCGGACGATCCCTCTCGCATGCCGGGAGTCGAAGAGATCTTGGAAGGAAGGTGCCCCTCCAGGGGCCATCTCCTTCCAAGATCTCGGCCGGGTCGGCTCAACCCGCCCACCCTTCCGGACGACAAGCGGGTGATCATGAGGTTGACGGTGGTTTGGAGATCCACAACTGCCGCCAACCTCATGATCGACGCCGAGGGGCCGAGGGCCGAGGGGGCGGGTGCCGGGGTGTTGGTCAGGAGGGTGGGGTGGGGGTGTCGGCGGGCAGCTCCTCGACCGTTCGGCGGGGGCCGGTGAACCAGGTGCGGGCCGAGGCGTACCACCAGATCGCGACGCCGAGCAGCACCCCGCCCACCGCCAGCGGCGCGTAGTTCACCGCCGTCCAGGAGAAGTCGGGATGACCCGGCACGCCGGCCGGGACGATCGGCAGCACGAAGTAGACCGAGATGACGGCGATCTCCACCACCGCGATCCAGCCGAGCAGCCGGTAACGGCGGCCGAGCGTCCACGGGCCCGGGACGAACCGGTCCCCCATCCGCAGCCGCAGGAAGATCGGGATGATGAACGACAGGTAGAGCCCGATCACCGCCACCGACACCACCGCGTAGAACGCGACCGGGATGCCGCCGCGCTGGTAGAGCGCGGGCAGCGTGAGCACCAGCCCGGCCAGCGTGGCGCCGATGATGGCGTTGACCGGCGTACCGTTGCGGTTGACCTTCGACCAGAGCCGCCAGCCCGGCACCGCCCGGTCCCGGCTGAACGCGTACGCCATCCGCGACATCGAGGTCACGCAGCTCATCCCGCAGAAGAACTGCCCGATGGTGGAGATGATGATGACCACCTTGAAGAAGAACGGGGTCAGCGCCGTCTCGAAGATCGCCCCGGAGAAGCCGCCCGCGGAGTTGATCGCGTCCACGTCGGTGGCGGCGAACAGGAACGCGAGCAGCAGGATCCAGCCGCCGACGGCGGAGTAGAAGATCGACCGCCACAGTCCCTGCGCGGCGGCCTTGGACGCGCCCCGGGTCTCCTCGGAGACGTGCGCGCAGGCATCGAAGCCGGTGATCGTGTACTGCGTGAGCAGGAAACCCAGCGGCAGCACGTAGAACCAGAACGTCAACCCGCCGGTGTCCCCGTCGCCGAAGCCGGAGTTGTTGAACCGCTCGGTGAACACGAACTGGAAGCTCTGGTGCTCGTCCGGAACCAGGACCAGGATCAGCACCACCACGGCCGCGCCGGCCACGTGCCACCAGACCGAGACGTTCTGGAGTACGTCGATGATGCGGTGCCCGTAGATGTTGATCAGGCCGTGCAGCGCGAGGATCACCACGAACAGCCCGAACGTCTGCTGGCCGGTGCCGGCCCAGCCGTCGACGAGCGCCGACAGCGTCAGGTTGAGGAACGTGGCGCAGCCGTAGTCGACCGAGGCGGTGACCGCGACCAGCCCGATCAGGTTGAGCCAGCCGGTGAACCAGCCGTGCACCGGCCGACCCATGGTCGCCGCCCACCAGTAGATCCCGCCCGCGGTCGGGTAGGCGGAGACCAGCTCGGCCATGCAGAACCCGATGACCAGGATGAACATCGAGATCAGCGGCCAACCCCAGGACACGGCCACCGGGCCGCCGTTGTTCCACGCCTGACCGAACGTGGTGAAGCAGCCGGCCAGGATCGAGATGATCGAGAACGAGATGGCGAAGTTGGAGAAGCCGCTCCACTTGCGGCGCAGCTCCTGTTTGTAGCCGAGTTCGGCGAGTCGTCGGGCGTCGTCGTCCATCGGCTGCTCGGCGGTCGGCGCGGGCGTCGTGGCCACTGCACACCTCCTCGGGCGAGTGCTCGCAGTCTGCTCCCGCCGATCAAGGTGGTCAATACGCGTACCGGTTAAATGCGTTGTCCCGGCTCCCGGACCGGGGCATCCTTGGAGCTGTGACCAGGCCCGACCCGACGGGCCGGCACCGGGCGCTCGGCAACGCCCGGTCCGCGGCGGCGCGCGGCGTCCACCTCTCTCTCACTGAAGTACGGCCTCTCGCCGTACCCCCGGACGCCCGCGCCGCCGCTCCCTCCCGACCCGACGGTCACCATCAGCCCGGGAAGGCCACGTCTCTCGAACCGGCGCAGGGGCCCTGGTTGTCGACACGTATACAACGTTGTAAATTGACAGGTGTCCACCCCGACCGAGGAGGTAATCCTGGACTGCGCACTGGCCTTCGATGCCACCTACGCCCCGCACGCGGCGGTCGTGATGTCCACCGTCGCCGCCCAGATGCCGACCGAACCGCTGCGGTTCTGGCTGGCCGCCGACGACGACGTCACCGAGCAGGCCCGGGCCTCGCTGACCCGGGCGGCCCGGCACGCCACCGTCACCTTCCTGACCGTGGACCCGCCTCCGATCCGCCTGCCCGGATCCCGCGAGCCCCACCTGAGCTACCTCTCCGCCGCCATGTACCTGCGGCTGCTGATCCCGCACTCCCTGCCCCCGGGCGTCGACCGGCTGCTCTACCTCGACTCCGACGTGCTCTGCACCGGCTCCCTGGCGCCGTTGCGCGACGTCGACCTGGGCGACACGCCGGTCGGCGCGGTCCGGGACGCGTTCACCCGCCGGCTCATCGACAACGGCGGCCTGCCCGGCATCTACGGCTACCGGGACCTCGACGCCCAGGCGCCGTACCTGAACTCCGGGGTGCTGCTCATCGACGTGCCACGGTGGCGGGAACTCGAGATCACCGCCGCGGCGCTCGACTACATCGCCCGCCACGCCCACGAGGCGCGTTTCCCGGACCAGGACGCGCTCAACCACGCGGTCTACGGCCGGTGGACCCGGCTCCCCAAGCGCTGGAACCACATGATGGCGTGGCGGCTCGACCCGACCGTCGGCGGGAGCATCACGGACGCGTCCATCATCCACTTCGCCGGCCCGGTGAAGCCCTGGCATCCGGCCTTCCCGGACGGCGTGTTCCGGCAGCTCTACCGCAGGCACCGTCGTCGCACCGATCTGGTCACCGCCCGGCCCCGGGCGGGATCACTCACCGCTTCCCGCCGGTGACGAACGCTTCGCCCCAACCCTGACCAGGACCGCCGCGCGGTGGCGGGTGTCGTGCCTCAGGCGAACAGCAGGCCCGCCACCCAGAGCGCGGCGATCACCATGCCCGCCATGAACTCGACGAGCATGGACAGGCCGGCCGCCTTGAGCGCCTGCACGGTGGCCGGCCAGGCCAGCCGGTTGCTGCCCAGCCGCAGCAGCTCCGCGCCCCAGATCCCGGCGATGAAGCCGATCGGCAGCCCGACCACCGGGATGACGAAGAACCCGACCACGCCGAGCAGCGCGCCGGCCAGCAGCGACCGGGTGGGCACACCGGTGCGCTTCAGGTTCCGCCCCGGCCAGAGGTACTTGACCACGGTGCCACCGGCGGCGACCACGGTCGCCGCGGCGAGCACCGCCCAGCGGCCCGGGCCGGCGTCGCCGAACAGCGCCCACACCAGCACGCCGCCCCAGCACAGCGGCAGCGCCGGCAGGCCGGGCACCACCACGCCGGCCAGCCCGGCCAGGATCGCCAGCGCGGCGACCACCGACACCACGGCCTGCGAATCGGTCAGACTCACGAGTTCTCTCTTCTCTGCGCGGGCGGTGCGTAAACCGAGATGTTAAGCGGGGGCCCCTTCTCTAGCGGAGGCGTTGAGCGGGGGCCCTTCCTTACCCCGCCAGGCGGGCGCGGATGGCGTCGGCGGGCATCGGGGCGCCGAACCAGCGGCCCTGGCCGGTGTCGCAGCGCAACGCCCGCAGCCGCTCGGCCTGCACCTCGGTCTCCACCGCCTCGGCCGTGACCGACAGCTCCAACGCGTGCGCCAACCGGACCAGCGCGTCGACGATCCGCTCGTCGCGGTGGTCGGCGACCGCGCCGTCACCGCGGATGCCCTCGACGAACGGGCCGGCCAGCTTCACGCAGTGGATCGGCAGCCGGCGCAGGTACGCCAGGTTCGAGTAGCCGGTGCCGAAGTCGTCGATGGCCAACCGCAACCCGAGGTCGGCAAGCTGGTGCAGGGCGCGCAGCGGCTCACCCGCGCTGCCCATCACCGCGCTCTCGGTCAGTTCGAGCTGGAGCAGCTCGGCGGGGAGGCCGGTGTGCTGCAACGCCTCCGCCACGGTCTCCACGATGGCCGGGTCGTCGGCCTGCCGGGCGGCCAGGTTGACGCTGACCACCGGCTTCGACTCACCGAAGGCGCGCCGCCACGACTCGGCGTCCCGGCACGCCTGGCGCAGCACCCAGGCGCCGAGCCGGACGATCAGGCCGGTCTCCTCGGCCAGGCCGATGAAGCGGTCCGGCCCGAGCAGCCCCAGCTCCGGGTGCTGCCAGCGGACCAGCGCCTCGACCGCCACCATGGTGCCGTCCAACAGCGACACGATCGGCTGGTAGTGCAGCACGAACTCGCCCCGGTCCAACGCGGCGGGCAGGTTGGCGGCCAGCGCCGACCGGGCGATGTCGGCGGCGCTGCGCTCCGGGTCGTACACCGCCCAGCGGCCCCGCCCCTCGGCCTTGGCCCAGTAGAGCGTGGTGTCGGCGGCCTTCATCAACTCGCCGGCGCTGGTCTCCGCCGCCGGGCAGTCCACGATGCCGATGCTGGCCGAGACCGCGAGCTGCTGGTCGGCGACGTGCACCGGGGCGGAGACCGCCGCGAGCGCCAGCTCGGCCACCTCCACCGCGTCGTCGAGACCGCCGCCGGAGTCGACCAGGATGACGAACTCGTCGCCGCCCATCCGGGCCACCAGGTGCCCACGGCCGGCCACGCAGTCGCTGAGCCGTCGGGCGATCACCTGGAGCAGCCGGTCACCGAGGTCGTGGCCGAGGCTGTCGTTGACCGCCTTGAACCCGTCCAGGTCGATGAAGCAGAGCCCGACGCGCTGCTCGGGCCCGGCCGCGGCGAAGACGCCACCGAGCGTCTCGAAGAACAGCGTCCGGTTGGGCAGGCCGGTCAGCGGGTCGTGCAGCGCCTGGAAACGCAGCCGCTGCTGCAACTCGTACCGCTGGGTGATGTCCTCGATCATGGCGACGGTGAACCGGGGGCGGCCGTCGTCGTACCGGATCAGCGACACGGCCAGGTCGGTCCAGACCACGCTGCCGTCCTTGCGGTAGTAGCGCTTCTCCACCCGGGCGCTGTCCCGCTTGCCCTCGACCAGCTCCTGGTAGAGCTCCCACATGCCGGCCGCGTCGTCGGCGTGGGCCAGCGCGGACACGTTCATCTGCCGCATCTCCGCGACCGTGTAGCCGAGCATGTCCGCGAAGGACTGGTTGACCTCGATGATGTGCCCGTCCACACCGGCGATGCCGATGCCGATGGCGGCGCCGGTGAAGACCGCCCGGAACCGCGCCTCGCTGTCCCGCAACGCCTGCTCGACGGCGTCCCGGGCCTGCCAGGCGGAGCGGGCGATCCGTTCCTGCTGGCTGAACACCCGGTCCCGCAGCGCCCGGCTGAACCCGGCGGCGACCGCGCCCTGCAACGAGGCGATCCGTTCCCGCAGCTCGGGCAGATCCTCGCGGGCCGGCAGCACCCAGGGCAGGAACCGGTCGCCGAGCGCCTGCACCGACCAGTCGAGCACGCCGGGCTCGGTCAGGTGCGCCTCCACCAGGGCCTGCCCCACCTCCTCCGCCGGTCGGGCGGAGAAGGCGGGCGCCCGCAACGCGCGGGCCAGCCGCTCGGTGAGCGACACCAACAGGCGCTCGGTCTCGGCCGCGCTCAGCGGCACGAAACCGATGCGCCGCACCGCCCGGGCCCACTCGGCGGCGTACGCCGTGGCGCCGGGACGGCTGAAGTCATCCCCGACGGGCTCCGGGGCGGGCACGTCGGCTCACCCGGCAGCGCGGTCGTACCGGGCGACGCCGCCGAACGCCCCGAAACGTTCCGGGTGCTCGTCCACGTCCGAGGGCGAGTCGGGCCGCCAGAGCGGCATGTGCACCACACCCGGTTCGAGGATCGTCCAGTCACCGAAGAAGCCGGTGATCTCGGCCCGCGAGCGGAGCGTGATCTCGGTGGCGGTACGCGCCGACAGCCGCTGCGCGTCCAGCATCTCCTGCGGCTGGTCCTCGAAGGTGGAGTGCGAGACGACCAGGAAACTGCCCGGCGCGGCGGCGGCCCGCAGGGTGGCCAGGATGTCGGCCGGGCGGTCGGCGTCCGGCACGAAGTGCACCACGCCGGCGAGCAGGATGCCCAGTGGCCGGTCGAAGTCGATCAGGCCGCCGGCTCGGGCCTGGTCCAGGATCAGCTTCGGCTCGCGCAGGTCGGCCAGGAGCGCGGTGGCCCGGTCGTTGCCGGCCAGCAACTCGTGGCTGTGCGCCACCGCCACCGGGTCGATGTCGACGTAGACGATCCGGGCCTCGGGGTTCGCGGCCTGGGCGACCTCGTGCACGTTGCCGACGGTGGGGATGCCGGAGCCGATGTCGAGGAACTGGTCGATGCCGGCGTCGAGCAGCACCCGCACCGCCCGGCGCAGGAACTCCCGGCCGGAGCGCATGGTGGCCGCCAGGTTCGGCGTCATGGCCGCGATCTGCTCGGCGAGCTGCCGGTCGATCTCGAAGTTGTGCGCCCCGCCGAGGAAGTAGTCGTAGACCCGGGCGGCGCTGGGCCGGCTCAGGTCGATCCCGGCGGGAGGTCCGTCCGACGTCTGCATCGTGCGATCTCCCCGGTCGTCACCCGCCTGGTGCGGCGGATCATGTGGTCCAGCCCACTCTATGCGCGCCGGACCGGCAACGGGAGATCCACTTCTGGCGATGCCGCCGCTCGCGCTCAGCCGGCCGACTCCAGCAGCAGCGAGATGCCCTGCCCGACGCCGACGCACATGGTGGCGAGGGCCCGCCGACCACCCCGGCGGCGCAGCTCCAGCGCGGCGGTCAACGCCAGCCGGGCGCCACTGGCGCCGAGCGGGTGGCCCAGCGCGATGGCCCCGCCGTTCGGGTTGACGTGCTCGGCGTCCTCCGGCAGGCCCAGCTCACGCAGCACCGCCACGGACTGCGCGGCGAACGCCTCGTTCAGCTCGATCACGTCGACGTCGGCCAGCGTGAGGCCCTGGCGGTCGAGCAGCTTCCGGGTCGCCGGGACCGGCCCGATCCCCATGATCCGTGGCGGTACGCCGGCCGCCGCCGCGCCGCGTACCCGGGCCAGCGGGGTGAGGCCGTGGCGCTCGACGGCGGCCGCGGAGGCGACCAGCAGCGCCACCGCGCCGTCGTTGACGCCGGAGGAGTTGCCGGCGGTCACCGTGCCGCCGGCGCGGAACGGGGTGGGCAGCGCGGCCAGCTTCTCCGGCGTGGTCTCCCGCGGGTGCTCGTCGACCTCGACGAGCTTCGTCTCCCGCTTGCCGGCCGGCACGGTCACGCCGACGATCTCCTCGGCCAGCCGGCCGTCGGCCTGCGCCTTGGCGGCCCGCTGCTGCGAGCGGTACGCGAACGCGTCCTGCGCGGCGCGGTCCACGCCGAACTCGGCGGCCACGTTCTCCGCCGTCTCCGGCATCGAGTCGATGCCCCAGCCGCGCTCCATCAGCGGGTTGACCAGCCGCCAGCCGATGGTGGTGTCGTAGACCTCGGCGGTGCGGGCGAACGGCGTGGTCGCCTTGGGCATCACGAACGGCGCGCGGCTCATGCTCTCCACGCCGCCGGCCACCACCAGGTCGGCGTCCCCGGCGACGATGGCGCGGGCGGCGGCGGCGAGCGCGTCCAGGCCGGAGCCGCAGAGCCGGTTGACCGTGCTGCCCGGCACCTCCGCCGGCAGGCCGCCGAGCAGCGCGGCCATCCGGGCCACGTTGCGGTTGTCCTCGCCGGCCTGGTTGGCGCAGCCGAGGATCACGTCGTCGGTGCGGGCCCAGTCGACCGACGGGTGCCGCGCCACCAGCTCGCGGATCACGTGCGCGGCGAGGTCGTCGGGGCGGACCCCGGCGAGGGCGCCGGCGTACCGGCCGATCGGGGTGCGGACTCCGGCAACGAGGTAGGCCACGGTCATCGCGCGCACGTCCTTCGGGGGTGGGAAGGGGTCGGTCGGCGGCGGCCCGGCGGGTCGCGCCGGGGTGCCACGGCGCCAGGATATCCGCGCCCGGAGCGGATAGGTTGGCGGCATGGCCGGGGCCCAGTTCAGCGCAGAGACCAGTGGCGGCGGTTCCTTCGTCCGCCAACCCAACCGGTTCACCGGGCGGGTCACCCCGCACTCCACCTCGCCGGCCGGCGGCGGGCCGGACGAGCAGGGCCGCTGGCCGCTGGAGCCGGGCCGGTACCGGCTGATCTGGTGCCGGGCCTGCCCGTGGGCGCACCGGGCCCGGATCGTGCGCGGCCTGCTCGGCCTGGACGAGGTGATCTCGCTGGGCACCGTGGACCCGATCCGGGACGAACGGGGCTGGCGGTTCGCGCTGGACCCGGACGGCTTCGACCCGGTGCTGGGCGTCGGGTTCCTCTCCGAGGCGTACCTGGCCACCGACCCGGACTACACCGGCCGGGTGACCGTGCCGGCGCTCGTCGACACGCTGACCGGGCGCGTGGTCACCAACGACTACCCGCAGCTCACGCTCGACCTCTCCACCGAGTGGCGGCGGTTCCACGCACCGGACGCGCCGGACCTCTACCCGGTCGAGCTGCGGCCGGAGCTGGACGCGCTGATGGCGGAGATCCATTCCGACGTCAACAACGGCGTGTACCGGTGCGGCTTCGCCACCTCGCAGGCGGCGTACGACGAGGCGTACACCGCGCTGTTCGCCCGGCTGGACGCGCTGGGCGAGCGACTGGCCGGGCAGCGCTACCTGATGGGGGACGCGATCACCGAGGCGGACGTGCGGCTGTTCACCACGCTGGTCCGCTTCGACGTGGCGTACCACGGGCACTTCAAGTGCAACCGGCAGAAGCTGACCGAGATGCCGGTGCTGTGGGCGTACGCGCGGGACCTGTTCCAGACGCCGGGCTTCGGCGAGACGGTGGACTTCGACCACATCAAGCGGCACTACTACGCCACCCACGACATGATCAACCCGACCCGGATCGTGCCGCTCGGTCCGGACCTGGCCGGCTGGACCACGCCGCACGGGCGTGGCTGAGCGCGCGTCGCGCCGGGTCGCCGCCGCCGGGGCCGCCGCCTGCGTGCTGGCCGGGGCGGTCGCGGTGACGGTCGCCGTGGTCGCCGGTCCGGGCCCCGGCCCGACCGGGTACGTCAGCGAGGCCGGTGTCGCCGACAGCGGGTACGCCGGGGCGTACCGGATGGGGATCTTCACGCTGGCGGCGGCGCTGCTGCTGCTCGCCGGCGCGCTGCCGGCGGTGGCGCGGGCGGCGTCCGTGCTGCTCGGCGTCGGCGCGGTCGCCACCGTGCTCTCCGGCACGGTGACGTGCAGCGCCGGCTGCCCGCTGCCGCCGTTCGAGGCCGCCACGGTGGCCGACCTGGTGCACGGCGGGGCCAGCATCGCGGCCACCGCGGCGGTGGTCTTCGCGATGGTGGCGCTGGTGTGCTGCCCGGCCGCGGGCGCGGCGCTGCGGCGGGTCGCCGCGGTCGGCGCGGCGCTGGCGCTGCCGCTGGCCGGCGCGGTGGGGCTGGCCATGCTGCTGGTCGGCCGGGGCACGCTGGTCGGCGTGCTGGAGCGCGTGCTGCTGGGAGCAACCGCCGCGTGGGGCCTGACCACCGCCGTGGTGCTGGTAAGGAAGGGCCCCCTGTTAACGCCTGGGCGATAGAAGGGGCCCCCGCTAACCGACGGGTGTTAAAAAGGGGCCCCTCCTTCGGCAGGACAGGTTGTAAGGGGCGTCACGGGGAACGGTCCTTCCGGCGGGGCGGGTGCGGGAGTAGCGTGGTTCGGCGATGACCAATGTCTGGTGTCTCACCGAGCGCCTGTACGTCGACCTCCGACGGCAGGCCAGCGGCGTCTGTCCGGCGTAGCTCCGCTCCCGACGCCCGCCCTTCCCTCTCCAGACCTTGGACCCGTCCTCATGGCTTCCGCCCTGCGCAAGATCCCTTTTTCCGTGCAGATCCTGCTCGGCCTCGTGCTCGGCGTGGCGCTGGGCTTCCTCGCCCGCGCCAACGACCTCGCCTGGCTGACCAGCACGCTCGACACCGTCGGCGGTCTCTTCGTCCAGCTCCTCAAGCTGGCCGTGCCGCCACTGGTCTTCACCGCCATCGTGGTCAGCGTGGTCAGCCTGCGCGGCGTCGCCAACGCCGCCCGGCTGGCGCTCAAGACGCTGCTCTGGTTCGGCATCACCGCGCTGATCGCGGTGAGCATCGGCATCGGCCTGGGCCTGCTCACCGACCCCGGTCGCGGCGTGAACCTGGACCCGGCCGGCGCCAACGCGCCGAAGACCACCGGCTCCTGGATCGACTTCCTCACCGGCATCGTGCCCACCAACCCGGTCGGCGCGTTCGTCGAGGGCAACGTGCTCCAGATCGTCTTCCTCGCCCTGGTGGTGGGCGCCGCCGCGCTGCTGGTCGGCGAGCCCGCCGAGCCGTTCGTGCAGCTCAACCGCTCGGTCCTGACGATCGTGCAGAAGGCGCTGTGGTGGGTCATCCGGCTCGCCCCGATCGGCACCCTGGGCCTGATCGGCAACGCCGTCGCCTCGTACGGCTGGGACCTGCTGGCCCCGCTCGCCAAGTTCACCACCGCCGTCTACGTCGGCTGCGCGCTGGTGATGTTCGTGGTCTACCCGGTGCTGCTGGTCGCCGCCGGCCGGCTCAACCCGCTGCGCTTCTTCGCCGGCGCCTGGCCCGCCATCGAGCTGGCCTTCGTGTCCCGTTCCTCGGTGGGCACCATGCCGGTGACCCAGCGTGCGGTGGAGCGCCTCGGCGTCCCCCGCGAGTACGCCTCCTTCGCGGTGCCGTTCGGCGCCACCACGAAGATGGACGGCTGCGCCGCGATCTACCCGGCGCTCGCCGCGATCTTCGTGGCGCAGGTGTTCGGCGTGGACCTGGGCGTCACCGACTACCTGCTGATCGCGTTCGTGTCGGTGGTCGGCTCGGCCGCCACCGCCGGCCTGACCGGCGCGATCGTGATGCTCACGCTGACCCTGAGCACGCTGGGCCTGCCGCTGGCCGGCGCCGGTCTGCTGCTGGCCATCGACCCGATCCTGGACATGATGCGGACCGCGACGAACGTGGCCGGACAGGCCGTGGTGCCGACCATCGTGGCCGCCCGCGAGGGCACGCTCGACCGGGCCGCGTACGACTCGGCCGGCCGGCGCGACCTGATCGAGCCGGTCGAGCCCGCCGAGCGCGAGAACGAGCGGCTCGCCCCCGTACCCGCCTGATCCACGCCCGACGGGTGCGTTCCCGGCCGGGGACGCACCCGTCGCCCTGACCGGAGGAGAACCGCATGAGCGCCCTGTTCACCCCGCTCGCCCTGCGCGGCGTCACACTGCCCAACCGGATCGCGCTGGCGCCGATGTGCCAGTACAGTGCCGGGCCCGACGGGCTGCCCACCGACTGGCACCGCGTCCACCTCGGTTCCCGCGCGGTCGGCGGGGCCGGGCTGGTGCTCACCGAGGCGACCGCGGTGGTGCCGGAGGGGCGGATCAGCCCGCAGGACGTCGGGCTCTGGTCCGACGCGCACGTCGACGCGTGGCGGCCGGTCACCGCGTTCGTCGCCGGCCAGGGCGCGGTGCCGGCCGTGCAGCTCGCGCACGCCGGGTTCAAGGCGTCGACGTACCGGCCGTGGGCGGAGCGGCGCGGCGGCGTGCCGGACGCCGAGGGCGGCTGGACGCCGGTCGGCCCGGGCGTCGACCCGTTCGTCAGCGACTACCGCACCCCGACCGCGCTCGACGAGGCCGGCGTCGCGGCGGTGGTGGACGCGTTCGCGATCGCCGCCGGGCGGGCGGTGGACGCCGGCTTCGCCGCGGTGGAGATCCACGCGGCGCACGGCTACCTGCTGCACGAGTTCCTGTCCCCGCTGACCAACCGGCGCACCGACGGCTACGGCGGGGACCGGGCCGGCCGGATGCGGCTCACCCTGGAGGTGGCGCGCGCGGTCCGCGCCGCGGTCGGCGAGGCGGTGCCGGTGCTGACCCGGATCTCGGCCACCGACTGGACCGACGGCGGCTGGACGATCGAGGACAGCGTGGTGCTCGCGGGCGAGCTGGCCGCCGCCGGCGTGGACCTGGTCGACGCGTCCTCCGGCGGGGCGGCGGCGAAGGCGTCGATCCCGGTCGGCCCCGGCTACCAGGTGCCGCTGGCCGCCCGGATCCGCCGCGAGGCGGCCGTGCCGACCGGCGCGGTGGGCCTGATCGTCGAGCCCGAGCAGGCCGAGCAGATCGTGGCCGGCGGCGAGGCCGACCTGGTGCTGCTGGGCCGGGAACTGCTGCGCGACCCGTACTGGCCGCGCCGCGCCGCCGCCAAGCTGGGCGCCACCCCGGCCTGGCCCGACCAGTACGCCCGCGCGTTCTGACCACGCCGGGCCCCGACCCTTGGGCGGGTCGGGGCCCGGCGGTCAGCCGGCCAGGTGGTTCCAGCGGGGTTCCAGGTCGGACCACGCGCCCTGGTCGGCGACCACGCCGTCGACAAGCACCACCACGTGGTCCGCGCGGACCAGTGCGGCCCGCTTGGCGGTCGAGCCGACCACGGTCACCCCGTGCTCGCGCAACGCCGCCCAGAGCGCCAGCTCCGTGGTCACGTCCAGCGCCGACGACACGTCGTCCGCGACGAGCAGTTCGGTACGCGGGGCGAGCGCCCGGGCCAGCGCCAGCCGCTGGAGCTGGCCGCCGGAGAGCCGGGTCCCTTTGTGCCCGATGAGCAGCCCGAGCCCGCCCCCGGCGGCGGCCAGGTCGTGGTCGAGCTGGGCGGTCGACACCGCGCTCGCGGCGTCGACCGGGTGGCCGAGCGCGATGTTCTCGGCCACCGTGCCGGAGAGCACCCGGGGTAGCTGGCCCACGTAGCCGACCTGGTTGGGGCGCAGGAACAGCTCCGGCTCGGTGACCGGCTCGCCGTTCCAGCGCAACGCGCCGACGTGGTGCACGATCCCGGCGAGCGCGCGCAGCAGCGACGACTTGCCGGCCCCGACCGGGCCGACCACCAGCACCAACTGCCCGCGTTCGACCACCAGGTCGACGTCGCGGACGGCGAGCGTGCCGTCGGAGTGCAGCGCGCCGAAGCCGGCCAGCTCCAGCCGGCGCAGCGGGTGCCGGGGCGGCGGTTCCGGCGCGGGCGCGGTGCCGGCGACCAGGTCCAGCCCGGGCACCGGCTCGGAGTAGTTGGCCGTCCCGGTCATCGCCACGGTCCGCCGGGTCCACACCCGGGCCGACGGGTACTGCGAGACCAGCGCCGCGGTGGTCCACGCGAACCAGCGGGCCGCGCCCAGCGTGGAGACCGCGACCAGGGTGGCGCCGGCGGAGAGCCCGCCGGTCAGGTAGAGCGCCCAGGCCCCGATCGGCAGCAGCCCGCTGACGACCGCCGGGGTGGAGCGGGCCCACACCTGCATGGCGATCTCCCGGCGCTGCCGCTCGCTGCGCACCGCGTCCAGCCCGGCGAGGTGGGTCAGCACCGGCCGGGTGGCACCGGCCAGCTTCACCGTGCGGGCGGCGGAGAGCGCGGAGACCAGCGCGGTGGCGAACGCGGCGCGGGCGGCGACGGTGCCGGCGGCGGTGCGTTCCAGCCGGGGCCCGAACAGCGTCGCCGCCAGCCCGGAGACCACCATCGTGCCGACGAAGAACAGCGCCGGCACGAAGCTGCCGGTCACCAGCGTCATGGTGAGCACGATGGCCAGCGAGATGAACTGGTCCATCAGGTTGTCGGCGAGCTGCACCACCCGGTCGGTGTCGCCGCCCTGCGCGACCACCTCGGCCGGGGTGTGCCCGCTGACCCGGCGCGCGCCGGTCTGCCCGTGCACCAGTCGGGCGCTGATCCGCAGCATCTGCCGGATCCACCACTGCGGGAACCACAGGTTGGTGAGGTAGGGCAGCGGCAGCACCAGCAGCAGCGCGGCGGCGATGCCGAGCGCCGGCAGCCACGGGTCGCCGCCGGCGACCAGCTCGGCCCAGAGCCAGGGCAGCACCGAACCGTCCAGCCCGAGCAGCGTCATCACGACGAACATGGCGACCGCGGCCAGGCCGTACCGGGGATCGTTCAGGCCGAGCCGGAGGATCTCCCGCATGGTCCGCGCGGGCGGCGCGGGCGGCGCCGGCGGCGGTTCGGCGCGCGGCATCCCGGCGCGACGCGGCGCGGGGGCCGGCGCCACGACCGGAGCCGCCTCGTCGGCCCAGCCGGGCGCGTCGAGCAGTTCCACGCCGCCGCGCCGCGCGCCGGTGCCCGCGTACGCCCCGGCGTGGCTGGTGGCG
The DNA here is from genome assembly GCF_040647835.1 of Micromonospora sp. NPDC049240. Lineage (NCBI taxonomy): Bacteria > Bacillati > Actinomycetota > Actinomycetes > Micromonosporales > Micromonosporaceae > Micromonospora > Micromonospora sp. NPDC049240. The sequence continues at coordinate 41,286 of NZ_JBEZCX010000010.1, forward strand.
AGCAGCTCGGCGAAGCGGGCGGACTCGCGCATCGGGCCGGCCTCCAGCACCGCGCCGTCGGCCATCACCACCACCTCGTCGCAGCGGCGCACCGAGGAGAGCCGGTGCGCGATGACGATGCCGATCCGGTCGGTGAGCAGCCGCTCGGTGGCCTCGCGGACCCGGTTCTCGGTGACCGGGTCGAGTCGCGCGGTGGCCTCGTCGAGGATCACCACGTGCGGGTCCCGGACCAGGATGCGGGCGAACGCGACGAGTTGCTCCTGGCCGGCGGAGAGCACGTGCCCGCCCTCGCCGAGCCGGGTGTGCACCCCGTCGGGCAGCTCGGCGATCCAGCCGGCCAGGCCCAGCTCGGCCAGTGCCCGCTCGGCGGCGTCGAGCAGCTCCGGGTCGTGCAACGCGACGTTCTCGGCGAGCGTGCCGGCGAGGATCTCGGTGCGCTGGGGCACCACGGCGATCCACCGGCGCAGCTCCTCGACGTCCAGGTCGACCAGGTCGGTGTCGCCCAGGAAGACGGTGCCACGGGGCACCTCCACCGCCCGGGTGAGCACCTTGGCCAGCGTCGACTTGCCCGAGCCGGTGCGCCCGACCAGCGCGTACGAGCGCCCGCGGACGAAGTCGAGCCGCACGTCGCGCAGTGCCGGGCCGCGCTCCTCGCCGGCGACCGGGTAGCGGAAGGTGAGCCCGCGCACGCTCAGGTCGCCGTCGGTCGGGGCGGCCCCGCCGGCCGGCTCCTGCCGCGCGCCGGCCAGCAACTGCACCCGGGCCCACGCGCCGAACGCCTGTTGCAGGTGCGGCACCCAGCGGGCGATGTGCTCGACGGTGGCGCCGAACGCGATGGCGAGCAACCAGACGGCGGTGAGCCGGGCGGCGTCGACCCGCCCGGTCGACAGCGCCCACGCGCCGGCCAGCACCACACCGGCGATGCCGGCCCGGACGCCACCGGCGGCCACCGAGGTGACCCGGGCGGAGAGCCGGAACACCCGGCCGCAGCGGGCGACCACCTCGGCCGCGCGGCGGGCGTAGAGCCGCAGCACGTACGGCCGGGCCAGGCTGGTGCGCACGTCGTCCTGCCCGTGCACCGCCTCCTCCATCACGGCCGCGAGGTCGGACCAGGCCTCCTCCTCGGCCATCCGGGCCGGGGCGATGCGGGCGGTGGGCCGGCGCAGCACGACCGCGAGCAGCGTGGTGAGCAGCACCATCCCCACGCCGGCCGGCCACCAGACGACGAGCGCGCTGACGGTGGCGAGCACACAGACGGCGATGCCCTGCGCCAGCCGTACGCCGGTGTTCCGCATCTCGGCGGCGACCTGGTAGACGTCGTTGTCGATCCGGTCGAGCAGCTCGCCGACCGGCGTGGTCTCCAGGGCCGGCAGCTCCTGCCCGAGCGCGACCCGGCAGAGCCGGCGACGCACGTCGGCGGACCAGTCGGCGGTGAGCCGGGCCATGATCAGCCCGATCAGCAGGTCGGTGACGACGGCGGCGACCAGCGCCACGGCCAGCGCGACGAACCAGCCGGACGAGCGGTGCACGAGCACCGGCCCGGCGAGCGCGGAGGCGGCGGCCTGGCCACCGGCGCCCAGCACGATCAGCAGCAGAACGGCCGCCATCCGCCGGGGCGCGGTGGCCCAGAGGTCTCGGAGCAGGCGCATAGGACGGTCCTCCGGACTCGGACGGGTGGGGGCGGTGCACCCAGCCTTCCCGTCGGCCCGGCGTGGTTCAACCGAATTACCGCGTTCCGGTCAGGTCCGGGCGACCCGGCGGACGATGCCGAGCAGCGCCTCCTGCACGTCGGTGATCGGCCGCTCGGGCTGGAACACCAGCCAGTCCACGGCCACCACCAGCCCGACGCCGAACAGCGCCGAGCTGGCGGTGCGCACGTCCAGGTCGGCCGGGAGGTCGCCGTTGTCCACCCCGGCCCGGACCGTCTCGGCGATCACCTCGATCGCCTCGCCACGCAGCAGCCGCAGCGTCTGCTGCCACTCCCGGTTGGTGCGCCACATCTCGGAGAGCAGCAGTTGGGCGAAGGCCCGGTAGCGGCGGATGTAGTCCAGTTCGGCGCGGACCAGCGCGGCGAGCGCCTCGCGCGGCGGCAGCCCGTCGACCGCGGCCCGGAACTCGGCGGTGAGCAGGCCGATGCCGTGTCGCAGCAGCTCCTCGAAGAGGACCGTCTTGGACTCGAAGTTGTAGTAGACGGTCCCCTTCGCCACCCCGGCGCGAGCCGCGATGTCGTCCACCGTGGTGGCCGAGAAGCCCTGCTCGGCGATCAGGTCCACCGCGGCCACGAAGAGTCGTTGGCGGGTGTCCTCCCGCCGGCGGGTCCGTCCGTCCGTCACCGGCCCATCCTCACATGGTCAGTTCGGGGTGCAGCTTGGCCGGGGTGAGCCGGCGGGAGCGGCGCGCCGCGCCGACGCCGAGCGCCAGCGCGCCCAGGCCGAACGCGAGCAGCACCAGCGCGCCGGTGACCACCGGGCCGGCCGGCCCGCCGTTGATCGTGTGCCGCAGGCCGCCGACCACGTACGTCATCGGCAGCCAGGGGTGGATGGCCTGGAAGAAGCCGGGCGAGGTCTGCACCGGGTAGGTGCCGCCGGACGAGGTGAGCTGGAGCATCAGCAGCGCCAGCGCGGCCAGCCGGCCGGCCGGGCCGAGCGCCACGCCGAGCAGTTGCATGATCGCGGTGAACGCCAGCGAGGTGAGCGCGAGCAGCCCGAACGTCGCCGCGCCGTGCGTCGGATGCAGCCCGAGCGCCAGCGTCACCACGGTGTAGAGCACGGCGACCTGGGCCAGGCCGATCCCGGCGGCGGGCAGCCAGCCGGCGAGCACCACCCGCCAGCCGGGCGCGCCGGACATCACGTGGCGCCGGTTGACCGGCCGCAACAGCATGTACGTGATCATCGCGCCGACCCAGAGCGCCAGCGCCAGGAAGTACGGGGCGAAGCCCACGCCGTACGAGCCGGCCGGGTGCTGCGAGTCGCGGATCAGGCCGACCGGGTCACCGAGCACGTCGGCGCGACTGGCCGCGTCGTCGTACCCGGGCAGCTTCTTCTCGCCGGCGGCGAGCCCGTCGGCGAGGTCGCCGGCGCCGCCCTCCAGCTTGGTCAGCCCGTCGACGAGCGAGGTGCTGCCGGTGCCGAGCCGGGCCAGGCCGCCGTCGAGCGCGCGGGCGCCGGTGGACAGTTGGTAGAGCCCGCCGCGCAACTGGTCGGCGCCGGTGGACGCGTCACCGAGCCCGTCGCGGAGCTTGGCGCTGCCCTGGGCCAGCGTGCCGAGGCCGCTGGCCAGCTTGTCGACCTTGGCCCGGGCGGCGGCGACGTCGTCGGCCAGATGTGGCGCGGCGGCGGCCACCTCCCGGGCGGTCTTCGCGACCTCGGTCATCTGCTTCTTCAGCGCGGCCAGGTCGGACTTGTCCACGGCGGACGCCAGCGCCTCGGCCTGGGTGACGGCCCGGTCGGCGGCCGTGCGGGCGGCGGCGAAGTTCGGGTCGTCGGCCAGCTCGGGGTGTTCCTTCGCGACCGCGTCGAGCCGGTCGGAGATCTCCTGCGCCAGCCTGACCACCTCGTCGGCCTTGGCGGGCAGCGCGTCCAGGCCGGCAGCGAGCTGCTGCGCGCCGGTGGCCACCGCGGTGGCCGCCTGCTGGATCTTGTCGGCGTTGCGGCGCAGCACCGGCTCGTACCTGTCGGCGGCGGCGTCGACGGTGGCGGCGGCGGCCTTCGTCTCGGTGGCGGCCCGGCCGGCGCCGTCGGCGAGCTGGGCGGCGCCGGTCTGCAACTGGTCGAGGCCCTTGGCCAGCTTGTCGGCGCCCTGGACGGACGTGTTCAGCCCGCCGGCGAGCTGCCCGGCGCCGTTCTCGGCGTCGCCGAGCCCGTCGGCGAGCTGCCCGGCGCCCCGCTGGGAGGCGTCGAGCCCGTCGGAGATCTTTCCGGCCCCGTCGGCGGCGCGGCCGGTCTCGGCCTTGGCGTCGGTGAAGCCGATCAGCATCTTGTCGAAGTACGAGGCGGCGGTGCTCTCCGCGGCGGCAGCCCGGATCTCGCTGAACGCGGAGCGGGCGAGCAGCCCGGAGAGGTAGTTGGTGGCGTCGTCGTTGACCACCTTCAGCTCGCCCTGCCGGGCCGGCCGGTCCGGGTCGGGGCTGGCCGCGAGCGTGGCCGAGAACTCGGCCGGGATGGAGAAGACCAGATGGTAGCGGCCGTCGCGGAGGCCCTTCGTGGCGTCGGCCTGGTCGGTGACGGTCCAGCCGAAGACCTTGCGGTCGACCAGTTCGTCGGCGAGGTCCCGGCCGGCGTGCACCTCGCTGCCGTCGGCCGCCTTCGCCGGTCGGTCGGCGTTGACCAGCGCGACCGGGATCCGGTCGAGGTTCCCGTACGGGTCCCAGAACGCGTAGAGGTAGAGCGCGCCGTAGAGCAGCGGGACCACGGTGAGCACGGCGAGCGCGGCGCGCGGCAGCCGGCCCCGGGTCATCCGGCGCAGCTCGAACAGGGCCAGTCGCAGCACGCTCATGCGGTCACCTCGGCGGTCGGAACGGGAGCGGTCGCAACGGGACCGGGCAGGGCGGGGGTGGGCAGCGCCGGGTCACCGATGCGGTGCACGGTGGCGGTGACGCCGGGCTCGACGGCCCGGGCGCTGGCGACCACCGCGTACCCCTGGTCGGCGAGGCGTTCCAGCGCGGCCCAGATCCACTCCCGTTCGCCTCGGTCGGCGCCGGCGTCCACGTCGTCGGCGACGATCAGGCTGGGGCCGCCGAGGCTGGCCAGCACCAGCCCGAGCACCTGCCGGTCGACCGGGGTCAGGTCGCGGCCGTACCGGTCGGGGTCGAGGGGGGCGTCGGTGAAGCCGGCGCCGGCGATGGCGGTGGCGTAGGCGTCGCGGCGGTAGGCGCGGCGGGCCCGCAACGCGGCCACCGGGACGAGCTGCCGGCGGCGGCGCGGCACCGGCCCGAGCAGCAGCAGCCGTTCGGTGATGTGCTCGGCGACGGTGAGCGTCGGGTCGGGCTCGTGCACGCCGGCCACCTGGCCGAGCGCGGCCGGGCCGCGGCGGCGCAGCTCGCCGTGGCTGTGCGGGAAACGCCCGGCGAGCGCGAGCAGCAGCGAGGTGCGACCGCTTCCGGGCGGGCCGGTGACCGCGTGCAGCTCACCGCGGGCCGCGGTGAGGTCGACGTCCCGGTAGACCCAGCCCCGACGGGTCCGTAGTCCCAATCCGCTGGCCTCGACGATTGCCATGGCACCCTTCTAGACTGACTGGTCAGTACAAAAACATGACCAGCATAGCGCCGGGTGTCCGGTTCGGGGCAAGGCGAGGCGGGGTGATCCTCAGAACAGCACGGTGGCGAGCGTGCCGACCGGGCGGAAGCCGCACCGCTCGTAGACGCGCCGGGCCGGTTGGTTGAAGTCGTTGACGTAGAGACTGACCGTGGGCGCGACCCGGGCCAGCGCGTCGCGGACCACCGCGGCCATCGCGGCGACCGCGATGCCCCGGCCGCGCCACTCGGGCGCCACCCAGACCCCCTGCACCTGCGCGGTGCGCCGGGTCACCACCGCCAGCTCGGCCTTGAAGACCACCCGGCCGTCGACGAACCGGGCGTAGGCCCGGCCGGCGCGCACCAGCTCGGTCACCCGCCGCCGGTAGCCGCGCCCGCCGTCCTCGGCCAGCGGCGAGACGCCGACCTCCTCGGTGTACATCGCCACCGCCGCCGGGAAGAGCCGGTCCACCTCACCGACGCGCACGCGACGCACCTGCGGGTCGGGCGCCACCGGCGGCGGCGCGTCCGTGGCCAGCAACGGCTGGTTCGGGCGTACGTCCCGGGCCGGCCCCCAGTGCGCGGAGAGGAGGTCCCAGAGGCCGAGCACCGCGTCGGCGCGACCCACGATCGAGGAGCAGAGCCGCTCCTCCTCGCCCAACTGCTCGGCGAACGCGGCCACCGCCGACTCGGACGCGAGCACCGGGGTCAGGTTGCCGCCCAGCCAGCAGATCGACTCCAGGTTGCGCCGGGAGCCGTAGCCGAGGATCCGTGCCTCGGCCCGCCACCAGGCCAGGCCGCGCGCCGCGACCCGCTCGGCGACCTGCGCGCCGGCGTAGGGGTCGAGGTCGAGCAGCCGCTCGACCGAACGGCGCTCCGACTCCCCCAGTTGGCGTACCGGCATCGTGAGCACGGTTACCAGCCTGCCAGACGCAGCCGGGAGCCGGTGGGCCGACCGGGCACTCACACACTCCCGTCACGTCTTGTCGACGATGCATTGCCGATATATCGTTGATGCATCAGCGATAGTCCCCGACGAAGGAGAGTCCGATGGGTTTCCGTCGACACGTCCACACCATGCACGACGAGATGCACCGGCACGGCGGCTTCGGCTTCCCGCCCGTACCCCCGGGTCCGCCGCCGTTCCCACCCGGGCCGCACGGGCCGCACGGCCACGGGCGCGGCCGGGGCGGCCGGGGTCGCGGCCGCCGGCCGAACGTGCGCGGCGCCGTGCTGGCCCTGCTCACCGAGCGGCCGATGCACGGCTACGAGATGATCCAGGAGATCGACGCCCGCACCGGCGGGGCCTGGCGGCCCAGCCCCGGGTCGATCTACCCGACGCTGCAACTGCTGGAGGACGAGGGCGTCATCGCCACCGCCGCCGACTCCGACGGCGGGCGCAAGCGCTTCGCCCTCACCGAACAGGGGCAGTCCGAGGCCGCCCAGGCGGCGGAGGCCCCGCCCTGGGCGGAGTTCGCCGAGCAGACCGTCAACAGTTGGCACGACATCCGCGACGCGGGGACCCAGGCCATGAACGCGCTGCGGCAGGTGATGACCACCGGCACCGACGACCAACGCGCCCGCGCCGCCCAGGTGCTCGACGAGACCCGCCGCAAGCTCTACGCCATCCTCGCCGAGTCCGACTGAACGCCGCCCGGGTGTCGTCGGGTCCAGCGGCGCCCGGGTTCGCCGTCCACTCCCGCCACGTGGTCGGCGCGATGCTCAGAGTTCGATTGCGAAGTCGGCCACAACTCCCTGGTGGTCGGAGTTGGTGCCGCCGATGATGCGGTAGTCGGTCATCCAGAGGTAGCGGAACCCGTCGACCCGCTTCCAGAAGTAGATGTAGTCGATGTGCCGGTTTCCGTGGGTACCCGTACCCTTCTCGCCGTACAGGTTGTATACCGACCGCAGGTTCGGCAGCTCGTTGGCCTCGAAGACCTTCCACGGGAACACGGGCGACCCGTACGCCCGGTCGGCGCTGAAGTCGACGTTCAGGTCACCGCTGACGACGACCTGACCGTCGTCCTTCTTGGCGCGGGCGAGGTCCTTGACCATCTGGAACTGCTTCGCCGCGCAGTCGGTACGGGGCAGGTCGGTGGGGCGGCCGTTGTCCTCGATGCTGGCGTTGGCGTGGAAGTTGATGTGGTAGACGCTGCGCCCGCTGGCCTTGTGCTGGTACTTGACCCAGTTGTTGTACCGGGCGGGCGGTACCTCACCGGCTCCGTTGGTGTCACAGGCGAACTGGGAGCCCGCGTCGACACGGTCGAACATGCTCTTCTTGGCGAGCAGGGCCTCACCCGCCTGGTTGACCCCGCCCGGCGAGTAGAACCACCAGCCGTTGTCGCTGGCCCACGTCGTCAGGAAGTCCTTCCGGGCACCAACTTCGTTGAGGCCGACCAGGTCCGCCTTCGACGTGATCAGTTGCAGATCCTCAAGGAACTTCGCGTGGGTGAGGCCATTGTAGATGTTGAGCGTGCCGACCTGGAATGTCGCGTTCGCCGCGACGGCCGGGGCAGCGGGCTGGAGCAGCGCGAGCGCGGTGACTGAGGCCACCACCGCGGCGGCCCGGCGGGCAAGGTTGATCCTTCGGTTACTCACGAACGGCCCTTTCGGCAGTGTGGACTGTGACGGACTAGGGAAGCTCGACCTTGAAATCAGCGGCGGCGCCCGATCCGGTGATCACGAGGCGACCCGTGCGGCTCTTCCGCCCGCTGCTCTGGTCGGCGAGGTAGTTCCAGGTCACCCACGGCTTGCCGTCCCGGGCGCGGTAGACGTCCATCGCGCCTGGGCCGCGCTTGTTTCCCGGCAACGACCGTTTGCGCATATCGTCGGGGAGGTGCACGGCCGGCCCCGAGTACGAGAACCAGGCACGGTTGGGCCCCGGCAGTGGCGAGCAGGGGCCGCCGTCAATCTTCGTGCCGCAGAACGCGATTCCGGTCGAATAGTAGTTCTCGCTCCAGCTGTTTCCGGAGTAGAACAGGTACCACGATCCGTTGTGGTAGAAGGCGCTCGGGTTCTCGATGACCGTCACCCCGCCGGTGTCCCGCCATCTCGTCCAGGCGAGGTTGTCGCTGCGCAGGATGACCACCGGATCGCTGTTGCGGTCGACCGTGCCGTTGGTGTTGAACGTCAGCATCATTACCGACAGCGCGGATTCGGGCCCTTCGGCACGTTGGCCGTCGCGCCAGGTCATCCAGATCGCGCCCTCGGGCCCGGTGGTGACATCCGCGTCGAGCGCCCAGCGGTTGCCCTTGTCCGGGCAGACGATGGGGGTGTCCTCGGCGACGAACGCGCCGTACGGGCTCCTTGACCGCGCCACGCCGATGCACTTGCGTCCGTCGTCGTTCTTCCGGGTCGCCGTGTAGAACAGGTAGTAGCGACCCACACCGTCCTTGACGTGGTAGAACGCGGCGGGAGTCCAGATGCCGGAGCCGGCCTCGACCCACGCGCCGCCGCCGTCGGGCAGGGCGTCGCCGGCCACCACCGGCGAGGTGCCGACGACGTTGCCGGAGCCGGATATGGCGTAGGGCACCTTGCGTCCGCCGGCACTGGCGCCATAGGTGATGTACTTGTCGGACCCGTCGTGGAGAGCAATCGTGTCGGCGCCGGGAAAAGGAAAGTCCTGGGATTCGTCTTCAGCGTCGAGTACGTCGGCCCGCACTGCCGCCGCCGCGCCTCGGTCGGCGTCGAAAACCGTGGGTGGTACCAGTACGGCCAGCGCCAGTGCCGCCGCGACCACAATGGAAAAAGGTCTCACGTTTTTCCTTCCGGCTTCCACGACACGCGAACGCTGCCCATCGAAGCATGCACATACGCAAGTATGCAATCGCTATGGGGTAATGCTCGGATAACTCTGTGGAAAGCGTCGAGGTCGGCTGTGGTGCCAGCGCCACCGCCGGGTCACCCGGTCCGGTCGAGGAGCTGAACCACGTCGAACCCCTCGGCGACGTTCCGGGCGGTGAAGGTGACGGTTTGCGCGGCGGTGCCGCGTGCGACGCCCGGCACCAGCGTCGCCGGGTCGGCGGCGGAGGGACGGCAACGCCCGAGACGGCTCGTGCGGCCGCCCCCCCGGAGGGAACGGCCGCACGGTGAGACGGAACGCGGGTCAGTGCACGGTGACGGTGGCGCCGCCCGGCAGCAGCTCGCGCAGCTCCTCGGGGATCTCGGCGCCCATCTCGTCGGCGATCCGCAGCGCCTCCTCGATCAGCGTCTCCACGATCTGCGCCTCCGGCACGGTCTTGACGACCTTGCCCTTGACGAAGATCTGGCCCTTGCCGTTGCCGGAGGCGACGCCCAGGTCGGCCTCACGGGCCTCACCCGGACCGTTCACCACACAGCCCATGACCGCGACGCGCAGCGGCACCGGCAGCCCTTCCAGGCCGGCGGTGACCTCCTCGGCCAGCTTGTAGACGTCGACCTGGGCCCGGCCGCAGGACGGGCAGGAGACGATCTCCAGGCCGCGCTCGCGCAGGCCCAGCGACTCCAGGATCGCCGCGCCGACCTTGATCTCCTCCACCGGCGGGGCGGAGAGCGAGACCCGGATCGTGTCACCGATGCCCTCGGCAAGCAGCGCGCCGAACGCCACCGCCGACTTGATGGTGCCCTGGAACGCCGGGCCGGCCTCGGTGACGCCCAGGTGCAACGGATAGTCGCACTTCTCGGCGAGCAGCCGGTAGGCGCGGATCATCACCACCGGGTCGTTGTGCTTGACCGAGATCTTGATGTCCCGGAAGCCGTGCTCCTCGAACAGCGAGCACTCCCAGAGCGCGGACTCGACGAGCGCCTCGGCGGTGGCCCTGCCGTACTTGGCCAGCAGGCGCTTGTCCAGCGAGCCGGCGTTCACGCCGATCCGGATCGGCGTGCCCGCGTCACCGGCCGCCTTGGCGATCTCCTTGACCTTGTCGTCGAACTGCCGGATGTTGCCCGGGTTCACCCGCACCGCGGCGCAGCCCGCGTCGATCGCGGCGAAGACGTACTTCGGCTGGAAGTGGATGTCGGCGATCACCGGGATCTGCGACTTGCGCGCGATCGCCGGCAGCGCCTCCACGTCGTCCTGCGACGGCACGGCGACCCGGACGATCTGGCAGCCGGACGCGGTCAGCTCGGCGATCTGCTGGAGCGTGGCGTTGACGTCGGCGGTGAGGGTGGTGGTCATGGACTGCACCGAGACCGGTGCGCCACCACCGACCGGCACCGAACCGACCATGATCTGGCGGCTGGCCCGGCGCGGGGCCAGCGGGGGCGGCGGTACGGGGGGCATACCGAGACTGACAGCGGTCACTTCAGGCACTCACCTTGAGAAGAGCGTGATCGGGTTGACGACGTCCGCGGTGACGGTCAGCAGCGTGAACACGCCACCCACCAGGATCACCGCGTACGTGAGGGGCATGAGCTTGAGGTAGTCGACGCGACCCGGGTCGGTGCGGCCGATCCGGGCGTAGAGCCAGGAGCGGGCGCGCTCGAACCAGGCGATGGCGATGTGGCCGCCGTCCAGCGGCAGCAGCGGCAGCAGGTTGAACACGCCGATGAAGAAGTTCAGCGACACGAAGAGCATGAAGAACACCAGCCAGGCGTTGTTCTCCACGGCCTCGCCGCCGAGCCGGCTGGCGCCGACCACGCTGATCGGGGTGTCCACGTCGCGCTCCGCGCCGGTGATCGCGTTCCACAGCGCCGGCACCTTCTGCGGGATGCGCTGCATGGCGTGGAAGGTCTGCACCGCCATGTTGCCGGTGAAGTCGGCGGTGGCGCCGAACGCGGCGACCGGACCGTACTCCACCCGGGTCGGCGTGCTGGGTCGCAGCGCCACGCCCAGCGCGGAGACCGCCGAGGTGGCGCCCTTGGGGTCGTTCAGCGGCGGGCGCTGCACCGACGCCAGGTCGACGGTGGCGGTGGCCGGGGTGCCGTCGCGCAGGTAGGCGACGGTGGCCGGGCCGGGCTGTGTGCCGCGGACCACGTCGAGCATGTCGCCCCAGGTGGAGACCGGTCGGCCGTTCACCGCGGTGATCCGGTCGCCGTCCTTGAGCTGGGCCTGACCGGCCGGGCTGGCCGGGTCGCCGGCCTGGCAGGCGCGGGGGGCGTTCTCCACCACCACGCACGGGGCGAGCGCGATCACCGCCGGCTCGGCCCGGAAGCCGGCCTCGGTGGTGGGGAACTTCGGGTTCGGCAGACCGGCGGAGACCGCGATGATCCAGAGCGCGACCAGCGCGATGGCGAAGTGCATCGCGGAGCCGGCGGACATCACGATCGTCCGCTTCCACACCGGGTAGCGCCACATGGCGCGTTTCTCGTCCCCGGGCTCGACGTCGTCGTCCTGCGGGGTCATTCCGACGATCTTGCAGAAGCCGCCGAGCGGGATGCCCTTGACGCCGTACTCCGTCTCGCCCCGCTTGAACGACCAGAGCGTCGGCCCGAAGCCGACGAAGTAGCGGGTGACCTTCATCCCGAACGCCTTGGCGGTCATCATGTGCCCCGCCTCGTGCAGGCTCACCGAGATGAGGATCGCCAGGGCGAACAGCACCACCCCGAGCAGATAGCTCATCGAGCTCCTTCCACCGACCCGACGATGATCTCCTGGGCGTGCGCCCGTGCCCACGACTCGGCGGCGAGCACGTCCTCGACGGTACCTGGTTCGTCGAAGTCGGGAGCGTCCTCCAGCACCCGCCCGAGGGTGTCGACGATGCCGAGGAACGGCAGCCGGCCCGCCACGAACGCGGCCACGCACTCCTCGTTGGCCGCGTTGTAGATCGCCGGCCGGCACCGTCCCGCCTCGCCGGCCGCCTTGGCCAGCGCCACCGCCGGGAAGGCGGCGTCGTCGAGCGGGGTGAACTCCCAGGTGTGCGCCGTGGTCCAGTCGACCGCGGCGGCGGCGTCGGGCACCCGGTCCGGCCAACCGATGCCCAGCGCGATGGGCAGCCGCATGTCCGGCGGGCTGGCCTGGGCGAGCGTGGAGCCGTCGACGAACTCGACCATCGAGTGGATCACCGACTGCGGGTGGACCATCACCTCGATGTCGGCGTACGGCACGTCGAACAGCTCGTGCGCCTCGATGACCTCCAGCGCCTTGTTGACCATGGTGGCGGAGTTGATCGTGACGACCGGGCCCATCTGCCAGGTCGGGTGCGCCAGCGCCTGCTCCGGTGTGACGTCGGTCAACTCCTCGCGCCGCCGGCCCCGGAACGGCCCGCCGCTGGCGGTGACCACCAGCCGGCGCACCTCGCCCCGGGCGCCGCCGCGCAGGCACTGCGCCAGCGCCGAGTGCTCGGAGTCGACCGGGACGATCTGCCCCGGCCGCGTCACCGCGGCCTTGACCAGCGGGCCGCCGGCCACCAGCGACTCCTTGTTGGCCAGCGCGAGGGTACGCCCGGCGCGCAGCGCGGCCAGCGTCGGCGGCAGGCCCAACGAGCCGACCACGCCGTTGAGCACGACGTCGCACGGCCACTGCGCCAGCTCGGTCATCGCGTCCGGCCCGGCCACGATCTTGGGAAGCTTGAAGTCGCCGGAGGCCCAGCCGCGCCGGCTCGCCTCGGCGTAGAACGCGAGCTGGAGATCCTGTGCGGCGGATGCCCGCGCCACCCCGACCGCCGCCACGCCCAGCTCCAGCGCCTGCGCGGCCAGCAGCGCCACGTTGCCGCCGCCGGCGCCGAGCGCGACCACCCGGAACCGGCCGGGGTTGCGCCTGACGATGTCGATGGCCTGGGTGCCGATGGAGCCGGTCGAGCCGAGCAGCACGAGGTCTCGGGGAGTGGTCACGCGCCCATTGTTCCCCAGCGCCGCCGCACGCCTCACCCGGGCCGTTCCGGGGCCTCCTCGTCGAGCAGGTCGGCCGGGTCGACACTGAACTCGAACGGCTGCCGCATCACGAACGTGGTTCCCGCCGCCGCGGCGGCCAGCGGCCGGTAGTCGTCGTCGACCAGTTCGTAGAGCGCGAGGGCCGGCACGCGGTTGCGCAGGTCGACCCGGAGGAAGTACGGCACGCCGGCGGCGGCGTACTCCCGAGGCCGGTCGATCACACCGAACGGTGCGATCTCCCCGAGCAGCAGAGCGGCCGTGACATCAGCGGCCTGGAGACCACCCGCCGGACTCCGCAACACGACCAGGTCCGGGATGAACAGGTCATCACCGGACACCAGGTTAACCGACCGGTAGGCCCATCGACCGACCGCGCGCGCCGCCACCCCGATCAGATGCGCGAGGTGGAGCTGCGACGAGCGTCGGTCGATGCCGCCGCCCGGCGTGACGACCACACAACCGCGCAGCACTTCGATCCTCGGCCCGTTGTTCTCCGGCAACAGTTCGAGCGCGTCCCGGGCCGTCCACGGCTGGTCCCGACGACCCAGCCGATCCAGCGACCCGACGACGGCGCGATCAGGCCAGGTCGAGGAGCCGGAGGCGGTCATGCTCGGCGAAATCGGCGTAGTCTTTGCCGTTGTAGGTGGCAAGAGGGACCTGGTGGACCAGACAACATGCGGCGATCCACGAGTCGTTCACCGGACGCGGCCTTCCCCGGAGCTGTGCGGCGGCTTGAAGCTGGCCCCACCGAATCGCGACCGCCTCGTCGAAGGGCAGCAGGACCAGGGTCCGCCGCCACCGCGCGAGGTCGGCCAACTTGCGCGGCCCCCAACTGCGCACCACGGTCCACTTGGTGAGTTCGCCGAGTGTCACGAAGGTGATGACGAGCGTTCGGCCGGTCAGCCGCGCCCGCAGCCGTTCGTCGACCCGGCCCCGTAGAATCGCCGACGCCACGTCGGTGTCCAGGACGACAGTGCTCACGCGATGCCCTCACGCCGCGAGGCGTAGAGGTCGGCGAGGAAGCGGTCCAACTCGTCGTCCGACTCGAACAGCCCGGGCCGAGCGAGTTCGTCAAGGTTGGCCACCGGCTCGACACCCTGACGACGGGCGAGTTCGTCGGCGGACACGTGAGCCGTGCTCGGCCAGTCGGGGGTCCCCTCAGCATCGGTCGACATGACGGCACTCACCTTCTCCACCTCTCCGGACGCTCCATTCTTCCACCTGACGACCATCAATTCGGTCGACTCGCGGCCCACCCTCTCTCGTTCCGAAGGCCCACGGTCGCACAGCCAGTGCGAGCAGCCTTCATCACGCACTCTCCGGTGATCATGAGGTTGACGGTGCCGATCGTCCGGATTGCCGCCGCCAACTTCATGATCGCCGAGGGGCGGGCCGGGTGGGGAAGGAGTGGAGGAAGGCGGTTCCGCCACCGCCCGGCGCAGCACCGCCTCGTCGATCACGGCCACCACCTCCGGCGGCGTCTCCCGAGCCAGGATCGCCTGCCGCTCCGTCCGCGAGGTGATCCGCTGCTCGACCTCGCTCTCCCGCAGCATCCGGCCGCCGCGGAGGACCACCCGGGCGTACGCCTCGGTCTGCACCAGGCCCGGCACCAGCGACGGCTCGAACCAGCGGATCAACGTCGCCTCCCGCTCCACGCTGATCCACTCGCGGAGCCACGGCGGCGCGGCGTCGGCGCGCACGAGCGTGAGCAGCCGCCCGAGGAGGCCGCCGGTCTCCAGCGTCGACACCGGTTCGCCGGCCATCACACCTCCACCACATCCCACCCGCCGTTCGGCACAGCCGGGCCGGGAGCGCCCACCGCCTTCCGACCGTAGTCGCGTCCACACCAGAGTGTGAACCGACACGAGGGAGCAGCCCATGAGCAAGAACATCGGCCCGGCCGCGCCGGCCCGACACCAGGCGACCCGACCCGCCTGGCGGTGCCGGGCGTGCGCCGCACCGTGGCCGTGCCAGCCGGCCAGACTGCGCCTGCGCCGGGAGTACGCGCACGACCACCCCGGCCTGGCCGCCTACCTCTGCGTGCTGATGCACGACGCGATCGCCGACGCGCTGCGGCGGGGATCGGGCGACATCGACCCGGCCGAGTACTTCGCCTGGTTCGGTCGGCTGGACCCGGCCTGGCCGGCCCGGGACGGCTAGAACTCGGGCGCGGCTACCGGGCCGGGGTGATCGCGGCCACCGGGCGCAGCGAGGCGCTCCAGGTGCCCCAGCGGCAGGTGCGGCGGCTGCCACTCCAGGAACAGCGCGGTGGCGTCGTCGTCCAGCTCGTCCTGCTGGTATGCGAGGACGGCGCGTATCAGACGACGCATCGTCTCCGGGCTGGGCAGCCGGTCGTTGAGGGCACGCTCGACGAAGTCGACCAGCCGGTCCAGCCCGAAACGCTCCCTGTTGTCGCCGCGCGCGTCGGTGATGCCGTCGGTGTAGGCGAGGATGCGGTCGCCGGGGTGCAGCGCCTCCTCGTGCACCCGGGGGCGCTTGCCCGACAGGTTGCCCAGGCCGAGCGGCAGCGCGGTCGGGCCGGGCAGCGCACGGACGGCCCGGCCGTCGCGCAGCAGCATGGCGCCGGGATGACCCGCGTTGATGATCCGGAGCTGGCCGGTGCGCCTGTCGAGTTCGGCGAGCAGCGCGGTCGCGAACGTGCCCGGGTGCTCGGCGCGTACCCACCTGTCGATGCTGATCGCCGTGTCGACCAGGTCGAGGCCGGTACGCCGGGCGTTGCGGTACGCGCTGACCACGAGCGAGGCCAGCGCGCTCGCCTTGATGCCGTGCCCGCAGGTGTCGAAGAGCCCGACGCTGAGCACGTCGTCGTTGAGCGCGTAGTCGAAGATGTCCCCGCCGACGTCGTAGCAGGGTTCGAGGATGGCGGTGATCACCAGGTCGTCGGTGGCGAACGTCAGCGGCGGCAGCAGCCCCCAGACGATCTCGGCGGCGACCTGCATCGGCAGGCGGCGGCGGATCCGTTCCACGACGTCGCCGTAGAGGCGGCGGTTCACCAGGAGCTGGGCGACGTTGACCGCGAGTTCCCAGGCCGGCCGGTCCGACGCGGGGTCGGCGGC
Source organism: Micromonospora sp. NPDC049240 (assembly GCF_040647835.1). NCBI lineage: Bacteria > Bacillati > Actinomycetota > Actinomycetes > Micromonosporales > Micromonosporaceae > Micromonospora > Micromonospora sp. NPDC049240. The sequence goes on from NZ_JBEZCX010000010.1 coordinate 57,381, forward strand.
GGCCGGCGACACGACCTCCAGCACCCCCAGCCGTTCGCAGCCGAGCAGCAGGGGCACCCAGAGCCGGTCCGGGTGGGCGGGCGCGCGCTGCACCTCGAGGCTGGTGAACGCCCGACCGGCCAGCGTCGTCTCGATCGTCAGCTCGCCCCGGGCCGGGCCGGCGCCGGGCATGGGGACGAGCGACGACTGCGTGTAGTCGGCCAGGTAGATCACGATCTCGCTGGCGCCGATGGCCGGCGCGGCGCTGCTCACCAGGAGCGACAACTCGTCCGGCCCGCCCCGGGACGCGTGGAGTTGCAGCCAACGCGCTGCCTCGCCGCCGTCGACCACCGCACCTCCCCCGCGTCCCCACCACCGTAGGAGTCCGACGGCGAACTGCCAACGTACGGGCACCCGACTTCGGTCAGGCGGGCCGGTCCAGGACGAACGTCTCCAGCTCCGCGCCGCCGTACCAGTCGGTGCGGACGCCCAGGTGCGTCATGCCGAGGCGCCGGGCCACCGCCGTCGACGGCTCGTTGCCGGCCATCACCACCGCGTACACCCGGCCGGTGCCGGTGGCGAACTCCCGCTCCAGCACCGCCCGGGCCGCCTCGGTGGCGTAGCCGTGGCCCTGCGCGTCGGGGTGCAGGTGCCAGCCGACCTCCAGGTCGTCGGTAGGCGTGACACCGTCCCGGCCGGGCAGCGGCTTGAGCAGCACGCTGCCGGCCGCGCAGCCCGTCGCGTGCGGTTCGATCGCCCACAGGCCCCACCGACCGGCGTACGGCGCGTTGCGCTCGCGCCAGGAACGCACCCGCTCCAGCGCCTGCGCGGGGTCGGTCAGCCGCCCCTTCCCGCCGCCCAGCCAGCGCATCACCTCCGCACGGGAGTAGATGTCGTAGACCCGGGCGAGGTCGTCGGGTGACTCGGTCCAGTCCCGGACCACGAGCCGCTCGGTCGAGGCGATCATCATGACGCCGGATCGTAATGCGTGGCCGGCGACCGCACGGGGAACGAGGGGGCGATGGGCGACGGCTGGCACCGCACGAAGCGGATCACCTCGGCGGCGTTCCGGCCGGTCCGGGGCCGGGATCTCTCACTGCACGCCGCCGCGATCACGTTCTACGGCGCGATCGCCGTGGTGCCGGTGGCGCTGCTGGCGATCTGGCTCACCGGGCTGCTCGCCGGCGCCGACCGGGTGCGCCGGCTGACCTCGTACGCGATCGACACGCTGCCCACCGAGATCGGCGCGCACCGGGCGGTGGCCGCGCTGGTCGAGGCCGGGTTGGGGCTGACCCCGCTGCTGGCGCTCGCCTCGCTGCTGCCGGCCTCGCTCTACGGTGAGGGGCTGCGCCGGGCGTTCGTCTCGGTGGCCGAGCCGCGCGCCGAGTCCGGCGCGCTTGTCGGCTGGCGCGGCCGGCTGCTGCTGCTGCCGCTGCTCGCGCCCGCCCCGGCCCTGCTGCTGTCGATCCTGCTGGCGCTGCCGCTGACCACCCGGCTGGTCCGGCAGGGCGGCTGGATCGGCGCGCTCGGTGTGGTGCTGTCGTTCCTGGCGGTGTGGCTGGTGCTCACGCCGGTGCTGGTGTGGGTGTTCCGGGTGGTCGGCCCGGCCTCCCCGGACTGGTTGTCCACGCTCGGCATGGGCTCGTTCACCGCCGCGAACCTCTCCGGCTTCCTGCACGGTTTCGTGCTGTTCTGCTCGCTGCCGCTGAACCTGGGCGTGCCGTTCGGCGGGTTCGACGAGATCGGCGGCGGGGTGGCGGTGCTGCTCTGGCTCTACCTGTTCCACGTGATCGTGCTGGCCGGCTACTCGGCCACGCTGGCGTTGAGCCGGTGGCGGGCCGCCCGGGAGGCGGCCCGCGCCTGAGCCCGGTCAGCGCCGGAACGGGCCGCGCACCTCGTAGGTGATGCCGCCGGTGCCGGCCTTCGCGCCGCTGGTGCCGCGCTGCGACGAGAAGTAGAGCCGGCTGCCGTCCGGCGCGAACGCCGGGCCGGTGAGTTCCGACGCCGACTGCCCGAGCAGCCGCAGGAACGGCGTCACCACGCCGGCCGGCGTGATCATGTTGATCTCCATGTCGCCGCCGTCCTCGGCCACGTAGAGGTCGCCGCCTCCGGTGCCGGTGATGTTGTCCACCCCGGTCAACGGCGCCGCGCCGGCCTCCACCAGCGAGTCGTCGTACGCGAGGTCGAGCCGCTCCCGCGCCGCGTCGTACGCCCACACCCGGTTGTCGCCCTTGGTGGTGAACCAGCAGGTGTCGTCCGCGTACCAGCAGCCCTCGCCACCGGCGAACGACTTCGCGGCGCCCGCCTGGTAGCGGGTGGGCACCGGGAAACCGTCCCGGTCCGGCAGGTCCCGCCAGGTCACCGGGCCGGCCACCTGGTCCTCGGGGGCGCAGAGCACCTGCACCCGACCGGTGCGCAGGTCACCCCAGGTGTCCGGCACGAAGCGGTAGAAGCAGCCGTCTGGCTCGTCCTCGGTCAGGTAGACCACCTGCCGGACCGGGTCGCAGGCCGCCGCCTCGTGCTTGAAGCGACCCATCCGGGTCCGCTCCTCGCCGCCCCGGCCGCCGTCCGGCCAGGTCTCGAACACCCGGCCCAGCGGCACCTCCTCGCAGGAGAGCCACGTCCCCCACGGGGTGGGACCGCCGGCGCAGTTGTTGTTGGTGCCGCCGAGGATCCGGTACGCGGCGACGATCGTGCCGTCGGCCGCGAAGCGCACCGCCGAGGCGCCGCCGACCAGCGGCACCTCCGAGTTGGAGACGTAGCACCAGCCGTCGCCGGCCGGGAAGCACGCGCCGCCGTCCGGCGCCGGGTGCCAGACGTACGAGGTGCCGGCGACCCGCTGGCCGGAACGGGCGATCACCCGACTGGTGAAGCCGGCCGGCAACCGGAGGCCGTTGGCGTCGGCGGCCAGCAGGTCACCGTAGGGGCCGGGACCGGGCTGGGCGGGCGCCGCCGGTGCGGCGGCGGCCCAGAGGCCGCCCGCGAAGGCGGTGCCGCCCGCCACGGTGGCAGCACGCAGGACGGTACGACGATCCATCGGATGACCTCCCCGAGACGACGACTCCCCGCCGACGGTAGCTGTCGGGCCGCATCGACCGCCGCCACTGCCCGGTGAACGTGGCGTGACGTCAGAGTCGGTCGACGTACCGCTTCGCCTCGGCCAGCGACCAGTTCGTGTGCTCCCGCACCAGCTTGACGGCGTGGATCTTCTTCCCGGCGTGCACCAGCCGGGTCGCCTCGGCGCGCACGCCGCCGCCCGGGTCGACCGGGCCGCCGGGTGGGGCCGGCAGCGGGCCGCCCGCCCGCAACGCGTCGACCGCCTGCTTCGCCTCCAGCAGCGGCAGCCCGGTCTGCTGGCGCAACAGCCGGACCGCCTCGACCGTGTGCCCCGCACGGGCCAGCCGGAGCACCTCCCCCTGCCCACCGCCCGCGGCCGGGTCCGGGGCGACCAGATCCCGGGGACGGCCGGCGGACCGCCGGAGCACGAACCAGAGCAGGAGCAGGACGACGAGTACGGCCGGGAGCGCGAACTGGACTGCCTCGGGCATGCCGGCCACGGTAGCGCCCGGCCGCGAACCCTCCCGCCGGGGTCGGCCCGGCAGTAGGCTCCGTTCCCATGACTGACGGGACTCAGCTGCCGGCACGCGCCGACGTCGTCGTGGTCGGCTCCGGGCACAACGGCCTGGTCTCGGCGATCCTGCTGGCCCGCGCCGGCCTCGACGTGCTGGTGCTGGAGGCGGCCGAGGTGATCGGCGGCGCCACCCGCACCGAGAACCCGTTCCCGCTGGTGCCCGGGCTGCGTCACTCCACCGGGTCGTACCTGCTCGGGCTGATGCCGCCGGAACTGCTCGCCACGCTCGACGTGACCATTCCGGTGCTGCGCCGCGACCCGCACTACTTCCTGCCCACGCCCGGCGGCCCCGGCGCGCCGTACCTCCTCTTCGGCAGCGACGTGGCGGCCACCCGGCGGCAGCTCACCGAGATGTTCTCGGCGGCGGACGTGGCGGCCGACGACGCGCTCCAGGCCGAGCTGGCGCAGCTCCGCGAGGACCTCGCGCCGGCCTGGCTGGCCGAGCCGCTGCCGGTCGACGAGACCGCCGAGCGCTACGTCCGGCCGGCCCTGCGACAGGTCTTCGTCGACCTGGTCCGCGGCTCGGTCGCCGACCACCTGGCCCGCTTCGACTTCCGCTCCGAGCTGCTGGTCAGCATGTACGCGGTCACCGACGGCCTGTCCGGGCTCAACGCCGGCCCGGACGACCCGGGCACCGGGCACAACTTCCTGGTGCACAACATGTGCCGGCTCCCCGGCGCGGACGGCACCTGGATGATCGCCGAGGGCGGCATGGGCACCGTGTCGCGCACGTTCGCCGACGCGGCCCGGGGCGCGGGCGCCCGCATCGTCACCGGCGCCCCGGTCACCGCCGTCACGCTGGACTCCGGCGCCGCGTCGGGCGTGGTGCTGGCCGACGGCCGGGAGGTCGGCGCGTCAGTGGTGCTGGGCGCGTGTGACCCGTACCGGCTGATCGACCTGTTACCCGACGGCGCGCTCCCGGCGGAGTTGGGCGCGCGGATGGCGGCGGTCCGCCGGCCCGGCACCACGCTCAAGCTCAACCTGGCGCTCACCGGGCTGCCGCGCTTCTCCTGCCTGCCGGCCGACGCGCCGAGCCCGTTCGGCTCGACCATCCACCTGCTGCCCGGCTCCGACTCGCTGGTCGGCGGCGGCGGTGAGTCGCCGATGGCGGCGCTGCGCGGCATGTGGGCCGACGTCCAGGCCGGGCGGCTGCCGGACGAGCCGACCATCGAGTGGTACGTGCACACCACCGTCGACCCGTCGCTGCAAGACCCCGCCGGGCACCACTCGTCGGCGCTGTTCGTCCAGTCGGTCCCCTACGAGCTGGCCGGCACCACCTGGGACGCGGCGCTGCCCGGGTACGTCGAGCGGCTGGTCGCGATCTGCGAGCGGTACGCGCCGGGCACCGCCGACCTGATCGCGGACGCGGTGCCGCTGCCCCCGCCCGGCATCGAGGCCCACTTCGGCATCACCGGCGGCCACATCCACCACGTCGACAACACGGTGTCGTTCACCGACCGGATGCCGTACGCCACCGGCGTGGACGGCGTCTACGCCGGCAGCGCCGGCTGCCACCCGGCAGGCAGCGTGATCGGCGCCGCCGGCCACAACGCCGCCCGCCGCATCCTCGCCGATCTGGGGTAAGGAGGGGCCCCCGGTTAACGCCTCGGGTAGAGCAGGGGCCCCCTCTCACACCTCACGACGGCTCGGCGGCCTCCTGCCCGGCGCGCGGCAGGTCACCGGGGCCACGGATCACGTAGAGCCCGATCAGCAGCAGGTACGCCAGCAGGCTGAGGATCGGGTCGACGAACACGACCGCGAACGCGACCAGGTACAGCAGCGGGCCGAGCCGGAACCGGCGGGCCACCGCCCGGGCCAGCCGCGGGTCGAGATCCGGGTGCAGCAGGCCCCGGCGGCGGGCCCACCACCAGCTCAGGTTGAAGAACGTCGCCTCGCCGAGCACCGTGCCGACGTACAGCGCCGCGGTCAGCCGCTGGTCGCCGGCCGAGCCGCGCAGATTGTCCGCCAGCAGGTTCGCGGTGAACGGGATGGCGGCCACGAACATCAGCAGCAGCAGGTTCAACACCAGCAGCATCTGGTCGACCCGGCAGACGTAGCGCCACATGTTGTGGTGCGTCAGCCAGACCTGGCCGACGACCGCGAACGTGATCACGTACGCCAGGTAGGCCCGCCACTCGTGTGCCAACGCGGCCGGCAGCCCCCGGTCATCCGGGGCGTCCGGGCCGAACTGGAGCAGCTCGACCGCCATCAGCGTGAGCACGATGGCGATCACCGCGTCGCTGAACGCCTCCACCCGGGAGGCGTCCCGCGCCATCTCGCTGCTGCGCGCGAACCGGTACGCCGGCTCCCGGTCCGCGCCCGTCACGCCGCCCACCTCACCAGGAGATGGTCGCGCGCCGGGGGCGGCGGGCGGGGCGAAAGCGTCAGATGACCGGGTTCCCGGCCGGCGCCGGCGTCTCCTCGTCGGCCCGGTGGGCGCGGATCTTGTGCCCGACGCTGGTCAGGCACCGGCCGCTGGGCAGGTCGAACTTCCAGCCGTGGAGCTGGCAGGTGAGCTGGTCACCGTCGACGATGCCGAACCGGCTCAGGTCCGCCTTCAGGTGCGGGCAGCGCCGCTGCACCACCCAGCCGTCGACCGTGATGTCCTCGGCGTCGACCGCGCGCTCGTGCTCGTCGTACCAGCCCTCGGCGTACTGGAGGCGTTCCTCGGAGAGGCACTTGAAGAACGCGTAGACGAACTCGTTGTACTGGCCGATCCGGGCCGCCGAGAACCGGCAGGAGAGGAAGAGCGAGTTGACCCAGTCGACCTCGCCGATGTGGAACAGGTGCTCGATCAGCGCCCGCTCGGTGCGGAACCGGTAGCGGACCTTCTCGTCGGCGTACGGCCGGACCTCCTTGCCCGGGAAGTCCACCACGATCGACTCGACGTCGGCGCCGTCGTAGCTGACCAGGTCGAAGCGGACCGGGCCGCCGACGCCCTTGGCCAGATAGATCGACTCGTCGAGCAGCGGCTCGATCCGGCGCTTCATCTCGGCCAGCACGTCGATCTCCGGGTGCCGCCAGGACGCCTTCTCGGCCTCGATGACGCCGCGCTTGCGCTCCCGCATCTCCTCCAGGTGGGCGACCTTGTTCGCGAAGAACTCCTCCACCGGCTGCGGGTGGGTGGTGGTCGCGCCCTCGGTGGTGATCTCGGTGACGCTGCCGGGCAGCAGCACGATGCCGTTGTGGCCGCCGACCTTCGCGTACTCGGCCAGGAAGACCGACTGGTCGGGGAAGATGTTGCCCTCGTCGCCGAAGATGTCGTTGAACTGCCACAGCTCGTCGTCGAGGAAGCAGGGCGGGCCGGCGATCGGGAAGACGTGGTCGGCCTTCAGGTCGTCGATGTAGCGCCAGGTGCGGTCGAACTGCCGGTCCCGCTTCTGCTTGCCGAACGCGGTCTTCGCCGACTGCGGCAGCTCGTAGACCATCGGGTACCAGATCGCGCCGGAGAACTGGAGCATGTGCGCGTGCACGTGACCCAGCTCGGCGAAGACGGTCAGGTCGGTGGGGCGGGCGTCGTTCTGGTTGAGCAGCCGGACGCCGTCGTACTCGACCCAGAGCGACGAGTCGCCGATCGGGCCGTCGGTCGGGCTGGTCAACGCCTGGATCATGATCTTGAGGCCGCCGGGCAGCTCCACCACCTGCTCGTTCGGGGCCTTCAGGAACTTCGTGAAGCCCAGCTCCCGCAGCTCGTCCTCCATCTCGGAGGTCGGGTACTCGGGCAGCAGGACGGTGGCGTCCTTCGAGACGAAATCCCGCAGGTGCTTCGCGTCGAAGTGGTCCCGGTGCAGGTGCGACACGTACAGGTAGTCGACCTGGCCCAGCGTCGCCCAGTCGAGCTGGGAGTTGTCGGGGAAGGGGAACCACGAGGCGAAGTAGGCGGGATTGACCCACGGGTCGCACAGGATGCTGCCCGCGGGCGTGTCGATCCGCATGCTGGCGTGGCCCGTACCGGTCACTCGCACCGTAGTCCCCCTCAAAAAGGCATCAGGCGTACGACAAGACGCTACCGGAGACAGTGTGGTCGCCGTCCCGCGACGCCCACAGTGCCGGCCGGCCCCCGCGGAACAGGTCCAACGGCCCGGGCCGATCCGCCCACCGTCGCGCCGGCCGCCGGTCGCCCGTGCGGGTCGTCCGACCGCGTCGGGTCGGACCCTGCGCCGGGCCCGGCACGCGGCGTGCCAGACTAACCGGAGATCCGATCGCGAGGGAAGGACCGACAGTGGCAGGAGACGAGCCGGTAACCGCGCCAGACCAGCACAGGCCCGGGCACCGCAGGTCCGGACGGATCGGTGCGGTGGTGTCGGCGGTGGCCCTGGTGTTGATGGCGCTCTGCGGCACCGAGGAGGGCCGGGTGGAGCACATCTGGCTGTTCGGGATCGCCGCGCTGCTGCTCGCCATCGTCATCGGCGACGCCGTGCTGCGCCGCAACGGCCTGCGGTCCTGACACCCGGCACCAGCGGTACGCGGAAGGGCCCGTCCCCTCGGGGGCGGGCCCTTCGTCGTCGGGTGCGGCTCAGCGGCCGAGCAGGATGTCCTGCACGTCCTTGAGCGCGGCGTCGACCTCGGCCTCGAAGTAGCCGCCGGGCACCAGGCCGAAGCGCAGCGTGTCCAGCTCCTTCGGGTTCACCGGCATCGGGTTGCGCCCCTGCATGCCGCCGAGCAGCGTGTCGAAGAACCGGTCGACCTGGTCCGGGTCGTACCCGCTGCCGAACCGACGGACCTGGAAGCCGCGCCGGATCTGGTCGACCCGGTGCAGGTCGCTGCCGGGCGGGCCGGCCATCGGCGGTCCCACCATCGGCGGACCGGCGGCCGGCGGACCGACAAGCGGCGGGCCCGTCATCGAGGGGCCGCCGCCGTAGCCCTGGTCCGGCGGGCCGTAGCCCTGGTCCGGCGGGCCGTAGCCCGGATCCGGCGGGCCGTAGCCCTGCTGCGGCAGCGCCGGCGGGCCGGCCGGGCCGCGCCCACGCAGCTCCCGCAGGTCCCGCTCGGGCATCCGGATCTCCGCGGTCATGTCGGCCCGACCGTGCCGGCCGGCCTCGAAGCCGTCGAAGCGGTCGCTCGGGCCGCCGTACCCACCCGGGCCCTTGTCCTGGCCGTACCCGCCGGGGCCGGTGTCCTGGCCGTAGCCGCCCGGACCGGTGTCCTGACCGTATCCGCCGGGACCGGTGTCCTGGCCGTAGCCGCCCGGGCCGGTGTCCTGGCCGTAGCCGCCCGGGCCGGTGTCCTGGCCGTAGCCGCCCGGGCCGGGTGGCAGGCTGCGCGGCGGCGGTCCGCCGTGCCCGATCGGGGCACCCGGCCCGGGGCCCATCGGGCCGGGACCGGCCGGGCCGCGCGGCGCGTCGTAGCCGCCACGGGGGCCGTCGTACCCACCGGCGAACGCGCCGGTCGGCTCGTCGTAGCGGTTGCCGTAGCGGTCGACGGGCGGGCCGGCCTGGGCCGGCATCTGCCGGGGCGGCATCGGCGGCTGCGGCACCGGGGACAGGCCACGGTCGTCGCGCATCGGCGGGCCGAGCCGGTCTGCCATCCGGGGATCGCCACCGCGCCCGCCGGGGGCGCCGGCGCGCTCCTCCAGCTCGGCGAGCTGCCGCTCGACCCGGTCGAGGTGCAGGTCGACCTGCCACTCGTCATAGCCGTTGAACCGGACCCGGAAGACGACGTCGTGGACCTCCTGGGACGCGACGGGCGCACCGACCGGCTGGCCGTCGAGGGTCGCCTCGACCCGGTCCAGGAAGGCGTCCACCTCGTCGACCTTGTATCCCCGACGGAGCGCCTTCCGCCGGAAACGCTGACCCTGACTCGCCACTATGTCTCCTGGTCTCGTACCGCTACGCCGTTGCCGCGCGGGGGTCGCTGTCGGTGTCCTCGGCGGCGGCGAGCTGCCCACACGCCCCGTCGATCTCGCGCCCCCGGGTGTCCCGCACCGTGGTGGACACGCCGGCGTCGCGCAACCGCCTGACGAACTCCCGCTCGACCGGCTTCGGGCTGGCGTCCCAGCGGCTGCCCGGAGTCGGGTTGAGCGGGATCAGGTTCACGTGGGTCAGCTTGCCCGCCAGCAGCCGCCCGAGCAGGTCGGCCCGCCACGGCTGGTCGTTCACGTCCTTGATCATCGCGTATTCGATGGACACGCGACGCCCCGTCGTGGCCGCGTAGTCCCACGCCGCGTCCAGCACCTCGGACACCTTCCAGCGCTGGTTGACCGGGACGAGTTCGTCGCGCAGCTCATCATCGGGGGCATGCAGCGACAACGCAAGGGTCACCGAGAGGTCTTCGCTGGCCAACCGCCGAATGGCCGGGACCAGGCCGACCGTGGAGACGGTGATGTGCCGCTGGGACAGGCCGAGCCCCTCCGGGGCCGGCGCGACCAGCCGACGGATCGCCGCCACCACCCGCGCGTAGTTGGCCAGCGGCTCACCCATGCCCATGAACACCACGTGCGACAGCCTCGGCGGCGAGCCGGCCACCGCACCGGAGGCGGCCACGCCGGCCAGGTAGACGGCCTGGTCGACGATCTCCGCGGTGGAGAGGTTGCGGGTCAGCCCGGCCTGGCCGGTGGCGCAGAACGGGCAGGCCATGCCGCATCCGGCCTGGCTGGAGATGCAGACGGTGACCCGGTCCGGGTAACCCATCAGCACGCTCTCCACCAGCGAGCCGTCGTGCAGCCGCCAGAGCGCCTTGCGGGTGGCGCCGTCGTCGCAGGCCAGCTCGCGGACCGGGGTGAGCAGCGTGGGCAGCAACGTGCCGGCCAGCCGCTCCCGGGTCGCCGCCGGCAGGTCGGTCATCCGCTCCGGGTCACGGACCAGGCGGCCGAAGTAGTGGTTCGACACCTGCTTGGCGCGGAACGCCGGTTCGCCCAGCTCGGTGACGAGCGCCTGCCGGCCCGGCAGGTCGAGGTCGGCGAGGTGACGGGGAGGCATCGCGGGCCGGCGGCCGCGGGCGTCGGCGTCTACGGAGATCAGCGGGAGGCTCGTCATGGCGCGTCCAGTCTGACACGCGCCGAGCCGGACGCACCTGTCCACCGGCGCCGAATCGCCCCCGACCGGCCGGTCGGGGGCGTGGCGACGACGTGATCCATCCCTCAGCTCACCACCGGCACGAAGACCGCCAACAGCAGGTACGCCGTCGGCACCGCGAACAGGATCGAGTCGAGCCGGTCCATCAGGCCGCCGTGGCCGGGCAGCAGGTTGCTCATGTCCTTGACGCCCAGATCGCGCTTGATCATCGACTCGGCGAGGTCACCGAGCACCGCCGCGCAGGACATCGCCATCCCGAACAGCGCGCCCCACCACGGGGCCACGTCGAACAGCAGCCACAGCAGCAGCGCGCTGCCCGCCGCGGCGGCGGTGACCGAGCCGGCGAAGCCCTCCCACGACTTCTTCGGGCTGATCTTCGGAGCCATCGGACGCTTGCCGAAGGCCACCCCGGCCGCGTACCCACCGGTGTCGGAGAGCACCACCGCCACCAGCGTGACCAGCACCCGCAGGTGACCGTCGTCGGGCGCGGCGGCGAGCAGGGCCGCGAAGCCGGCGAGGAAGGGCACGTAGACCGCGATCAGCGTGGCCGCGGTCAGGTCACGCTGATAGTTGCCGGGGCCGTCGCCGAGCCGCCAGATCATCGTGCCCAGCACGGTGACCAGCAGCCCGAGGCAGAGCGCGTCCGGGCCGGCGAACCAGGCCAGCCCGACCATGATCACGCCACCGGCGACCAGCGGCACCAGCGGCGGGTGGGCGCCGCTGCGGCGGACCGCCCGCGCCATCTCCCAGATACCGATCGCCACCGCGGCGGCGAGCACGGCCAGGAACGCCGGCAGGAAGAAGAAGAGCGGCACCACGATCGCCGCGCCGAGGGCCGCCCCGACGCCGATCGCCGCCGGCAGGTTGCGGCCCGCCCGGGACGCCGGCGGCGCGGTGGTCGGGGGACGGTCCGCGCTCGCCCGTCGACGCCCCTTCGACCGGCGACCGGCCGGCGGTTCGGGCGCGGGCTCGTCGCGTACCGCGGGGTCGTCACGGACCGTGAGCTCGTCGCGGACCGGGGCGATCTGCGCGGTGGGGTAGTCGTCGTCCGGCCGGTCGTCGCCCGCCGGGCCGCGGTCGCCGGGCCCGGGCTCGTCCCGCCGGCCACGCGGCGCGGTCGGGGGGCCGTCGGGCGGCCACGGCGCGTCGTGGTGCCGCTGATCCAGCGGGTACGCGTCGGTGACCGGCCCGGCGTACGCCTCCGCGTCGGGAAAGGCGTCCGGGCCGGGGGCGGGACGCCGCCACGGACCAGGCTCCAGGCCGGTCTCCGGCCAGGGCAGGGCGGGGGCCGAGCGGTCCCAGCCGCGCGGCTCGGTGCTGCCGTAGGGGTCGGGGTGGGACATCACGCACCGGCAGACGGTACGAAAGCCACCACATGACGCAAGACCAAGACCATCCCCTACCGGCGTGAGACTTCCTGTTGACCGACCGACGGCCGGGCGATCCCCGCCGTTCACCCGGTGGTGGTCGGGAATCGTGCCGAGCCTACTGCAACCGGCCGGCGTCGAGGGTGGACGCCGCCCGGGCACGACGACGGCACCGGGCCGCCGCCCGGGGTGCCGGGCGACGGCGGCGCGGTGCCGTGACGGAGTGCGCGGGCCGTTCAGACCTCGAGCAGCTCGCTCTCCTTGTGCTTGATCATTTCATCCACGGTGCCGACGAAGCGCTGGGTCAGGTCGTCCAGGTCCTTCTCCGCGCGCCGGCCCTCGTCCTCGCCGACCTCGCCGTCCTTGACCAGGCGGTCCAGCTCTTCCTTGCCCTTGCGGCGGATGTTACGGACGGCGACCTTCGCCTCCTCGCCCTTCTGCCGGGCGACCTTGATCATCTCGCGTCGCCGCTCCTCGGTCATCTGCGGGAGCACGATGCGCAGCTGGTTGCCCTCGTTGTTCGGGTTCACCCCGAGATCCGAGTCGCGGATCGCCTTCTCCATCGCATTGGTCTGCGAGGTGTCGTACGGCTTGATGATCACCATGCGCGGCTCGGGCACCGCGATGGACGCCATCTGCGGCAGCGGGGTCGGGCTGCCGTAGTAGTCGATGACGATCCGGGAGAACATGGCGGCGTTGGCGCGACCGGTGCGGATCCCGCCGAATTCCTCCCTGGCGTGCTCGATGGCACGCTCCATCTTCTCCTCCGCCTCGAGGAGGGTGTCGTCGATCACCGGTCTCCTCGCCTCCTTCTGTCGCTCGTCGTGGGCTGTGCTGGGGCTGTGGCAGAGGACCGCTGCCGGTCCGGGTGGGCCGGTCAGGCGGTGATCAGCGTGCCGATCTTCTCACCGCCGACGGCGCGGACGATCGTGTCGTCACCCTGGGCGCCGAAGACCAGCATCGGCAGGCCGTTCTCCATGCAGAGGCTGAACGCGGCGGCGTCGGCGACCCGCAGGTTGCGACGCAGCACCTCGGAGAAGGTGATCGAGTCGAGCTTGCTCGCCGTCGGGTCGATCCGGGGGTCGGCGGTGTAGACCGCGTCCACGCCGTTCTTGCTCATCAGCACCACGTCCGCGCGGATCTCCAGCGCGCGCTGGGCGGCCACCGTGTCGGTGGAGAAGTACGGCATCCCGGCGCCGGCGCCGAAGATCACCACCCGGCCCTTCTCCAGATGCCGGATCGCGCGCAAAGGAATGTACGGCTCGGCGACCTGGGCCATGGTGATCGCGCTCTGCACCCGGGTCTCGATGCCCTCCTTCTCCAGGAAGTCCTGGAGCGCGAGGCAGTTCATCACCGTGCCCAGCATGCCCATGTAGTCGGCGCGGGCGCGGTCCATGCCACGCTTCTGCAGCTCGGCGCCGCGGAAGAAGTTGCCGCCGCCGACCACCACGGAGACCTGCACGCCGCGGCGGACCACGGTGGCGATCTGCCGGGCGATGCCCTGGACCACGTCCGGGTCGACGCCGATCGCACCGCCGCCGAAGACCTCGCCGGACAGCTTCAGCACCACCCGACGGGACCGGCCGGGCGGAGGGGCGGTCGGGTCATCCGCCGCCAGGCTCCGGTCACTCACAACCTGCGTCATCCGCCCCGCCCCTTCTCCCCGCGCACCGCGCGAGCGTCGCGTACCTGCCCTTGCCGACCCTATGTGACGAGGAGGCCGCGGTGCCTGTCGCGTACACCGGCGGCCTCCTCGTCCACGTTCTCGCTGCCCGGGCCCGCGGCCCGGGTGGCGGCTCAGGCCTGGCCGACCTCGAACCGCACGAAGCGGGTCACCTCGATGCCGGCCTCGGCCAGCACCTGCTTGACGGTCTTCTTGTTGTCGGCGACCGCGGCCTGCTCCAGCAGGACGAAGTCCTTGAAGAAGGCGTTCACCCGGCCCTCGACGATCTTCGGGAGCGCAGCCTCGGGCTTGTTCTCCTCGCGGGCGGTCTGCTCGGCGATGCGCCGCTCGGACTCGACCGTCTCGGCGGGCACCTCGTCGCGGGTGAGGTACTTCGGCCGCATCGCGGCGATCTGCATCGCGACGCCACGGGCGTCCGCGTCGCCCGCCTCGTCGGTCTTGCCGGAGAACTGCACCAGCACGCCGACCGCCGGGGGCAGGTCCTGGCTCTTGCGGTGCAGGTAGACCGCGGTGGTGCCGTCGAGCTTGGCGAAGCGGTTCAGCACCAGCTTCTCGCCGATCTTGGCGGACTGCTCCTGGATCAGGTCGGCCACGCTCTTGCCGTCGATGGTGCTGGCGAGCAGCTCCTCGGCGTTGGTGGCGTCACTGGTCACGCCGTGCTCGACCAGCTGCTGGGCCAGCGCGATGAAGGCGTCGTTCTTGGCGACGAAGTCGGTCTCGCAGTTGAGTTCGAGCAGCGCCTGGCCGGAGTGGGCGATGAGACCGTTGGCGGCGGTGCGACCGGCCCGCTTGCCCACGTCCTTCGCGCCCTTGACGCGCAGGATCTCGACGGCCTTGTCGAAGTCGCCCTCGGCCTCGGTCAGCGCCTTCTTGGAGTCCATCATGCCGGCGCCGGTGAGGTCCCGGAGCTTCTTGACGTCCGCGGCGGTGAAGTTGGACATGACTCTCTCTTCGGTGTCTGTGACTACTGCGGTGGGATGGTCTGACTGCCGGTTACCCGGAACCGGGCCGGTGTCGCCCGGTGTGTCCGCCGCGCCCCGCCGGCCGGCGCAGAACCGGCCGGCGGGGACGCGACGGCGCGATCACTCCGCGGCGGCGGTCGCCGGCTGCTCGGCAGCGGCCGGGGCCGGCTGCTGCTCGGCGGCGGCCGGCTGCTCAGCGGCGGCGGCGGGCTGCTCGTCGGCCTTCTTCGGCTCCTCGAGCAGCTCGCGCTCCCACTCGGCCAGCGGCTCGTCGGCGCCGACCTGGCCCGCCTCGGGCTTCTCGTCGCCGCCCCGGCCACGGCCGGAACGCGCGATCAGACCGTCGGCGACGGCCGCGGCGACGACCTTGGTCAGCAGCTCGGCCGAGCGGATGGCGTCGTCGTTACCCGGGATCGGGAAGTCGACCTCGTCCGGGTCGCAGTTGGTGTCCAGCACGGCGATCACCGGGATGCCCAGCTTGCGGGCCTCGTCGACGGCGATGTGCTCCTTCTTGGTGTCGACGATCCAGACCGCGGCCGGGAGCTTCTGCATGTCCCGCAGGCCACCGAGGGTCTTGGTGAGCTTGATCTTCTCGCGGGAGAGCTGGAGGGTCTCCTTCTTGGTGTAACCGGCGGCGGTGCCGCTCAGGTCACCCAGGGCCTCAAGCTCCTTCATCCGCTGGAGCCGCTTGTACACGGTCTGGAAGTTGGTCAGCATGCCACCGAGCCAGCGGTGGTTGACGTACGGCTGGCCGACCCGGGTCGCCTGCTCGGCGATGGCCTCCTGGGCCTGCTTCTTGGTGCCGACGAACAGGATGCTGCCGCCGCCCGCGACGGTGGTGCGGATGAACGAGTACGCCTTCTCGATGTAGTCGAGGGTCTGGCGCAGGTCGATGATGTAGATACCGTTGCGCTCGGTGAAGATGAAGCGCTTCATCTTCGGGTTCCAGCGCCGGGTCTGGTGCCCGAAGTGCACACCGCTCTCCAGCAGCTGACGCATGGTCACGACGGCCATGGTGGGTACTCCTACGTTGTCCCTGGTTGTCCGTCCGGCCGGCGGCCGGACGCCTGGCGCCCGGTCGCCGGCCAGGGTGGGCCCGGACGAAGGACCGGGACCAGGGAGGCCGTCGCTCCACGGAATGACCATGGAGAGGGCACGCGAGGTCGACCGCGCGAGGCGGTCGCCAGTTGACCAGTGTACGCGCCTTCTCCGCCCCCCGACCCCGGGGTGCGCGGTCCCCGGGGGTCAGCGGGCCGCGAGCGCGGCGGCGACGAAGAGCACCAGACCCACGGTCAGGTACGCGGTCGGCGGGCGGAGCCAGCCGCGGCTGCCGTCGGCCAGCGCGAGCCCACCGGTGCGCAGGCCGTACAGCCCGGCGCCGAAGATCGGCAGCCCGACCACCAGGAACGTGCCCACCACGACGTGCGACGTGGAGACCGGGTCACCCACCAGCCCGTGCAGCAACACCCGGAACGCGGGCACCTCCAGCACCAGCACGAGCGCCGCCAGCAGCACCGCCAACGCCGGACGCCGGGTCCGGTAGACGCCGTCACCGGGCGGCGGCCCGTCCGACCGGGGCACGACCGCCGGCATCGGGCCGGTCGGCATCTCCAGCGGGTTCACCGGCGCCGTCGGCTCGGCCGGGGCGGTCGGACGCTCGCCGATGGTCAGCGAGGTGGCCGCACCCGGGCTCGGCCGGCCGCCCACCGAGATCTGCGTCCCGCCGGCCGTGGCGGGCTCCGCCGACCGGCCGGTCTCCACGATCGGGTAGCCGCCGAGCGGGCCCGGACGCGCCGGATCGCCGCTCCCGGCCGGGGCGTCCGCGCCGAACCCCCCGAACGAGCCCGAACCTGCCGAAACGGCACCTCCGGCCGGGGCGTCCGCGCCGAAACTCCCGAACGAGGCGGGTCGGGCCGGGTCGGCGCCCCCGGCGAGGGCGTCGATTCCGCGCGACCCGAGCGGGTCCGGCGCGCCGCGCGACGCGGTGCCGAGCGCGTCGACGCCGCTGCGCGACACCGCGCCGAGCCGGTCGTCCCCGTGCCCGGCCGCCGACTCGCGTGCCGCCCGCCGGCCGGCCCGCCCCGGCAGCTCACCGGAGACCTCCGGGTCGTCCGGTCGCTGTGACCGCCAACCACTCGTGTCGTCGACGAGCGGATCGGCGGCGGAGTACCGACCCGGGTCCGCGTACCGACCCTCGCCCGCCCGCTGCTCCGGGGCGCGGTAGTCGTCGTCGCGGTAGCGCGGCTCGCCCGCGGCTCGCCAGTCCGACTCGTACCCGCGGTCACCCCACCGCGGTTCCTGCTGATCCTCGGGATAGCTCCGTCGTCCGTCCACGACGGGCACGGTATGCGACCGGCACCAGCCACGCCATTCGGGTCGGCCGAAGCGTCACCGCAGCTCATCCCCACACCGCCCGGTCGTCGTGCGATCACGGGGAGTGTCCTCGCGGATCGTCCCTTTAGCAGATCGGGCGCGAGATCGGGTGCCCGTCCACAACCCCACCGTCGTCCACAGACCAGCGACGGCAGCCCCGCACGACCACGCCCGTCGGTCGCATCCTGACCGGCATGACGAACCGGAACCAGGCCGTCGGCGCCTACGGCGAACGGTGCGCGCTGCGGCACCTGATCGAGACCGGGCTACGCCCGATCGCCCGCAACTGGCGCTGCCCCGACGGGGAGATCGACATCATCGCCTGGGAAGGGGCGGTCCTCGCCTTCTGCGAGGTGAAGACGCGGCGCACCGAGCGGTACGGCTCCCCCGCCGAGGCCGTGGTCCGGGCCAAGGCACGCCGGCTGCGCGGCCTGGCCGCCCGCTGGCTCGCCGAGACCGGCACCACCGCCGACGAGGTCCGTTTCGACGTGCTCTCGGTCCGGTTGCCGGCCGCCGGCCACGCCCGCGTGGAACACCTCCGGGGCGCGTTCTGACATGGGCTACGCCAAGGTCCTCAGCGTCGGGCTGGCCGGCGTGTCCGGGCAGGTGGTCGAGGTGGAGGCCGACCTCGCGCCCGGCCTGCCGGCGGTGCTCATCTCCGGCCTGCCGGACACCGCGCTGCACGAGGCCCGCGACCGGGTTCGCGCCGCCATCGTCAACTCCGGCCAGAAGTGGCCCAACCGGCGGATCACACTCAACCTGCTCCCCGCCACCCTGCCCAAGTACGGTTCCGCGTTCGACCTCGCCATCGCCGTCGCCGTGCTCGCCGGTTCCGGCGAACTACCGCCGGTCGCCCTGGAGGGCACCGTCGTCCTCGGCGAACTCGGTCTCGACGGCGCGGTCCGCCCGGTCCGGGGCGCCCTGCCCATGGTCGCCGCCGCCGCCCGGGCCGGCTGCCCGCGCGTCGTGGTGCCGGCCGGCAACGCCGCGGAAGCCGCCGTCATCCCCGGCGTACGGGTGCACGGGGTCGACACGCTGCACCGGCTCGTCGCGCACGTCCGCGGCGGCGTGCCACTGCTCGCCTCACCGGAGCCGCCGCCGGCCGGCGCGCCCACCGGTCCCGACCTCAGCGACGTCGCCGGGCAGCCCTTCGGCCGGCGGGCACTGGAGATCGCCGCCGCCGGCGGCCACCACCTCGCCCTGCTCGGCCCGCCCGGGGCCGGCAAGACCATGCTCGCCGAACGGCTGCCGTCGATCCTGCCCGCGCTGGACGACGAGGCCGCTCTGGAGGTGACGGCGCTGTACTCGATCGCCGGCCTGCTGCCGCCCGGCGGCGGGTTGCTGCGCCGCCCACCGTTCCAGGCGCCGCACCACACCACCACGGTGCCCGCGCTGGTCGGTGGCGGCTCCGGGCTGGCCCGGCCCGGCGCCGTGTCGCTGGCCCACCGGGGCGTGCTCTTCCTCGACGAGGCACCGGAGTTCAGCAAGGGCGCGCTGGAGGCGTTGCGCCAGCCGCTGGAGAGCGGACGGGTCCGGGTCGCCCGCACCCGGGGCGCCGTTGAGTACCCGGCCCGTTCCCAACTGGTGCTGGCCGCCAACCCCTGCCCCTGCGCGAAGCCGTCCGGCGACGCCGACTGCGAGTGCGCCCCGCAGGCCCGGCGGCGCTACCTCGGCCGGCTCTCGGGGCCGCTGCTCGACCGGGTCGACGTGCAGGTGCAACTGATGCCGGTGACCGCGGCGGAGCTGATGGAGACGGTGACCGTGAGCGAGTCCTCGTCGACGGTCGCCGCCCGCGTCGCCGCGGCCCGACGAGCCGCCGCCGACCGGTGGGCCGGCACCGGGCACCGGCTCAACGCCGAGATACCGGGGCCGCTCCTCCGTCGTCCACCGTGGCGGCTCCCCGCCGACGACACCGCTGAGCTTCGCGCCCGGCTGGACTCCGGATCGATCTCCGCACGCGGCTTCGATCGCGTCATCCGGATGGCCTGGACCGTCGCCGACCTGGACGGGCGAGCACGCCCGGACCGGCAGGACGTGCTGGAGGCCCTCCAACTCAGGACGGGAGCGGCCGCATGAGCACCGGAGAGGAGCGGCTGCTCGCCCGGCTGGCGTTGACCTGGCTCGCCGAGCCCGGCACCTGGACCGTGTACCGGCTGGTGGACTCGATCGGCCCGATCGCCACGCTGGACCTGCTGCTCGACGGCGGCGCACCCGAGGACCGGCTCCGCGCCACCGTGGCGGCCCGCCGCGCCAGCGGTGACGCACGCGGTGCCGCCGCTGACGCGCTGGCCCGCGCGGAACGGCTCGGTGCCCGCGTCATCTGCCCGGAGGACGCCGAGTGGCCGGTTCGACTCGCCGACCTGCGCCGTCTCCGACTGCCCGACGCCAGCCGGCGGGTGGACCTGGAAACCGCCCCGCCGCTGTGCCTGTGGCTGCGCGGCGCCCCGCGACTGGACGAATCCCTGGAGCGTTCCGTGGCCGTGGTCGGCGCCCGGGCCGCGACCGCGTACGGCCTGCACGTGGCGACCGAGCTCGGCTACGGTCTCGCCGACCGGGGCTGGACCGTGGTCTCCGGGGGTGCCTTCGGCGTCGACGCGGCGGCGCACCGAGGCGCGCTGAACGCCGGCGGGGTGACGGTGAGCGTCCTGGCGTGCGGGATCGACCGGCCCTACCCGATGGGTAACGCCGCGCTCTTCGACCGGATCGCCGAGTCCGGGTTGCTGCTCGGCGAATGGCTGCCCGGGGCGGAGCCCCTGCGTCCCCGGTTCCTCATCCGGAATCGCGTGATCGCCGCCGGCACCCTCGGCACCGTGCTGGTGGAGGCGTCCGCCCGCAGCGGGGCGACCCAGACGACGAGACGGGCGCTCGCCCTCAACCGCCCGGCCATGGTCGTTCCGGGTCCGGTCACGTCGGCCATGTCCGTCGGCGCCCACGAGATCCTCCGCGAGGAGCCGAGGGCCCGCCTGGTCACCGGCGTGGCACACGTGCTGGAGGAGGTGGGTCGGATCGGCGCGGACCTCGCCCCGCCCGTACGCGGGCCGAGTCGGCCCACCGACCAGCTCGACGACGAGGCCACGCTGCTGGTGGAGACGTTTCCGCGCCGCGGCGTGATCGGGCTGGAGGCGCTGGCCGCCCGGGCCGGCGTGGACATCCGGACGGCCATGCGGAAGCTGTCGCTGCTGGAGGAACTCCACCTCGTGGTGCGCCGCGACGGCGGGTACGCGTTGGCTCCCCCGCCGGCGACCGTCAGGCGGACGGACGCCCGGACCGGAGACGGGTGACCACGTTCCGCTCCCCGGTCTCCAGCTCCGCGACGAGACCCCGGATCGCGTCCGGCAGGCCACGGTGGACGGACCGTACGAGAGACTGTGGCGGGCAGCGCGCGTCCGCCTGTCGGCACCCGAGTGTCTCACCCGGTGCCCGTAGGCTCATCCCGACCACGGGGCCCCCGCCGGCGCGGGATCGACGACGAGGTGGGCATGAGCGGACGACGCGGCGGCACCCGCGACCTCCACGCGGCGCTGCCCACCGCCATGCGTGCGGCGGTGGACGACTTCGCCGACCACCTGTCCCGGGTGCGGAACCGCTCCGCGCACACCGTCCGGGCGTACGTCACGGACGTGGTCTCACTGCTGGACCACGCGGCGCGGATGGGCTGCGCCGACCTGCCCGAGCTGGACCTCGCGGTGCTGCGCAGTTGGCTGGCCCGGCAGCGGACCATGGGGACCGCCCGGACGACGCTGGCCCGGCGGGCCGCCGCCGCCCGGACCTTCAGCGCCTGGGCGCACCGGGCCGGCCTGCTTCCCGGCGACATCGCCGCGCCGCTGGCCAGCCCCCGGGCCCGCCGGGACCTGCCCACCGTCCTGCGCGCCGATCAGGCCGCCGCCCTGATGGACGCACCGGCACGGGCCGCCGAGGCCGCCGACCGGGACACGGGACTACCCGCCGAGACCGAACCCGACGCGGGCGACGGGGCCGGTGCGGGCGACGGAGCCGGTGCGGGCGACGGAGCCGGTCCGCCGGAGGCGGTGCTGCTGCGGGACCGGCTGCTGCTCGAACTGCTCTACGGCACCGGGGTGCGGATCAGCGAGGCGTGCGGCCTGGACGTCACGGACGTCGACCAGGGCCGCCGGGTGGTACGCGTGCTGGGCAAGGGCGGCCGGGAGCGGGCGGTGCCGTACGGGGTCCCGGCGCAGCGCGCCCTGGACGCGTGGCTCGACGCCGGCCGGCCCGCCCTGGTGGTGCCCGGCTCGGGCCGCGCGCTGCTGCTCGGGGCCCGGGGCGGGCGGCTGAACCCGACGACCGCCCGGCGGATCGTGGCCGGCTGGACCGCCGCGGCCGGCGTGCCGCGGGTGACCCCGCACGGGCTGCGCCACTCGGCCGCCACCCATCTGCTCGAAGGCGGCGCGGACCTGCGCGCCGTGCAGGAGCTGCTCGGGCACTCGTCGCTGGCCAGCACGCAGATCTACACACACGTCTCGGTCGAGCGGCTGCGGGCGGCCTACCGGCAGGCGCACCCACGGGCCTGACGGAACCGGCCGGCGGTGATCCACGGCGGGCTACCATCGACGGATGACGGTGCCGCAGCCGCCCGAGCCGATTCCCGGGGCTCGGCTGCTCTTCTCCCTCGACCCGTCCGTCAGCCACCTCAACCACGGCTCGTTCGGTGCCGTGCCGGTCGTCGTGCAGCGCGCCCAGCAGCGGCTGCGCGACGAGATGGAGGCCAATCCGATGCGGTTCTTCGGCCAGGGCCTGGTCGACCGGATCACCCACGCCCGGCGGCACCTGGCCACCTTCCTCGGCGCCGACCCGGACGGCACCGCCCTGGTTGGCAACGCCACCACCGGCGCGGCCGTGGTGTTGCAGTCGCTGCGGCTGCGCCCCGGCGACGAGGTGCTGACCACCGACCACGGGTACGGCGCGGTCGCCCTGTCGGTGGCCCGGGAGTGCGAGCGGACCGGGGCGGTGTCCCGGACCCTGCCGGTGCCGTTGACGGCCACCGACGAGGAGATCGTCGAGATCGTCCGGGCCGGGCTGCGCCCCGGGCGGACCCGGTTACTGATCGTCGACCAGCTCACCTCGCCGACCGCCCGGCTGTTCCCGGCGGCGGCGCTCGTCGCGGTGGCCCGGGAACGGGAGGTGCCGGTGCTGGTGGACGCGGCGCACGCGCCGGGCATGCTGCCGGCCACGGTGGCGTCGATCGGCGCCGACTTCTGGGTCGGCAACCTGCACAAGTGGGCGTACGCGCCGCGCGGCACCGCCGCGCTGGTGGTGGCGGAGCCGTGGCGGGAGCGGATCCAGCCGCTCGTCGTCTCGTGGGAGCAGGGCAGCGGGTTCCCCACCCGGGTCGAGTGGCAGGCCACCGACGACTACACCGGTTGGCTGGCCGCCCCGGTCGGCGTGTTCACGCTGCGCAGCCTCGGCGTGGACCGGGTGCGCGCGCACAACGCGGCGCTGGCCGCGTACGGGCAACGGGTGGTCGGGGACGCGCTGGGGGTGGCGCCGGAGCGGCTGCCGGCGCCCGGCGGACCGGCGGTCGCCATGCGTCTCGTGCCGCTGCCGCCCGGCGTCGCGACGACGCTGGACGCGGCCCGGGCGCTGCGGGCCCGGATCGCGGAGCGGCTGGCCGCCGAGGTGTCGGTGGCCGGCTGGAACGGCCGGGGTTACCTGCGGCTGTGCGGCCAGGTCTACAACACCCCGGAGGAGTACGACCGGCTGGCGGTGCGGCTGCCCACGTTGCTCGCCCAGGGCTGAGCGCCCGGGTCGGCCGGCGTGGCTGGCGTCGGGTTGAGTGGGAGGAGTCGGACCCGGCCCAGCCCGAGCAGGGCGAGCGGGTCCAGGTAGTCGTCGCCGTGGCGCAGTCCCCAGTGCAGGCAGGCTGCGGCGGCGCAACCGGGGTGGCCGGCGAGCAGCTCGCCGACCGGGGTGCCGGCGTCGACCCGGGTGCCGGCCGCGAGCCGGGAGCGGACCGGCTCGTAGGTGGTGCGCAGCCCGTCACCGTGCCCGACTGTGAGCACCGGCCGGCCGGCCACCGCGCCGGCGAAGAGGACCGTTCCCGATCCGGCGGCGCGCACCTCGGCACCCGCCCCGGCGACGAGGTCCACGCCCCGGTGCCCGGGCAGCCAGGGCCGGGGTGGCGGGTCGAACCGCCGGGCCACCCGGGGTGGGCCCGGCAACGGCCACCGGAAACGTGCCGCCGGACCGGTTCCCGGCGCCGCCGACACCGGTCGACCGACCAACGGCGCGGCGCCGTTCGGAGGGGAAGCCCGGACCAGCGTTGGACCTGCCGGGTGTACGGCGCCGGCCGGGGCCAGGCGGTGCGACGGCTCGGCGGACGGGCCCGGCGTGAGGAGCAGCACCAGCAGCACGGCCGAACCGGCGCGACCGATCGGGGTAGCCATGCCGGCACTCTGCCCGCGCCGCCCGGCGTCCGGCCACCGCTCACGGACGACCCTGTGGACGGACACCCGCTTGTGGACGACGCCCGAACTCGGGACGGATCTGCTATGGCAGATCCGCCTATGCTGGCCGCGTGACGAAGGACTGGCACGCCTGGCACCGCGACTACGACCAACCCGACTCGGCGCTGTCCCGGCGGCTCGTCGAGGTGCGGCACCGGATCGTCGAGGCGCTGGACGCGGCGCCGCCCGGCCCGCTGCGCGCGATCAGCCTCTGCGCCGGCCAGGGACGCGACCTGATCCCGGTGCTCGCCACCCATCCCCGCGGCCGGGACGTGACCGCCCGCCTGGTCGAGTTGGATCCGCGCAACACCGAACCGGCCCGCCGGGCCGCCGCCGAGGCGGGGCTGACCGGCGTGGAGGTCGTCACCGGCGACGCGGCCCTGACCGACCGCTACGCCGACCTGGTCCCGGCGGACCTGGTGCTGGCCTGCGGCATCTTCGGCAATATCGACGACGACGACATCCGGTCGACGGTGCGACACTGTGCGTCGCTCTGCGCCACCGGTGGCACGGTGCTGTGGACCCGGCACCGGCGGGAGCCGAACCTGGTGCCCGTCATCTGCGACTGGTTCGCCGAGGAGGGCTTCGTGCCGGTGGCGGTGAGCAGCCCGGCCGACGGGGTGGGGGTCGGCGCGCACCGCTTCACCGGCCCGCCCCGGCCGCTCGCCCCGGCGGTGCGGATGTTCGAGTTCGTGGGGTACGACGAGTTGGAGCAGCGATGACCTCTGTGGACGACGTCAGCCGCCCCTCGCGGGTCGCCGGGCCGGACGAGGCGATCAGCGTCGAGGAGCTTCAGCTCGCCGCGCGCAACCACGGCATCCCGCTGGAGGCGTTGCGGTACGACGTGACGCCGGCGGGCCTGCACTACCTGCTCATCCACTACGACATCCCGGACGTGGACCCGGCCGGGCACACGCTGACCGTGTCCGGGGCGGTCGAGCGTCCGCTCCGGCTGGACCTGGCGACGTTGCGCGCCCGGCCCCGGGTCACCCGGCAGGTCACGCTGGAGTGCGCCGGCAACGGACGGGCGTTGCTGCATCCGCGGCCGGTCAGCCAGCCCTGGCTGGTGGAGGCGGTGGGCAACGCCGAGTGGACGGGCACCCCGCTGGCTCCGCTGCTGCGCGAGGCCGGCCTGTCCGCCGACGCGGTCGACGTGGTGTTCACCGGCGCCGACCACGGGGTGGAGCGCGGCATCGAGCAGGACTACCAACGCGCGCTGCCGGTGCCCGACGCGCTGCGCGAGGAGGTGCTGCTGGCGTACGAGATGAACGGCGCTCCGTTGCTGCCGCAGCACGGCGCCCCGCTGCGGCTCATCGTGCCCGGCTGGTACGGCATGGCGCACGTCAAGTGGCTGCGCGACATCCGGGTGACGACGGAGCCGTTCGACGGTTACCAGAACGCGGTGGCCTACCGGCTGCGGACCGACGCCGTCGACCCGGGCGTGCCGGTGACCCGGATCGAGCCCCGCGCGCTGGTGCGTCCGCCCGGGTTCCCGGATTTCATGTCCCGCACGCGGGTGCTGCGGCCCGGGCCGTGCACGGTGGACGGTCGCGCCTGGTCGGGGCACGCGCCGGTGACGTCGGTCGAGGTGACGTTCGACGGCGGCGACACCTGGACGCCGGCGCGTCTGGACGAGCCCACCGGGGGCGGGTGGGCGTGGCGCCGGTGGTCGGTGGCGTGGACGGCGACGCCGGGGCGGTACGTGCTGGGGGCGCGGGCGACTGACGCCTCGGGGCGGACCCAGCCGGTCGAGCAGCCGTGGAACCGGGGTGGGTTCGCGAACAACCTGGTGCAGCGCGTCGAGGTGGTCGTGCCGGCGGAGTGATCCGCGCCCGGCGGCGGGGCGGTTCGGCCCGCCCGGCTCAGCCGCCGAAGCCCGAATCCGCGGGAAGCGAGATGTCGGGCTTTTCGAGCTCTTCCACATTGACGTCCTTGAACGTCATTACTCGGACGTTCTTGACGAAACGGGCAGGACGGTACATGTCCCACACCCAGGCGTCGTGCATCTCGACCTCGAAGTAGACCTCACCGTCGGAGTTGCGGACGTGCAGGTCCACCTGATTCGCCAGGTAGAAACGGCGCTCGGTCTCCACCACGTAGGAGAACTGACGGACAATGTCGCGGTACTCCCGGTAGAGCTGCAGCTCCATCTCGGTCTCGTACTTCTCGAGATCTTCCGCGCTCATCGCACTCCGCCTTCCATGACCACATCTTCCCCCACCGACACCGGAGGTCGAGGCTGCTCGCCCAACGCCACGCCGACGGTACCCCCTGGCGGGCCGGAGTGCTCCATCGGCTCGTCCCGACCCCCGGCCCCACGACCGGTGACCGGTGTCGTCGGCTCCCCGCCGGCCGGGCGGCGGGCCCGCGGCGGCCGGCCGTCCCGCCCGGAGACGGCCGCCACGTTCACGTACGAGAACCGGTGTTCCCGGCAGGGCCCCCGCTCCCGCAGCGCCGCGCTGTGCTCCGCGGTGATGTAGCCCTTGTGCTCGGCGAAGCCGTAGCCCGGGAAGCGCCCGTCCAGCTCCACCATGATGCGGTCCCGGGTGACCTTGGCGAGCACGCTCGCCGCCGCGACGCAGGCCGCCACCCGGTCCCCCTTCCAGACCGCCAGCCCCGGCACATCGAGCCCGTCCACCCCGAAGCCGTCGGTCAGTACGTAGTCCGGCCGGGTGTCGAGCGAGGCGAGCGCGCGGCGCATCGCGGCCAGGTTGCACACGTGCAGCCCGCGCGCGTCGACCTCCTCGGCCGGGATGATCACCACGGCGTACGCCAGGGCCCGGGCCACCACCTCGTGGTAGACCCGCTCGCGGGCCGCCGGGGTGAGCAGCTTCGAGTCGGCCAGTTCGTCGATCTCACCGCGCCGCCCCTCGGGCAGCACCGCGGCGGCGGCCACCAGCGGCCCGGCACAGGCGCCCCGGCCGGCCTCGTCGGCGCCCGCCACGTGCCGGAAGCCGCGCCGTTGCAGCGCCCGCTCCAACGCGTAGAGGCCGCCGTCGCGGCGCACCACCGTGCGCGGCGGGGTCAGCACGTGCCACCCCCGGTCAGCACCCGGCCGAGCCGGTCGGGCAGGTCGGGCGGGTAGTAGCGCTCGGTGGTGGCGGCCAGGTCGGTCACCACCCACCAGCGGTGCCCGTGCACGCTGGCCCGCTCGATCTCGTCGAAGCCGGCGGTGTCGACCTCCCACCCGGGCACCCGGACGAGGAAGAACTCCTGCTCCTGGCGGTACCAGACGCCGTCGAACGGGAACTCGACGGTCTCCGACCAGACCGGCGCGCCCAGCTCGGCCGGCGTCAGCCGGAGGCCGGTCTCCTCGGCCAACTCCCGCGCCGCGCCCTGCGCCGGGGTCTCCCCCGGGTCGAGCCCGCCGCCCGGGGTGAACCAGTAGCGGTGCCCCGGCCGGCCCGGATCGCTGCCCTCGAACAGCAGCACCCGGCCGGCGGCGTCGATCAGCAGCACCCGGGCCGCGCGACGAGGGGTGTAGACGGTCACCGCACCAGCCTGCCAGACGCCTCCGACGAACGACCACGCGCTCCGGTCAGGGATTGGGGATGCCGTCGAACTGCTTGGGCACGGTGAGCCAGGTGGCCCGGTCGACCGGCCAGAAGATCGTGAAGGCCCGGCCGACGACCTCACCCTCCGGGATGGTGGCCTCGGTGATGTCCTCACCGGACTGCTGCCAGTGCTCCAGTGAGTCGCCGGAGGCCTCCCGGTGATCGCCCATCACCCACAGCCGACCCTTCGGCACGGTGATGTCGAAGTCCTGGTCGGCGGGCTTGTTGCCGGGGAAGACGAACGGCTCGTCGATCGGCTTGCCGTTGATGACCAGCCGCTCCTGGCCGCCGGTGCGGTCGCAGCAGACCACGTGGTCGCCCCCGACGCCGATCACCCGCTTGATGAAGTCCTCACCGTTGGGGTTGCCACTCCACTCGGTGGGCGCCTTGAAGACGATCACCTCACCGCGGTGCGGCGAGCGGAAGTCGTAGACCAGCTTGTTGACCAGCACCCGATCGTCGATCGCGAGGGTGTTCTCCATGGACGGGGACGGAATGAAGAAGGTCTGCAGCACGAAGGCACGAACCAGCACTGCGACCAGGATCGCCACACCCAGGAGGATGGGCAGTTCCTTCCAGAAGGAGCTGCGCGGCTTTTCGGTCTGCTCGTCAATCACGGGAGGAGCCTACGTCCACCGGTGCGGCGCAGTCGCCCCGAACCCGGGAGAACGGCCAGCGTGGCCGCGACCGGAAGAATCAGGACGACACCCCCCAGCGGGTCGGGATCGATCGGGACCGGACGGGCCGGCGCGGCGTCCGCGCGGGGCAGGTCCGCGAACGTCTTGGGTACGGGCAGGCTGGTCCACCGCTCGGACGGCCAGACGATCATGAAGGCCCGGCCGACCACGTTGTCGATCGGCACCGGCCCCTGGCAGCGGGCGTCCTGCGACACCAGTCGGTGGTCGCCCATCACGAAGATCTGCCCGGGCGGCACCACCACCTCGGTGAACTGCCGGGAGCGGCACTCCTTCGGGTTGGGCGGCAGGTCGACCGGGGAGTCCTCGGAGACGTACGCCTGCTCCTCCAGCGGCGTGCCGTTGACCACGACGCGGCCGTCGTCACAGCACCAGACCTTGTCGCCCGGCACCCCGATGACGCGCTTGATGAAGTCCTTCTCGCCGGGGCGGCTGACCCCGACCAGGTCGCCGAGCGTGCGGCCGACCTTGCCGGCGAGGTTGGTCGGCGGGGCCGGCGCCTCCTGGGCGACCCAGCGGTCGGTGCCCCGGAACACCACGACCTCGCCGCGGACCGGGTCGCGCATGTCGTAGACGACCTTGTTGACCAGCACCCGGTCGCCGATGAGCAGCGTGTTCTCCATCGACCCGGACGGGATGAAGAAGGCCTGGAGCAGGAACGTGCGGATCAGCACCGCGAGGCAGAACGCCACGACGAGCAGCAGCGGCAACTCCTGCCAGAGCGGCATCTGCCGTCGGGAACGCCGGGACCGCCGGCGCCAGGGATCGACGGTGCCGTCCTCGTCAAGCATCTGCACCATGCCACTCTCCGGATCGCCGCGAAAACGACACTACCGCCCGGGAGTCTCCTCGAAGACCCCACGGGCGGCAGTGGACCGCTTCGCGCCGTCCGGCTGCGCCCGTACCGACCAGGGTAATGCGATCCGGTCGATACGACATCCGCGCAGGCGGGACGGCGTGGCGGAAGTGGATCAGTTCGCCGGCTGCTTCTCCCGCAGCTCCTTGATCTTGGCCTTCTTGCCGCGCAGCTCGCGCAGGTAGTAGAGCTTGGCGCGCCGCACGTCACCGCGGGTCACGATCTCGATCCGGTCGATGCCCGGGCTGTTCAGCGGGTAGGTCCGCTCCACGCCGACACCGAAGCTGATCTTGCGGACCGAGAAGGTCTCGCGCAGGCCGTCACCCTGGCGACGGATGACCACGCCCTGGAAGATCTGGACCCGGGACCGGCTGCCCTCGACGACCCGCGCGTGCACCTTGACGGTGTCACCGGCACGGAAGTCGGGCAGGTCGGCGCGCTTCGACTGGGCGTCAAGGGCGTCCAGGATGTTCATCGCTGCGTCCTCGTGAGGCTCACGGCGCATCGTCAGTCGATGCGCGAACGGGTGATTCTGACCCCCGGGTGGTGACCGGCGACGCCGGCCCCGGTCGGGGGTCCTCGCAGCCGCCCACGGCGTGAACGGATGCGGCAACCCCTCTACTTTGCCACATGCCCCGGCGGGGACTGAAACCCACCCCGGTCCAGCGCCGCCCGGTCCCGCTGGTCCAGGCTCTCCGGGGGCAGCGCGCCGACCAGGTCGGGGCGACGGGCCGCGGTGCGCCGCAGCGCCTCGTCGCGTCGCCAGCGCGCGATCCGGGCATGGTCGCCGGAGCGGAGCACCTCGGGCACGTCGAGGTCACGCCAGGTCGCCGGCTTCGTGTAGAGCGGCGCCTCCAGCAGCCCGTGCGCGTGCGACTCCTCGTCCAGCGAGCCGGCGTTGCCGAGCACCCCGGGCAGCAGCCGGGTGACCGCCTCCAGGATGACCAGCACGGCGACCTCGCCACCGAACAGCACGTAGTCGCCGAGCGAGACCTCGGTCACCGGCATCCGGGCCGCCGCGTGGTCGAGCACCCGCTGGTCGATGCCCTCGTACCGGCCGCAGGCGAAGAGCAGGTGCGACTCGGTGGCCAACTCGTGCGCCATCGCCTGGGTGAACGGGACGCCGGCCGGCGACGGGACGAGCAGCCGGGGCAGCGTGTGGCCGTCCGGGCTCAGCTCGTCGGGGGCCAGCGCGTCCAACGCCTCACCCCACGGCTCCGGCCGCATCACCATGCCGGGACCGCCGCCGTAGGGCGTGTCGTCCACCGTGCGGTGCACGTCGTGGGTCCAGGTCCGCAGATCGTGTACGGCCAGCCGCAGCAGCCCGTTCGCCCGGGCCTTGCCGATCAACGAGAGGTCCAGCGGGGCGAAGTACTCCGGGAAGATCGAGACGATGTCGACGCGCATGCGGTGGCTCCAGCTAGAGGTCGAGCAAACCGCCGGGCAGGTCGACGACGACGCGACCGCCGGCGAGATCCACCTCGGGCACGATCGCCTTGACGAACGGAACGAGCACGGGACTTCCCGCCGGACGCCGCACCACCAACAGGTCGGAGGCGGGGGCGTGGTCGATGCGGTCCACCTCGCCGAGCCGTTCCCCGTCCCGGGTGACCACGGCGAGCCCGACCAACTGGTGGTCGTGGAACTCCTCCGGGTCGTCCGGCTCGGCGACGTCCGCGCTGTCCACGCCGACAAGCGTGTTGCGCAGCGCCTCGGCGACGTCGCGACCCAGGACGCCGGCGAACACGACCAGCAGGCGGCCCTGGTGCCAGCGCGCCGACTCCACGGTCAGCGTCGGCGGCACCCGCCAGGCGCCGGGCTCGGCCGGCACCACCCCCGGCTCGGTGACCAGCACCGAACCGGGGGCGAAGCGTGCTTCGGGCTCATCGGTCCGCACCTCCACGGTGACCTCACCGCGGATGCCGTGCGGTTTGCCGATCCGGCCGACGACGAGAAGCATCAGTACGAGTCGACGATGTCGACGCGTACCCCACGTCCGCCGATGGAGCCGATCACCTGGCGCAGCGCCTTGGCGGTCCGTCCGGACCGCCCGATCACCGTGCCGAGGTCCTCCGGGTGCACGCGGACCTCGAGCCGCTTGCCCCGACGGGAATCGACCATCCGCACCCGGACGTCATCCGGGTGGTCGACGATCCCCTTGACCAGGTGCTCCAGGGCGGGACGCAGCGCCATGTCAGGCCTGCTCGCCGGACTCGGCGCCGGTCTGCGCCTCGGCCTTCGGCTCCTCCGCCTTCGGCGCCTCGGCCTCGGGCTTCGCGGCCTCCGTCTTGGCGGCCTTCTTGGCCGGCTTGGCCGGGGTGTCCGCCACACCGGCGGCGGCCTTCGCCTCGGCCTCGTACGCCGCCTTGCGGTCGGCCCGCTCCGGGGCGACCTTCAGCGGCGGCGGGGCCGGCAGGCCCTTGAACTTCTGCCAGTCACCGGTCAGCTCCAGCAGACGCTGCACGGCCTCGCTCGGCTGAGCGCCGACCGACAGCCAGTACTGGACCCGCTCCGACCGGACCTCGATCACCGAAGGGTCCTCCTTCGGCTGGTACACACCGACGAACTCGATCGCGCGACCGTCACGCTTGGTGCGCGAGTCGGCGACGACGATGCGGTACTGCGGGTTGCGGATCTTGCCCATCCGCAGGAGCCGGATCTTTACGGCCACAGTTGTTTCGCTCCTGTTGCGATCTCACCGGCCCGTCTGGGCGGTGTGGCGGGTGAGCGCCGACCGGCACAGTGGGGTTTGGGCCGGAGACTGCTCGGTGAACTGGCGACGCGCCCGGGTTAGAGGGCGCCGGACGCGTGCCGGATACCAGCGGACCATTCTGCCAGATCCGACCCGGAACGCTCGCACCGGACCCGGACCGCGCGCCCCGGACCGGCCGGTCCGTGACGAAGGACACCCTCAGCGCGCCGGCGGGCGGTCCCAGCCGGGCGGTAGCTCGTCCGGAACGTCCCACTCCGCGGGCGGCGTGAAGTCGCACCACGTCCCGTCGAACGGGAACGCGCCCGACTCGGCGATCCGGATCACCCGTTCCCCCTCGGCGCGCACCGCCTTCTCGTCGGTCACCCAGTAGTGCTCCGGGAAGGCGAGCCGCTCGGTGAACTCGTCCTCGTCCTTCCACTCCCAGGTCAGGTCCGGGTGGATCACCACGTCGAGGTCCTGGTCCACCATGTCGACCCCGGCCACCGCGCCGTCGTCCCAGCGGACGCCGGGCTCCTCCAGGTTCACGTACCAGTTCTTGAACCGGCCCCGCTCGTCGGAGAACCACCACACCGAGTGGGCGGCGCCGGCGGGCAGGAACTTGAGCACCGACGGCCCGTTCCAGGTGCCGACCGCCAGGGCGTACGAGGAGACGATCCACTCGGCGAACGGCACCGCGCGCATGCCCGACCCGGCCGCGGTCACCTCGTACGCCACCGGCGCGTCGCGGGGCACCCAGAGCAGCAGCCCGCGCTCGTCGTCGGAGACGACGCGGGCCGTCCGGACCCACCCGATCCGCCCGTGCCGCACGTTGCGGTGCAGGACCAGCCGGCCGGGTTCGAAGCGCACGCTCACCATCCCTGACTTGTTAAGAGGGGGCCCCGCCTCTACCGAATGCGTTAACAGGGGGCCCTTCCTTACACCCTCAGTAGGCGCGGGCGAGGATGGCGACCAGGTCGGGCTCGTCCTCGGTGTCCGGCACCGAGCCGTCGGCGCGGAGCAGGCAGCGGACGGTGACGCCCTGCGCGTTCGCCTCGGCCTCACCGGGCACGCCCACCGCCGACCAGGGCACCATGGCCCAACCGGTGGCGGACGCCTCGATCGCCTCGGCCAGCGTCGACACCTCGACGGTGCGGGACCGGCGGAACTCCAGCGCCTGGTCGTGCAGCGCCCGCTGGTCGGCCTCCAGCGCGGCCAGCACCGCGCCGACCACGTCAGCCACCGGCGTGGGGGCCTTCGAGCCGTCGGTACGCCGGACCACCACCGCGTTGCCGGCGGCCAGATCGCGCGGGCCGACCTCGACGCGGACCGGGTAACCGCGCAGCTCGGCGTCGACGGCACGGCGGCCGAACGCGGTGTCGGTGCGGTCGTCCAACGCCACCCGGACACCGGCGTCGCGCAGCGCGTCGCGCAGCTTGGTCGCGGCCTCGCTCACGCCCTCGCCGTCCTTGACGACCATCACGTACGCCTGGACCGGCGCCAGCTTCGGCGGCACCCGCAGCCCGTTGTCGTCGCCGTGCGCCATGATCAGCCCGCCGAGCATCCGGGTCGAGGTGCCCCAGGAGGTGGTCCAGGCGTGCTCCCGGCCGCCCTCGGCCGACGAGTAGCTGATGTCGAACGCCTTGGCGAAGTTCTGCCCCAGCTCGTGGCTGGTGCCGAGCTGGAGCGCCTTACCGTCGCCCATCATGCCCTCGCACGTGTACGTGGCGGTGGCCCCGGCGAAGCGCTCCCGGGCGGTCTTCAGGCCGACCACCACCGGGATGCCCAGCACGTTGACCATCAGATCCTCGTACGCCTCGTGCAGGATCCGCCGGGCGTAGGCGCGGGCGTCGTCCCGGGAGGCGTGCGCGGTGTGCCCCTCCTGCCAGAGGAACTCGCTGGTACGCAGGAAGATCCGCGGGCGCAGCTCCCACCGGACCACGTTCGCCCACTGGTTGAGCAGCAGCGGCAGGTCCCGGTACGAGTCGATCCACTTGGCCATGAACTCGCCGATGACCGTCTCGCTGGTGGGGCGCACCACCACCGGCTCGGCGAGCTGCTTGCCGCCGCCGTGGGTGACCACCGCCAGCTCCGGCGAGAAGCCCTCGACGTGC
Organism: Micromonospora sp. NPDC049240; assembly: GCF_040647835.1. NCBI lineage: Bacteria > Bacillati > Actinomycetota > Actinomycetes > Micromonosporales > Micromonosporaceae > Micromonospora > Micromonospora sp. NPDC049240. The sequence continues at coordinate 90,759 of NZ_JBEZCX010000010.1, forward strand.
TCGGCCTCGCGCTTGAGGTAGCTCTCCGGGATGAAGAGCGGGAAGTACGCGTTCTCCGCGCCGGCCGCCTTGATCCGGGCGTCCATCTCGGCCTGCATCCGCTCCCAGATGGCGTAGCCGGCCGGTCGGATGACCATGGTGCCCCGAACCGGGCCGTTGTCGGCCAGCTTCGCCTTGGCGATCAGGTCCTGGTACCAGCGGGGAAAGTCCTCCGCACGGGGAGTGAGCACGCGTGCCATGACCGCACATCCTATGCGTCGCGCGGGTCGCCGCTGCGCCGGGGAGCCGACCCGCGCCGTGTCGACCCGGCGGCCGTAGACTTCGACGTCGATGGGTGACGCACGGAACGCGATCGTGGAGGCCGCCCGGGCGCAGACCGTGGCCTGCGGCTGGGACGGCGTACGGATGGGCGCGGTGGCCGAGGCCGCCGGCGTCAGCCGGCAGACGGTCTACAACGAGTTCGGCACCAAGGCCGGCCTGGCCGAGGCGCTGGCCCGACGCGAGGTGGACCGCTTCGTCGGCGACGTCCGGGCCGCGCTCGGCGAGCACGGCGCCGACGTGCGCGCGGCCGCGTACGCGGCGATCCGCCGGACGCTCGCCGCCGCCGCCGACAACCCGCTGGTCAAGGCGATCCTGACCAGCGCCCGGGGCGGCTCGGACGAACTGCTGCCCTACCTGACCACCCGCTCCGAGCTGGTGCTCACCGAGTCGACCGCGGCGCTGCTGGAGTGGGCCGGGTGCCACCTGCCCGACGCCGACCCGGCGGCCCTGGCGTTCGCGGCGGACAGCGTGGTGCGCCTGGTGGTGAGCCACATCGTGCTGCCCCGGGCCCCGGTCGACGAGACCGCCGGCAAGTTGGCCGACCTCGCCGTCCACCTGTTCCTGGCCGCCGCCCCACCGCGCTGACCCACCCCCACGCACTCGTTCCGGGAGACAGCAGCGACGCGGACGGGCGGACAGCCACACGGACGGGCGGACGGACGGGGGCGCGCGCCGGCGTCAGCGGATCACGCGGCCGCGCAGCACGATCCGGCTGGGCGTCCGGACGACCCGCAGGTCGCGGCGCGGGTCCGCGGCGTAGACCACCAGGTCGGCGAGGCCGCCCTCGACCAGGCCGGGGAAGCCGAGCCACTCCCGGGCCCGCCAGGAGGCGGCGGCCAGCACGTCCTCGGCGGGCATCCCGGCCTGCTCGTGCAGCAGCAGCATCTCCTCGGCCGCGAGCCCGTGGTCGATGCCGCCGCCGGCGTCGGTGCCCACGTAGATCGGCACGCCGGCCTCGTGCGCGGCGCGGACCACCTCGGGGAAGCGGTCCCGCAGGGCGAGCATGTGGTCGGCGTACCCGGGGAACTTGGGTCGGGCCTGCTCCGCGATGTGGCCGAACGTCCGAATGTTGATCATCGTGGGCACCAGCGCGGTGCCCTGCCGGGCCATCAGGTCGATCAGGTCGAGGCTCAGCCCGGTGCCGTGCTCCACCGAGTCCACCCCGGCCCGCACCATGATCTCCACGGCCGACTCGGAGAACGTGTGCACCGCGGCGCGTACCCCGGCGGCGTGCGCGGCGGCGACCGCCGCGGTCATCGTGTCGGCGTCCCAGGCCGGCGCCAGGTCGCCCACGCCCCGGTCGATCCAGTCCCCGACCAGCTTGACCCAGCCGTTGCCGGCGGCGGCCTGCGCCGCCACAGTCGCGGCCACCTCGGCGGCGTCGACCTCCACGCCGATGTCGCGCAGGTACCGCTTCGGCGGCGCGACGTGCCGGCCGGCGCGGGCCAGGCGTGGCAGCTCCGGCTCGTCCTCCAACTCCGGGTACGGGTACGGCGAGCCGGCGTCACGGATCGCCAGCACGCCCGCGTCCCGGTCGATCCGGGCCAGTTCGCGGGCCTGGTCGAGCCCGGTGATCGGCGCGCCGCCCCGGGCGATGCCGATATGGCAGTGCGCGTCGGTCAGGCCGGGCAGCACGAAGCCGCCGTCGGCCACCGTCTCGGCGCCCGGCACCGGTTCGAAGGTGACCCGGTCGCCGACCAGCCAGACGTCCCGGACCTCGTCGTCGGGGAGGAACACACCGCGCACGTGCAGAGCCATGCGCACAGTCCTACCCGATCTCAGTCGTCCTCGCCGGCCAGCAGGTCATTGCGTCGTGCGGTCAACGCCGGCAGGTCGACCGAGACCTTCCAGGGCTGCTCGGTGACGAACAGGTCCTCGGTGTGGGTCAACTGCTCGTACTCGCGGGCAGCGCCACCCAGCGTGTACTCGGTGAGCGCGATCCGCTCGTGCTGCGGGTCCACCACCCAGTAGGAGCCGACCCCGGCGCGGGCGTAGACCTTCGCCTTGTCGTAGAGGTCGCGGAAGTGCGACGTCGGCGGGACCACCTCCACCGCGAGCAACGCGTCCTCGACCGGCACCGGTGACCGGCCGGCGTGCTTGCGCCGGATGACCACCACGTCGGGTCGCGGCTCGTTGCGCCGGTCGACCCGCATCGAGAGGTCGATGGTGACCAGGAACTCCGGCGGGCAGTTGACACGGAGCGCGAGCAGCAGCTCGACACACAGCTCCTGGTGTACGGCAGTGGGGGACGGCACGATCAACCTTCCGTTGATCAGTTCGTACGGAAGGTCCTTGGGCAGGTCGCCCAGGTCGTCGACCGTCCACTCGTGCCGCTCCGGCAGGATCGGGGCCGCGGTCACTGACATCTCCTTCCAGGGGGCAACATCACCCTAGGAGATGATGGCGTCGCCCACCGTCACCGACACGCTAGCGGGGACCCTTCTCCCCACCCTTTCCCAGCTTGTTGAAGTCGATCTTCGGCAGCTTGAAGCCCGGAGGCAGGCCCTGCCCACCGGCCAGGTCGCCCGGGTCCAGGCCCGGCGGGAGCTGCGGCATGCCGCCGGGGAAGCCGCCCGGCATCCCGGCGCCGGTACGCGGCCGACCGCCGCCGCCCTTGGTGCCCTTGCGCTTGTTCTTGGGCGACTTGGTCGCCTTGCGCCGGCCGCCGCCGGGCAGCCCCATCATGCCGCCCATCTGCTTCATCATCTTCTGCGCGTCGGCGAAGCGGTTGAGCAGCTGGTTGACGTCCATCACGGTGACGCCGGAACCGTTGGCGATGCGGGCCCGACGGGAACCGTTGATGATCTTCGGGTTGGTGCGCTCGCCCGGCGTCATCGACCGGATGATCGCGGTGACCCGGTCGAAGTGCTTGTCGTCCAGCTCGGCGATCTGGTCCTTCATCTGGCCCATGCCGGGCATCATGGCCAGCACGTTGGCGATCGGACCCATCCGCCGGACCGCGATGAGCTGATCGAGGAAGTCCTCCAGCGTGAAGGTCTCCCCGCCCATCAGCTTGGCGGTCATCTTCTCCTTCTGATCGGAGTCGAAGGCCGCCTCGGCCTGCTCGATCAGCGTGAGGACGTCGCCCATGCCGAGGATCCGGCTGGCCATCCGGTCGGGGTGGAAGACGTCGAAGTCCTCCAGCTTCTCGCCGGTGGAGGCGAACAGGATCGGCTGGCCGGTGACCTCCCGGACGGAGAGCGCGGCACCACCGCGGGCGTCACCGTCGAGCTTGGAGAGGACCACGCCGGTGATGCCGACGCCGTCGCGGAACGCCTCGGCGGTGCGGACCGCGTCCTGGCCGACCATGGCGTCGATGACGAAGATGACCTCGTCCGGCTGGACCGCGTCGCGGATGTCCGCCGCCTGCCGCATCATCTCGGCGTCGATGCCGAGCCGGCCGGCGGTGTCCACGATGACGATGTCGCGGGCGGCGCGGCGGGCGTGCTCGATCGAGTCGCGGGCCACCTGCACCGGGTCGCCGACGCCGTTGCCGGGCGCCGGGGCGTACACCTCGACGCCGGCCCGGCCGCCGAGCACCTGGAGCTGCCCGACGGCGTTCGGGCGCTGAAGGTCGGCGGCGACCAGCAGCGGCTGGTGGCCCTGGCCCTTGAGCCAGCGGGCCAGCTTGCCGGCGAGCGTGGTCTTGCCGGAGCCCTGGAGGCCGGCGAGCATGATCACGGTCGGCGGGTTCTTGGCGAACTGGAGCCGCCGCCCCTCGCCACCGAGGACGTTGATCAGCTCCTCGTTGACGATCTTGACGATCTGCTGGGCCGGGTTGAGCGCCTGGGAGACCTCGGACCCGCGGGCCCGCTCCTTGACGTTCGCGATGAAGCCCTTGACCACCGGCAGGGCGACGTCGGCCTCCAGCAGCGCCATCCGGATCTCGCGTGCGGTGGCGTCGATGTCGGCGTCGGTGAGCCGCCCCTTGCCGCGGAGCTTGGTGAAGATCCCGGACAGGCGGTCACTCAAGGTGTCAAACACGCGAACATCCCGTTTGTCGTCATCGGCGGGCACAGTGCGGCCGGGCCGGCTGTCCAGCCCACCGTTAGGGTAGCCCGCCGCCCGCACCCCCGCTCCGACCCGGCCGCCCCTCGACCGGGTCAGGAGACGACCAGGCCCGACTGGTACGCGAAGACCACCAGTTGCGCCCGGTCCCGGGCCCCGAGCTTCACCATCGCCCGGCTGACGTGGGTACGCGCCGTGGCCGGGCTGACCACCAGCCGGTCCGCGATCTCGGCGTTGCTCAGCCCTTCCCCGACCAGCCCCACCACCTCGCGTTCCCGGTCGGTGAGCGACCCGAGCCGGGGATGCGGACGCGGCACCCGGGCCGGCCGGGTGGCGAACTCCCGGACCACCCGCCGGGTCACCGACGGGGACAGCAGCGCCTCCCCGTCGGCGACCAGGCGGATCGCCCGCAGCAGGTCGACCGGGCGGGTGTCCTTGGTGAGGAAGCCGCTGGCGCCGTGCCGGAGCGCGTCGAAGACGTACTCGTCCAGCTCGAACGTGGTCAGCACCACCACCCGGGTGCCGGCCAGCGTCGGGTCGCCGACGATGCGACGGGTGGCCTCGATGCCGTCGACGCCGGGCATCCGCACGTCCATCAGCACCACGTCGGGGCGTTCCCGGCGGGCCACCGTCACGGCGGCGAGCCCGTCGGTGGCCTCCCCCACGACCGTCAGGTCGTCCTCGCTCTCCACCAGGGCCCGCAGTCCGATCCGGACCAGGTCCTGGTCGTCGGCGAGCAGCACCCGGATCATGTGACCTCCCCCGTGGGCAGCGTGGCGTGCACCCGGAACCCGCCGGCCGGGGCCGCCCCGGCGCTGAACGTACCGCCGAGCGCGGTGACCCGTTCGCGCATGCCGGCCAGGCCCGAGCCGGTGGGCCGGGCGGGCCGGGCGGAGGGGCCCCGGCCGGTGTCGGTGACCTCCACGGTGACCTGGCCCGGCGCGTAGCCGAGGCGGACCGCGGCGGTGGCCGGTCCGGCGTGCCGCAACACGTTGGTCAGCGCCTCCTGCACCACCCGGTACGCGGCCAGGTCCACCGCCGCCGGCAGCGCGCGCGGCACGCCGGCCACCTCGACGGTGAGCGGCACGCCGGCGCCGGCCAGCCGGTCCCGCAACTGCGGGAGCTGGCCCAGCCCGGGCGCCGGCGCGCGCTCGTCGACGGGTTCCTCGCGACGGACCACGGTGAGCGTGACCCGCAGCTCGTCCAACGCCTCCTGGCTGGTCCGGCTGATCGCGGTGAGCGCCGCCTCGGCCTGCTCGGGCCTGCGGGCCAGCAGGTGCAACGCGATCTCGGCCTGGAGGTGGATCGCGGCGAGCCCGTGGCCCACCACGTCGTGCACCTCCCGGGCCACCCGCAGCCGCTCCGCGTCGGCCAGCCGGCGGGCCCCGTCCGCCCGGCTCCGCGCGGTGGCCTCCCGGCCCATCCGCACGGTGACCCCGATCGCGACCGGCACCACCACCCACGCGGCGACCGGCATCAGACCGACCGGCCCCGGTGGCCGGACCCCGACGAACACGTAGGCCAGCAGCGCGGCCAACGCGACCGCGCCGGCCACCGCCGCGTCGCGGAACGGCAGGTGCGCGGCCACCGCGTAGACCGCGGCGAAGAACGACAGCAGGATCGGGCCGTACGGGTAGTCCAGCATCAGGTACGCCGTGGTCGCGGCGGTGACCACGGCCAGGGTCGGCACCGGCCACCGTCGGCGTCCCGCCACCGCGAGCGCGGCGACCACCACCAGCGGATAGGCGCCCAGGTCGGCCCGGACGTCCTGGTTCAGGCCGGCCGGCCCGGTGCCGGCCAGCCCGATCGCCAGCAGGGCCAGGGCGAGCAGGCCGTCGAGGGACCACCGGCGCCGACGCTCGCGGTCCACCTCGCTCCCCCCGTCCCGGCTCAGCCGATGTCCCGCCGGCGCAGCAGCGCCGCGCCGACCGCCGCGAAGCCCACCAGGTACGCGGCCACCACCACCGCCGCCTGTCCACCGCCGACGGTGGCGGCGACACCCGGGGTGTCCCCGGGCGCGCCCAGCGCGGCGGCCAACGCCCCGGCGTTCGGGCCCGGCAGCCCCTGCTGGGCGGTCGCCACCCAGTCGACGAGCGGGGCGGCGATGGCGGCGAGCAGGTTCTGCACGGCGAGCATCCACACCAGTCCCAGGCCGACCGGGAGCGCCACCGCACGCAACGCGACCGCGAGCACGGCACCGAGCATGGCCCACATCGTCGCGACGAGCCACCCCGCGCCGACGCCGACCACCAGATCACCGGCCGACGGCCAGCGCACCGGCTGCGCCTCGGCGGATGCGATCAGCGCGGCGGCCACCGCGCCGACCGCGAACACGGCAAGCACCACGCCCAGCGCGGCGACCGCGAGCGCGAGCAGCTTGCCCGCGTACACCTGGAGCCGGGTCGGGCCCTGGGTGAGCACGGTCTTCCAGGTGCCCCAGCCGTACTCGCCGCCGACCGTGAGCACACCGAGGATCAGCAGGATCGCGCCGAGGAAGATCGGCAGGCCGCCGAGCGAGTTGCCGACCAGGTGGTCGGGGAGCAGGGCGGGCAGCGCCCGGTCCGTGTTCGGGCCGTCGGCGCCGCCGGCCACCCCGGCGTACGGGAAGAGGTAGGTGAAGATCAACGACAACGCCAGCGTGATGGCCAGCAGCAGCCAGACGGCCGGCCGCCGGACCAGCTTGACCAGCTCGGCACCGAAACTACGCGACATCGGCGGTACCCCTTTCCACCAGGTCGAAGAAGATCTGCTCCAGGTCCCGCTCCCGGGGCCGCAGCTCGCGTACGGCGAGCCCGGCACCGACAAGCGCGGTGTTCAGCCAGGCGGCCCGCGCCGGCTCGACCGCCAGTTCCAGCCCGCCGTCGACGACACGGACCCGGTCCGCGCCGACGAGTTCCCGGGCCCGCTCCGCCGCCGCGTCCAGCGGGTCGGCGAGCACCCGCAGCGCGGCCGCGCCGCGTAGTTCGTCGATGCTGCCCTCGGCGACCAGCGCGCCCCGGGCGATCACGCCCACCCGGTCACAGATCTGCTCGACCTCGCCGAGCAGGTGACTGGAGACCAGCACGGTGTGCCCGGCCGCACCGAGCCGCCGGATCAGCGTCCGCATGTCCGCCATGCCGGCCGGGTCGAGGCCGTTCGTCGGCTCGTCCAGGATCAGCAGGCGCGGGTCCTTCAGCAGCGCGGCGGCCACCCCGAGGCGCTGCTTCATGCCCAGCGAGTAGCCGGTGTACCGGTCGCCGGCCCGGTCGGCGAGGTCGACCTGGTCGAGCACCGCCGCGACCCGGTCCGCGCCGACGCCGGCGTAGCGGGCCAGCACGCTCAGGTTGTCCCGGCCGGACAGGTACGGGTAGAACGCCGGCCCCTCGATCAGCGCGCCGACGCCGGCGAGCCGCCCGACGCCGGGGGTACGGCCGAACAGCCGCACCGTGCCGGCGCTGGGCCGGACCAGGCCGAGCAGCATGCGCAGCGTGGTGGTCTTGCCGGCGCCGTTGGGGCCGAGGAAGCCGTATACCTCGCCGGGTCGGACGGTCAGGTCGAGATGCCGCACGGCGGTCAGGCCGCCGTACCGTTTGGTGAGCGCTTCGGTCTGCACGGGCGGGTTCATGCCGTTGAGCGTCCCGCCGGCGGCCCTCCGCCGCGTCGGCCCGGCGGCGGCTCCCGGCGTACGTCAGTGGGCGTAGCGCGAGGTGTTAAGCGGGGGCCCCGCCTCTACCGAAAACGTTAATAGGGGGCCCTTCCTTACACGGCGGCGAGGAGGGCGGCCTCGACGACGGCCCGACGCTCGTCCGGTAGGTCGGTGCCGACCAGGTAGAACGTGTCCACCACGTCGCCGCCGAGAGTGGCGATCCGGGCGGCGCGCACCTGGGCGCCGGCCTCGTCGAGCGCGCAGGTGACCCGGTAGAGCAGGCCGGCCGCGTCTGCCGCGCGCAACTCCAGCAGCACCGCGTCGGTGGCCGCCTCCCGGTGCCAGACCACGCGGGGCGCGGCGCCCCGGCTGCGGGCGGCGAGCGCCCGGCCGCGCAGCCGCTGGGTGACCGAGACGTCGCCGGCCACCGCCCGGCGCAGGTCGGCGCTGAGCGCGATCGGGTCGGGGGCGAGCCCGTAGCGCGGCTGCACCCGGCACTCGACCAGGGCGCGACCGTCCACCGTGGCGGCGTCCGCGGAGATCACTTCCAGTCGGTGCAGGGCCAGGCACCCGGCCACGGTGGCGAGCAGCCCACGCCGGTCGGCCGCGGCCACCGACACCCGGTCCTCGCCCAGGTGTACGACCGGCAGCGGGCCGGCGACCAGCGCCGGGTCGGGGGCCGGCGGGGCGGGCACCACGCCGGTGTCCAGCGTGGTGCGTACCCGGGCGACCAGGTCGGCGATCAGCCGGCCCTTCCAGCCGGACCAGGCGGCCGGGCCGGTGGCGGCGGCGTCCGCCCGGACCAGCGCGTGCAGCAGTTCCAGCGTGCCGGGGTCGCCGACCAGCCCGGCGACCCCGGCGATGGTCTTCGGGTCGGACAGGTCCCGCCGGGTGGCCACCTCGGGCAGCAGCAGGTGCAGCCGGACCAGCGTGCCGATCAGCGCCGCCTCGGCCGGGGGCAGCCCGATCCGGGTGGCCACCGCCTCGGCCAGCGGCGCCCCGACCGTCGAATGATCTCCCGGAAGTCCCTTGCCGATGTCGTGCAGGAACGCGCCGAGCAGCAGCAGGTCGGGGCGCTCCACGTCGCGGGCGTGCCGACTGGCCTCGTACGCGGTCTGCACCAGGTGCCGGTCGAGGGTGAACCGGTGCACCGGGTTGTGCTGGGGCAGGCTGCGCATCCGGGTCCACTCGGGCAGCCAGCCGTCGATCAGCCCGTACCGGTCGCAGGTCTCCCAGGCCGGCACCAGGCCGGGGCCGGCGCCGAGCAGGGTGATCAGCGCGGCGCGGGCCGCCGGCGGCCAGGGCGCGGGCAGCGGCGGGCAGTACGCGGCCAGCCACTCGCAGGTGGCGCGCGCGATGGGCAGCCGGGTGGTGGCCGCCGCGGCGGCCACCCGCAGCGACAGGCAGGGGTCGGGGCGGGCCCCGATCGCGGTCCGGGCGAGCACCAGTTCGCCGTCCTGCTCGACGACGTCCCGGGCGACCGGGCGGCGCACCGGCCGGCCCGAGGCGGCGCGCTGCCGGCCGGAACGGAGTCGGTCGGCGGCCCGCCAGGCGTCGTCGAGGGCGTGGCGGACGGTCCGCGCGTCGCCGGCGATCAGGCGCAGCAGCGCGTCGCCCCCGTCGACGCCGAGGAGCTTCGCGACGCCGTCGCGTTCCTGCGCGACCAGGCGGTCGACCCGGCGGCCGACCTGCTGGTGCAGGGCGTCCCGGGTGTCCAGCAGCCGCCGGTGCGCGGCGTGCACGGCGGGGCGGAGCGCGTCGGTGACGCCGGCGGTCGCGATGGCCCGCAGGATGCCGACGTCGCGCAGCCCACCGGCGGCCTCCTTGAGGTCGCCTTCGAGCAGGAAGGCCAGCTCGCCGTGGGCCTCCCAGCGGGTCGCGGTGATCTCGCGCAGCCCGGGGAGCTGCCGGATGGCGGTACGCCGCCAGTGGTCGGTGGCGGTGCGGGCGAGCTGCTCGGTCAGGGCCTGGTCGCCGGCCACGTGGCGCGCGTCGAGCAGGCCGAGGGCGACCTTGACGTCGTCCTGGGCCACCGAGAGCGCCTCGGCGACGGTGCGTACCGAGTGGTCGAGCCGCAGGCCGGCGTCCCAGATCGGGTACCAGAGCGCGGCGGCCAGCTCGTCGACGCCGGGCACCCCGGCGTGCAGCAGCACCAGGTCGAGGTCGCCGTAGGGGGCGCACTGGCGGCGGCCGAGCCCGCCCACGGCGACCAGCGCGACGCCGGGCCGGGCCGGGAAGATCCGGCGCAGCCAGGCGTCGAGCGCGTCGGCGCGGTCGGCACGGGCCGCCGCGCCGACGCCCCCGGGCAGGCCGGTGACCTCGTTGACCACGGGTACGCCGTCCCCGCCCGGGGCGGTGGCCGTGGTCAACGAGGTCACGTCGGCGGATTCCGTGGTCAGAGCGCGTCGAGCCCGCGCTCGCCGGTACGCACCCGGACGACCTCCTCGACGCCGGTCACCCAGACCTTGCCGTCGCCGATCTTGCCGGTCCGGGCGGCGCCGACGATGGCGTCCACGATCTTGTCGACGTCCATCTCGTCGGTGAGCACCTCGACCCGGATCTTGGGCAGGAACTCGACCGTGTACTCCGCACCCCGGTAGACCTCGGTGTGCCCCTTCTGCCGGCCGTAGCCCTGGACCTCGCTGACGGTCAGCCCGGCCACGCCGAGGGCGTGCAGGGCCTCCTTCACCGCGTCCAGCTGGTACGGCTTGATGACCGCGGTCACCAGCTTCATGTCCAATCCCTCCATCCCAGGAACGTTAACCGGCGACCTTCTCGCCGACCGGCGCGGCGGACGGGTCCGCCTCGTCGGTGGGCTCCGGGCTCGGCTTGCCGCCGCCGATCCCGGCCAGGGCGAACGCGCTGGTGCTGCTGCCCGTGGTGGGCGACAGGTCGTACGCGCTCTCCGCGTGCTCGGCGACGTCGATGCCGTCGACCTCGGCCTCGGCCGACACCCGGAAGCCGATCGTCTTCTGGATGGCGAAGGCGAGCAGCCAGGCCACCCCACCCGACCAGACGGTGACGATCAGACCGGCCAGCGCCTGCCGGCCGAGCTGGGTGACGCCGCCGCCGTAGAACAGGCCGTCGGAGGCGCCGACCACGTCGCCGATCGCGCTGTTGACCGAGTTGGTGGCGAAGAACCCGAGCCAGAGCGAGCCGATCCAGCCGCCGACGAAGTGCACGCCGACCACGTCGAGCGAGTCGTCGTAGCCGAGCTTGTACTTCAGGCTGATGGCGAGCGCGCAGACCGCACCGGCGACGAGCCCGAGCAGGACCGCCGCCCAGGGGGCGATGAAACCGCAGGCCGGGGTGATCGCGACCAGGCCGGCGACCGCGCCGGAGGACGCGCCGACCATGGTCGGACGGCCGTCCTTGATCCGCTCGACCAGCAGCCAGCCGAGCACCGCCGCGGCGGTGGCGAGCTGGGTGTTGAGGAACGCCAGGCCGGCCACCGAGTCGACGGTCAGCTCGGAGCCGGCGTTGAAGCCGAACCAGCCGAACCAGAGCAGACCGGCGCCGAGCGCGACGAGCGGGATGTTGTGCGGCTTCATGCCCTCGCGGGGCCAGCCGACCCGCTTGCCGAGCACCAGCGCCACGCCGAGCGCCGCCGCGCCGGCGTTGATGTGCACCGCGGTGCCGCCGGCGAAGTCCAGCGCGTGCAGCTTGGCGCCGATGACGCCGCCGCCCCACACCCAGTGCGCGACCGGGAAGTAGACCAGGGTGGCCCAGCCGAACGCGAAGAGCAGCCAGCCGGAGAACTTGGCCCGGTCGGAGATCGCGCCGCTGATCAGCGCGACGGTGATCACCGCGAAGACCATCTGGAACGCCATGAACACGTAGAGCGGGATGCCGATGCCGCTGGGGTTCTCCGCCGTGGCGCCCCAGAGGTCGGTCTCGGCGAGGAACGTCTTGGTGCCGAGGTAGGCGCCCGGGTCACCCCAGAGCCCGTTGACGTCGCTGCCGAACGCGACGCTGAAACCGTAGAACCACCACAGAACAGAGATGAGCCCGATGGCCGAGAAGCTCATCATCATCATGTTGAGCACGCCCTTGGACCTGTTGAGGCCGCCGTAGAACAGCGCCAGGCCGGGGGTCATGAGCAGCACGAGAGCGGTCGAAACCAGCAGCCAAACGGTGTTGCCGCCGTCGATCGTCGGTGCTTCAGGCACGCTGGCCTCCTAAAGGTGAACTTCCTCCTTCGCGGCTTCCGGGGCAGCGTCGCCCGTACGCCGGTTGCGCGGAAGCTTGGTCGGCCGCTGTTTCCTGTACCGACACCGCTCGATTTCCGACGCGTGACGGGTTGTTTCCGGCGTGTGAAGAACGCCGATCTTGCTCAGCGCAGCGCGTACTCCAGGTGGTGCCGCTCGTAGTCGAGCAGGCGCAGGTCCCGCATCGGGCGGCGGAGATGGCCCTTGTGCACGATCCGGACGAACGCCGGCTCACCGGCGGCGGCCATCCGCCGGATGCCCTCGACGTGGTCGACGATGCGCTTGCGGATGGTGCGGATGAGCCGGTGCCGGTCGCGGGGGATCAACCCGTACGCGTCGGCGAACAGGCGCAGCCGGCGCGGCCGGTCGGGGCGCTTCCAGCCGAGCGTGATGGAGTCCCGGTCGGCGAAGATCGGCACCCAGGTCCAGGCCGCGTACGCCACGTCGTAGATGCGGGCGCCGGGCGACGCGAGGTCGAAGTCGATCAGCCCGAGCGTGCCGTCGGGACGCCAGATCACGTTGTGCGGCGCGGCGTCGTGGTGGCAGATGACCTCGGTGTCCGGCGGGGGCGGGCCGAACGAGCGCCAGACCGCGCCGGGCGGCGGGGTGAAACCGTACTGGGCGTCGTGGAACATCCGCAGCATGGTGGCCACCGTGACCAGCGCCTCGTCGGTCACCCAGTGCGGGGCCAGCGGGTACTCCCCGCACTCCCCCTCCAGGTACGACAGCACCTCCCGGTTGCGCTCGTCCATGCCGAGCGCGCGCGGCGCGCCGGTGAAGCCGACGTATTCCAGGTGGCGCAGCAGCGCGTGCACCGAGGGGGTCCAGGGGCCGGCGTTGCGCCGGACCGTGTCGCCCACGCGGACCACGGTGCTGACGTTCCCGCCGTGCAGCGGGATCTCCTGCGAAGTCACGTACGGTCTCCCGAGGCGCGGCGCGGGGTGGTGGGGGTCGCGCCACTCCGGGTAGGCGCGATCGTCGGTGGTCACGGCAGGGGTTACGCGTCCCGGCCGAGCGGCTCGGTGCCGAGCAGCGCGTCGACGAACTGCGCCGGGTCGAACGGGGCCAGGTCGTCCTTGCCCTCGCCGAGCCCGACCAGCTTGACCGGGATGCCGAGCTTGCGTTGCACGGCGATCACGATGCCGCCCTTGGCCGTCCCGTCGAGCTTGGTCAGCACCACGCCGGTGACGTTGACCGCCTCGGTGAAGACCCGGGCCTGCTCCAGGCCGTTCTGGCCGGTGGTGGCGTCCAGGATCAGCAGCGTCTCGTCGATCGGGCCGTGCTTCTCCACCACCCGCTTGACCTTGCCCAGCTCGTCCATCAGGCCGATCTTGTTCTGGAGCCGGCCGGCGGTGTCGATGAGCACGGTGTCGACGCCCGTCTCGATGCCGCGCCGGACCGCGTCGAACGCGACACTGGCCGGGTCGGCGGCCTCCGGGCCGCGGACCGTCTCCGCGCCCACCCGGCCGCCCCAGGTCTCCAACTGGTCGGCGGCGGCGGCCCGGAACGTGTCGGCCGCGCCGAGCAGCACGGTACGGCCGTCCGCGACCAGCACCCGGGCGATCTTGCCGCAGGTGGTGGTCTTGCCGGCGCCGTTCACGCCGACCACCAGCACCACCGCCGGCACGCCATCCTTCGGCGTGGTCCGCAGCGACCGGTCCAGGCCGGGGTCGAGCGCGTTGACCAGCTCGGTGGCGAGCAGCGTGCGCAGCTCGTCGCCGGTGCGGGTGCCGAGCACCCGGGTGCGCTCCCGCAGCCGGTCGACGATCTCCCGGGTGGAGTCCACGCCGACGTCGGCGGTGATCAGGCTGTCCTCGATCTCCTCCCAGGTGTCCTCGTCGAGCCGGTCGCGGCTGAGCAGGCCGAGCAGGCCCTTGCCGAACGCGTTCTGCGAGCGGGACAGCCGGGAGCGCAGCCGGACCAGCCGGCCGGCGGTGGGCTCGGGGACCTCGATCGGGGGCGCCTCGACCGGCGGCGCCTCGACCACCACGCCGGTGGTCAGTTCCGCCTCGGGCGCCTCCACCGGCGGGCCGGCCAGGTCCTCCTCGGTGCGGGTGTCGACCTCCGTGCGCGGCAGCGGCGGCTCGGGGCGCCGGCGCAGCCGGGGCACCACGAGGCTCAGGCCGCCGATGATGAGCACGCCGAGCAGGGCGAGAGCGACGAGGAGGTATTCCTTCATGCCGAAATCCTGTCAGATGCCGGCGACGGCGTCCCACTCACCGCCTCGGCACGCGAACAACCTGCGGGTACGCTCGCGTTCGGAAGGCGTACCGCAACCGCCGGCCGGGTAGGAACGCCCATACGATCTTGTCGGAGGTAGACGCCGTGCCCGGTTCCCGCCTGCTCATCGGCCCACTGCTGCGCCGGGTCGTCGACACGCGGGCGACGGTCTGGGTGGAGACCAGCGCGCCCGCCGTGGTCACCGTCCGCACGGCCGACGGCGCCACCGGCAGCGCGCCCACCTTCTCCGCGTACGACCACCACTACGCGATCGTGGTGGTGACCGGCCTCACGCCGGACAGCACCACCGAATACCAGGTGCTGATCGACGACGAGGCGGCCTGGCCGCTGCCGGACAGCGCGTTCCCGCCCAGCGTGATCCGCACCCGCGCGGCCGACGACGCCGACCAGCCGGTGCGCCTGGTGTTCGGCTCCTGCCGGGAGACCACCCAGCACTCCACCGCGCGCAAGCTGCCGCCGGACGCGCTCGACGCGTACGCCCGGCGGGTGATGGCCGCGCCCGAGGAGAACACGCTGCCCGACCTGCTGGTGCTGCTCGGTGACCAGGTCTACGCGGACGAGACCTCACCGACCGTGCGCAAGCTGCTGAAGCGGCGCCGGCGGCGGCCGAAGGACGCCCCGGCGACGCAGGTGGTCAGCTTCGACGAGTACACGAAGCTCTACCTGGAGTCCTGGCGGGATCCGGAGATCCGCTGGCTGCTCTCCACCGTGCCGAGCGTGATGATCTTCGACGACCACGAGGTCATCGACGACTGGAACACCTCGCAGTCCTGGCGGGCGGACATGCGCGAGGAGCCGTGGTGGGCCGAGCGGATCCGCAGCGGCCTCGCCTCCTACTGGGTCTATCAGCACCTGGGCAACCTGAGCCCGGACGAGATCGCCGCCGACCCGGTGTACGCCAAGGTGGTGGCCGCCGAGGACGCCACGAGCGTGCTGCACGAGTTCGGCGCGCGGGTGGACACCGAGGCCGACCTGGCGCACGACACCGAGCGCTGGCGGGCCGTGCAGTACCAGTGGAGTTACGCCCTGGACCTGGGGCGCACCCGCCTGGTGATGCTGGACAACCGCTCCAGCCGGGTGCTGCTGCCGGGCAGCCGGGCGATGCTGCCGCCGGGCGAGTGGTCGTGGTTCCTGGACCAGGCGCACGGCGCCTACGACCACCTGGTGGTGGGCACCTCGCTGCCGTGGCTGCTGCCGCCGGGCATCCACCACGTGGAGGCGTGGAACGAGCGCCTGGCCGATTCCGACCGGCCCTGGGTGGCGCGGCTGGCCGAGCAGATGCGCCGGGCCTGGGACCTGGAGCACTGGGCGGCGTTCCGGCGTTCGTTCGAGGCCCTCGGCGAGCTGTTCGCCCGGCTGGGCAGCGGCGCCGCGGCACGCACCGGCGCCCGGGTGGGCGCCGGTCCGGCGTACCCGCGGCCGGCGTCGATCAGCGTGCTCTCCGGCGACGTGCACCACTCGTACGTGGCCCGGGCCCGGTTCGCCGACCGCGGCGTGCAGACGCCGGTGCACCAGCTCACCTGCTCGCCGATCCACAACCAGGTGCCGGCCGCGATGCGGCCGCTGATGACGCTGGGCTGGAACCCGGGTCCGGCCGGGGCGACCCGGGCGCTGGCCCGGTCGGCCGGGGTGCGCCGGCCGCCGGTGCGGTGGCGCAAGCTCGCCGGGCCGTACTTCGGCAACGCGGTGGCCACGCTCACCCACCGGGGCCGGTCGGCCGCCGTGGTGATCGAGGGCACCACCAGTCAGGGCGAGTTGCGGCCGGTGGCGCGCCAGCAGCTCAGCGACGAGGGATGAGTACCCTCTGACCGTGGACGAGACGCTGCGGGCCGTGGAACACGAGTTGACCGCGCTGCTGCGCCGCGGCCGGGCGCTGTCCTGGGAGATCGCCCGCGAGGTCCACCCGAACCTGGAGCCGAACGCCTACGGGTTGTTGCTCTGGCTGCGCCGCTCCGGTCAGATCCGGCTCACCGACCTGGCCGTGAAGCTGGGCATCGGCAAGGGCACGCTGAGCCGGCAGATCGGCGGCCTGGAGACGCTGGGCCTGGTGCGTCGCGACCCGGACCCGACCGACCGGCGGGCCGCCCAGCTCAGCCTCACCGAGGAGGGCACCCGGCGGTTCGACGCGGCACGGTCCGCCCGGCTCGGGCAGATCCGGCGGTCGCTGGAGAGCTGGCCGGCCGAGGACGTGGCGGCGTTCGCCCGGCTGATGCACCGCTTCAACGAGACGTTCTGACCTGCTCCGGCGGGGAATAGGAGACGCGCCACTCGCGGTTGTTGCTCAAGGCAACCAAACCGTACGGTTGCCCGAGGCACCCATTTCTCTCCCCCTTTCGGAGGCGACCCACGATGACCCAGGCGACCGTGTCCACCCGGGCCCCCGCCGTCGGCATGTCCCACCGGCAGATCCTGGAGGCGCTCTCCGGCCTGCTGCTGGGCATGTTCGTCGCGATCCTCTCCTCCACGGTCGTCTCGAACGCGCTGCCCCGGATCATCACCGACCTGCACGGCAGCCAGTCCGCGTACACCTGGGTGGTCACCTCGACGCTGCTGGCCACCACCGCGACCACCCCGATCTGGGGCAAGCTCGCGGATCTGACCAGCAAGAAGATCCTGGTGCAGCTCGCCCTGACGGTCTTCGTGCTGGGCTCGGTGCTGGCCGGGCAGGCCCAGACCACCGGCGAGCTGATCGCCTGCCGCGTGGTGCAGGGCGTCGGCGCGGGCGGGCTCACCGCGCTGGCCCAGGTGATCATGGCGACGATGATCGCTCCCCGCGAGCGCGGCCGGTACAGCGGCTACCTCGGCGCGGTGATGGCGGTCGGCACCATCGGCGGCCCGCTGATCGGCGGCGTGATCGTCGACACCGACTGGCTCGGCTGGCGCTGGTGCTTCTACGTCGGCGTGCCGTTCGCCGTGCTCGCGCTGATCGTGCTCCAGAAGACGCTGCACCTGCCCGTGGTGAAGCGGAAGGTCACCATCGACTGGTGGGGCGCCACGCTGATCACCGCCGCCGTCTCGCTGCTGCTGATCTGGATCACCCTGGCCGGCGACCGGTACGACTGGATCTCCTGGACCAGCGCGGCCATGGTGGCCGGCGCGGTGCTGCTCGGGGTGCTCGCGGTCCGGGTCGAGCAGCGCGCCACCGAGCCGATGATCCCGCCGCGGCTGTTCCGCAACCGCACCATCACGCTCGCCGTGGTGGCCAGCGTCGCGGTCGGCGTCGGCATGTTCGGCTCCTCGGTCTTCCTCGGCCAGTACTTCCAGATCAGCCGCGGCGAGAGCCCGACCATGGCCGGCCTGATGACGCTGCCGATGATCGGCGGCCTGCTGGTCGCCTCGACCGTGGTGGGCCGGATCATCACCAGCACCGGCCGCTGGAAGCGCTGGCTGGTGACCGGTTCGCTGCTGCTCACCGCCGGCTTCGCGCTGATGGGTGGCATGCGGGTGGACACGCCGTACTGGCGGCTCGCGATCTTCATGGCGCTGATCGGCCTGGGCCTCGGCATGACCATGCAGAACCTGGTGCTGGCCGTGCAGAACACCGTCGGCACGCACGAGCTGGGCGCGGCCAGCTCCGTGGTGGCGTTCTTCCGCAGCCTCGGCGGCGCGGTCGGCGTCAGCGCGCTCGGCGCGGTGCTCGGCCACCGGGTCACCGGCTACCTCGCCGACGGGCTCGCCCGGCTGGGTGTGCCGGCCTCCGGCTCGGGCGGTGGCGGCGCGCTGCCGGACGTGCACACGCTGCCCGCCCCGATCCGCGCCGTGGTCGAGTCCGCGTACGGGCACGGCGCCGGGGACATCTTCCTGGCCGCCGCCCCGTTCGGGCTGCTCGCCCTGCTCGCGGTGGTGCTGATCCGGGAGGTGCCGCTGCGCCGCACCAACGCCGACCCGGCCCCGACCGGGATCGAGCCGGAGGTGGCCCCGGCCGCCGCCCCGGTGGCCCGATGAACGCGCCGGAGCGTGAGCGGTACGGCCCGCAGGCCCGGCCGCTGCCCTACGAGCGGGGCACCGACGGGCCCCGGGTGGTGCTGGTCGGCGTGGACGGCAGCCGCACCTCGATGCGGGCCGCCTCGTACGCCGCCGGGCTGGCCCGCCGGCAGGGCGCCGGCCTGGTGGTGGTGTTCGTCAGCTCGCCGGCCCCGTACAGCGGCATCATGTCCGGGGTGGTGGCCGGCGCGGTGCAGCAGACCCACGACGAGCTGGCCGACGAGCTGCGCGCCGAGTGCCGGCGCGGGGCCGAGGAGCTGGCCCTGCCGGTGACGTTCCTGAGCCGGCGCGGCGACGCGTACGCCGAGCTGTGCCGGGCCGCCGACGAGCACCGGGCCGACCTGGTCGTGGTCGGCTCCTCCGAGCAGGCCGGGCACAAGCTGGTCGGCTCCGTCGCCACCCGGCTGGTGCGCGCCGGCCGCTGGCCGGTCGTCGTGGTGCCCTGAGGTGTAAGGAGGGGCCCCCGGTTAACGCCTCGCGTTGTACCCGGGCCCCCTCCTAACATCGCCGGGATGACAACCTGGACCGCACCCGAGATCGACCGCCGCCACGAGCCCTTCGTCGCCGACGAACGCGCCATGCTCCAGGGCTGGCTGGACAACCACCGCGACACCCTGCGCCTCAAGTGCGCCGGGCTGACCGCCGAGCAACTGCGCACCCGCAGCGTCGAGCCCTCCGGGCTGACCCTGCTCGGCCTGGTCCGGCACATGGCCGACGTGGAGCGCTGGTGGTTCCGGGTCCGCGCCGCCGGCAGGGAGCTGCCCGACATGTACGACTACGACAAGGACCCGGACGCCGACCTCAACGACATCGCCGACGCCGACCCGGCCGAGGCGCTCGCCACGCTGGCCGCCGAGATCGAGGCGGCCGACCGGGCGGTGGCCGACCTGCCGCTGGAGCACACCTTCCCGCACCGCCGCCGCGACGGCGACGGGTTCCACGAGATCAGCCTCCGCTGGGTCTACGTGCACATGATCGAGGAGTACGCCCGGCACAACGGCCACGCCGACCTGATCCGGGAACGCATCGACGGCGTCACCGGGAGCTGATCCGCACCCCGGTTCAGTACGCCAGCGCGGCGCGCAGGTAGCGCAGGTCGGCCGGCCCGCTCCACCGGTGCGCGGAGAGGCCGGCGACCCGGGCGCCGGCCACCGCGCGGTCCTGGTCGTCGACGAAGAGCACCCGGCCCGGCGGCGTGTCCAGCGCCGCGCAGGCGGCCTGGAAGTACTCCTTCGCCGGTTTGTGCACACCGATCACCGAGGAGTTGACCACCACGTCCAGCTCGTCGGTCAGGTCCAACGCGGCCAGGTCGGCGTCGAGCAGGTCGGTGGCGTTGGTGCCCAACCCGACCCGGATGCCGGCCGCCCGCACCTCGCGGACGAACGCGAGCACGTCGGGATCCACCTCCCCGCGGTAGCGCTGCCACGCCTCGACCGCCGCGCGAGCCCGAGCCGGGTCGCCGACCGACGGGGTCAGCGCGTCCGCCACGCTCGCCATCCACGCGGCGTGGCTCATCCGGCCGGTGAGCACCGGTTGGAGCAGCCCCCAGGACATCGCGATCTCGCCGAGGACCCCCTCGGTGAGCCCGTACTCCCGCTCGACGCCGGCGGCCACCGCCGGGTCCCAGCGGCGCAGCACGCCGTCGAAATCCACCAGGAGCGCCGTGGCGCGTTCCCGACTCACTCGTCTGTCTCCTGCCCGTCGTCCTCGGCCCGGTTGAGCCGCTGGCTGATCACCTGGGTCACGCCGCTGCGCATCGTCACGCCGTAGAGCGCGTCGGCGATCTCCATGGTCCGCTTCTGGTGGGTGATGACGATCAGCTGGCTCTTCTCCCGCAACTGTGCCATCAGCGTGATCAGCCGGCCCAGGTTGACGTCGTCGAGCGCCGCCTCCACCTCGTCCATGATGTAGAACGGGCTGGGCCGGGCGCGGAAGATCGCCACCAGCATGGCCACCGCGGTCAGCGACCGCTCGCCGCCGGAGAGCAGCGACAGCCGCTTGATCTTCTTGCCCGGCGGTCGGGCCTCGACCTCGACGCCGGTGGTGAGCAGGTCCTCCGGGTCGGTGAGCACCAGCCGGCCCTCGCCGCCGGGGAAGAGCACGGTGAAGACCTGCTCGAACTCCCGGGCGGTGTCCTCGAACGCGCTGGCGAAGACCTCCAGGATCCGGTCGTCCACGTCCTTGACCACGGTGAGCAGGTCCCGCCGGGTGGCCTTGAGGTCCTCCAGCTGCTCGGAGAGGAACTTGAAGCGCTCCTCCAGCGCGGCGAACTCCTCCAACGCGAGCGGGTTCACCTTGCCGAGCAGGGCCAGTTCCCGTTCCGCCTTGGCGGCCCGCTTCTCCTGCGCCGGCCGCTCGTAGCGGACCGGCTCGGGCACCGGCCGGCCGTCCTTCTCGGCCTGCGCGACGTCCGCGTCGGTCGGTGGCACGAGCTGCGCCGGGCCGTACTCGGCGACCAGGGTGGGCACGTCCAGACCGAAGTCCTCGGCGGCCTTCACCTCCAACTGCTCGATGCGCATCCGCTGCTCGGCGCGGGCCACCTCGTCCCGGTGCACCTGGCTGGTGAGCCGCTCCAGCTCGGCGGCGAGGCGCTTGGCCGCGCCGCGTACCTCGGACAGCTCGGCCTCGCGGGCGGCGCGCTCGCGGGCGACGGCGTCCCGGTGCTCCTCGGCCCGGGCGAGCGAGACGGTGAGCCGGGTGAGCGCCTCGCGGGCGCCGCCGACCACGGCGCGGGCGATCTCCGCGCCGCGGGTGCGGGCCGCGCGGCGGGCCGCCGCGCGCTCCCGCGCGGCGCGTTCGGCGGTCGCCTGCCGGGCCAGCGAGTCGGCCCGACCGGCGATCGAGGAGACCCGCTCCTCGGCGGTACGCACGGCGAGCCGGACCTCCATCTCGTTCTGCCGGGCCGGCGGCACCATGGCGGCGAGCTGGTCGCGTTCCTCGGTCGACGGTTCGGCGTCGATCGGGGTGACCTCGGCCAGCCGCAGCCGCTCCGCCAGCTCGGCCAGGGCCGTCAGGTCCCGCTCCCGGGCCGCCTCGGCGCGGGCCCGGGAGTCGCCGAGCCGGTCCGTCTCCGCCTTGGCCGACCGGGCGGCCGCGCCCAGCTCGGCGAGGCGGCGGGCGGCGGCGTTGCGGTGGCTCTCCGCCTCCCGCTTCGCGGCGGCGGCGTGCTGCACGGCCTCCTTCGCGGCGGCCACCTCGGCCCGCGCCTCGACCAGTTGTTCCCGCAGCTCGGCCGCGGTGTGCTCGGCGGTGGCCCGGTTGGTGCGGGCCTCCTCGACCGCGGCCTGCACCTCGATGAAGCTGGGCGCCTTGGCCGAGCCGCCGGCCGCCGCGTACGCCCCGACCACGTCGCCGTCCGGGGTGACCGCGCGCAGCTCCGGGTTCGCGGCGACCAGCTCGGCGGCGGCGGCCAGGTCGTCGACGAGCGCCACGTCCCGCAGCGCCCGGTGCACGGCCGGGCGGATCCCGGCCGCGCACTCCACCAGGTCGGGCGCCCAGCGGGCGCCCTCGGGCAGCTTCGGGCGCAGCGCGTCCGCCGAGCCGTCCATGCCGGGCCCGGCGGGGCTGCCGACCAGCAGCCCGGCCCGGCCGGCGTCGGAGATCTTGAGCAGCCGCATCGCCTCGACGGCCTCGTCCACGCCGGTGACCGCGACCGCGTCGGCGAGCCCACCCAGCGCGGCGGCGAGCGCCGCCTCGTCGCCGGGGGCCACGGTGAGCAGCCCGGCGAGGCTGCCGAGCAGGCCGGGCACCTGGTCGGCGCGGGCCAGCAGCGCCCCGGCGCCGTCCTTGCGGCGCAGGCCGAGCGCGAGCGCCTCCTCGCGGGCCTTCCAGGTGGCGGCGTCCTTCTCGGCGGCCCGCTCGGCGTCGACGAGACCGCGCACGGTCGCCTGGGCCCGCTCGTGCGCGGCCACCGCCTCGGCGTGCCGGGCGTCCAGGTCGGCGTTGTCCCGGTCCGCCTCGGTGGACTGCTCGGCGACCGCGTCCAGGTCGGCCTGCGCCTTCTCGGCACGGCCCAGCGCGTCGGCGTGCGCGGCGGCGAGTCGTTCGATCTCCTCGCCGGCGCTCGTGGTCCGCGCCCGGGCGGAGTTCACCTGGCCGGTCAGCCGGGCCAGCCCCTCGCGCCGGTCGGCGATGGCCTTGGCGGCGGCCACCAGCTCCCGTTCGGCGGCGGCGAGCTGCCGTTCCAACTCCTGCCGGTGCTCGACCGCCTCGGCGAGCCGGATCTGGTCGTCGGTGAGCGCGGCGCGCAGTTCCTCCTCCTGCTCGCGGACCCGCCGCGACTCCGCCTCGAGCTGCTCCGGGTCGCGGCCGGGCCGCTCGTCGTCGCCGGTGGCGCTGAGGTGCCGCAGGCGCTCCCGGGCGAGCTGTTCGATGGACCGGAACCGCTCCTGCAACGCGGAGAGCTTGTACCAGGTGTCCTGGGCAGCCGCCAGCATCGGGGCGTCCTCGGCCAGGGCCGCCTCCAGCTCACCGAGGCGGCCCTGCACCTCGCCGTGCTCGCCCTCGATCTGCTCGCGCCGCTCGCGCAGCGCGGTCTCGTCGGCGATCTCCTTGTCCAGCGTGGTCCGCAGCGTGTGCAGGTCGTCGGCGAGCAGCCGGAGCCGGGCGTCGCGCAGGTTGGCCTGGATGGCGGCGGCCCGCCGGGCCACCTCGGCCTGCCGGCCCAGCGGCTTGAGCTGGCGGCGCAGCTCGGCGGTGAGGTCGGTGAGCCGGTTGAGGTTCACCTGCATCGCGTCGAGCTTCCGCAGCGCCTTCTCCTTGCGCTTGCGGTGCTTGAGGACGCCGGCCGCCTCCTCGATGAACGACCGCCGGTCCTCCGGCTTGGCGTGCAGCATGCCGTCGAGCCGGCCCTGCCCGACGATGATGTGCATCTCCCGGCCGATGCCCGAGTCGGAGAGCAGCTCCTGGATGTCGAGCAGGCGGCAGGAGTCGCCGTTGATCTCGTACTCGCTCTCGCCGGAGCGGAACATCCGGCGGGTGATGGAGACCTCGGTGTACTCGATCGGCAGCGCGCCGTCGGTGTTGTCGATGGTGAGGGTGACCTCGGCCCGGCCCAGCGGGGCCCGTCCGGCGGTGCCGGCGAAGATGACGTCCTCCATCTTGCCGCCGCGCAGCGCCTTGGCGCCCTGCTCGCCGAGCACCCAGGCGATGGCGTCGACGACGTTGGACTTGCCGGAGCCGTTCGGACCGACCACGCAGGTGATCCCGGGCTCCAGCTTCAACGTCGTGGCGGAGGCGAAGGACTTGAAGCCCTTCACCGTCAGGCTCTTGAGATGCACCTTCTCGATCCTCGTCCGGTGGCCGCCGTACCGTCGCCGGAGCCGCGGACCTGGTGAACCCGCAGACTAACCCGCGACCGGGACGCCGCCGGCACGCGACCCACCCGGTTTCCGCCGGCGCAATTCCGGAACGCCTCGCAAGATCGATAATTGCGGAAAGGGTACGCACATGGCTGCGCGCCGGCACTGAAGTGTGTCGGCGCGCTTTTCGGTGTGGTGCGATTCAGTTTTCCGGCGACTGGAACTCAGGTCAGCGCGGGCTCGGCGAGACGGAGGAGGTCGTCGGCCTCCGCTGCCGCCGCCGCGAGCCGATCGTTCTCGGCGCGCAGACGCGTGATCTCGAATTCCAGTGCCTGAACCCTGGCACGCAGTCGGGTGACCTCGTCGAGCAGACGCCGGTCGGACGCTGCACCTACGTGGCCGTAGAGGGCCTTCGCCATGCTGAACTCCTCGATATGCGCTGCCGGAAAGGCCGGCCAACGCGCGCCCATGATGTTCGCGGCTGCCATTCCCGCTGTGTATCGGGACATGGCTGGGCGCGACTGGCGACACCTCTATATTGAGCCGAACCCCCCTCCTTCGTCAAGTTGCCGCAGGCCGTAGATCATCTCCACGTCGGCCGGGCCACTCACCGGGGGGCTGCCACAAAGGGCGCGGACACGCTCTGTCCGGACGCCTTCACTGTACGCCCGGGTGTCCGGGAACACCTCCCCCTTCCCGCCCGGTTCGCCTTAACTCTTTCTTAGCCACGTTGCCGCTGCTCGGACCGCGCCCGTAGCGTCACCCCGGCCCGCAACCGACCCGTGGAGGCGACAGGCGTGTACCGCTGGACCGACCCGATCGACCCGGACGACGCCGCCCGGCGCCCGGAGCCGCCGACCGACCAGGGTCCGGCGTGGCTCACCGACCGGCCCGAGCCGCGGTCGTCGTACCTCTTCGGGGACGAGTCCGGGCAGCCGCCCGCCGGCCACCTGCCGCCCACCCTCGACGCCGGTCGCTACGGCGACACCACCCGGCCCGGCCACGGCCCGGCCGACGCCACCGAGGCGCACCCGGGCTGGGGCCACCCGGCCGAGCCGGGGTACGGCTCGCCCGCCGGCTACGGCCACGGCGACCAGCCGGGGTACGGCCCGGCCGCCGCGCCCGGCTACGACCGGACCGCCGGCTACGACCAGGCAGGCTACGACCAGTCCCGCTACGACCAGCCCGGTTACGACCAGCCCGGTTACGACCAGCCCGGTTACGACCAGCCCGGTTACGACCAGCCGGGCTACGGGCCCGCCGCCGTGCCCGGCCACGACCGGCCCGGCCACGCCCAGGCGCAGCCGGCGTACGACCCCCGGGCGCCGTACGCGCCGGGCGACAGCTACCCGGCGGGTCGGGACCGCTGGAACGGCGAGGAGCCGGCCGGCGGGTGGGAGCAGCCCACTGCCGCCTGGCAGCCGGTGACCGACACCCCGGCCGACGACGACCGGCACCGGCCGAAGCGGCGACTGTCCCGACCGTTCGTGATCGGTGGCGCCGCCGCTGCGGCCACCCTCGTGGTGAGCCTGGGCGTGGGCGCGGTGCTGCTGCCCGGCGACGACGGGCCGGCCGAGCGGGCCGCCGTGGACGCGCCGGTGGCCGCCGCCCCGTCGCCGACCGGGGCGTCCGACGCCACGCCCGCCGCGGGCGCGTCCGCCTCCGGCTCGGCGTCCGCCAGCCCGTCCACCGCGCCGACCACCGCCAAGCCGAGCCCGACGAGGAAGGTCGCGCCGAAGCCGAGCCGGACCACCGCCCCGTCGCGCCAGCAGCAGCGCAGCAGCGCGCCGAGCGGCACCACCGCCCGGACCACCTCCTCGGGCGGGCTCAGCGCCGAGTTGCAGCAGGTCGTCGACCTGGTCAACCAGGAGCGGGCCAAGGCCGGCTGCAAGGCGCTCGGCGTCGACAGCAAGCTGACGCTCGCCGCCCAGCGGCACAGCCAGGACCAGGCCGACCACAAGACCATGACGCACGACGGCAGCGACGGCAGCGACGTCGGGCAGCGGCTCGACCGGGTCGGCTACGCCTGGCGGGCGGCGGCCGAGAATGTCGCCTGGGGCCAGCAGGGCCCGGCTGAGGTCATGGACGCCTGGATGAACTCCCCCGGCCACCGGAAGAACATTCTTAACTGCTCGTACACCGAGATCGGGGTGGGCGTGGCACGCAGCAACGGGCCGTACTGGACGCAGGACTTCGGCACACCGCGCTGACCGGCGCGTCGTGACCGGGCCGGCGCTCGTTGACCGGTCGGGGGCGGCGTCGGGCCGCCCGCGTCCGGGAGCTGTCGATGCGGATCCGGCCGGCGTACGCCGTGCCGCGCTCCCGGCCGGTCCGCGTCCGCCGACGGGGACCGCGCCGGGGCGTGGCGCTGGCGTTGACCGCGCTGCTGCTCGCCCCGCTCCCGGGCTGCCGGGACCGGCTCGCCCCGCCGCCCGGCGCCCCCACCTCGTGGCCGGCCGCGCTGGCCCGTCGCTGGGCGTGGCAGTGGCAGCTCACCGGCCCGGTCGACGTCTCGGTCGCGGCGGACGTCTTCCTCCTCGACCCGGTCGCCACCACCTCGACCGAGACCGCCGCGCTGCGGGCCAAAGGGCGCCGGCTGGTCTGTCAGGTCCGGGTCGGCACGTACGTGACAGGCGACCCGGACGCCACCCGCTTCCCGGCCGCGGTGCGCGGCGCGGCGGTGCCGGGTCGGCCCGGTAGCCGGTTCCTGGACGTCCGGCGCTGGGACTCGCTGGAGCCGGTGCTGGCCGACCGGTTCCGGCTCTGCCGGGGCAAGGGCTTCGGCGCGGTGGCGCTGTCCGACGTGGACGGCTTCCGGCACCGCTCCGGTTTCCCGCTCGGCTTCGACGAGCAGGTGCTGTTCAACCGTCGGCTGGCCGGGCTGGCCCGACGGTTCGACCTCTCCCCCGGTCTGGTCGACGACGTGACGCAGGTGGCCGCGCTGGCGCCCGACTTCGACTTCGCGGTCAACCAGGAGTGCGTCCGCCGGCGCGAGTGCGCGAAGCTGCTGCCGTTCGTCGACGCGCACAAGCCGGTCTTCCACGTCGAGTACGTCGGCGAGCCGGCCACGTTCTGCGTCACCTCGGTCGGCTACGGCTTCACGTCGATCCGCAAGGAACGCGCGCTCGACGCCTGGCGGGCGCCCTGCCCGCTGCCGTGAACGCGGCACCGCCCCCGCCCGTCGTGGGCGGGGGCGGTGGGCGTGGTCGGGGTCAGCCGGCGCTCGCGCCGGTGGTCGAGGTGGGGCTGCCGGCGTCGCGCTGCGACGGCAGGTCGGGGTGTTCGGCGCTGAGCGGGGTGGCCAGGTCCTCCAGGGACTTGCCTTCCGCCTTGACGCCGAGCGCCAGCTCCACCAGACCACCGATGATCATGATGGTGGCGCCGATGACGAACGCGATCACGGTGTCGCCGACCTGGCCGCTGCCGACCAGCTTGGCGAAGAGCAGCGGGCCGGTGATGCCACCGGCGGCGGTGCCGATCGCGTAGAAGAACGCGATCGCCATGGCCCGGGTCTCCATCGGGAAGATCTCGCTGACCGTCAGGTACGCCGCGCTGGCCCCCGCCGAGGCGAAGAAGAGCACCACGCACCAGCAGGCGGTCATGGTCACCGCGCTGAGCACGCCGGAGTGGAACAGCCAGGCGGTGCCGAGCAGCAGCACGCCCGAGCCGATGTACGAGCCGGCGATCATCGGCACCCGGCCGACCGTGTCGAACAGCTTGCCGAGCAGCAGCGGGCCGAGCAGGTTGCCGACCGCGATCACCGCGAAGTAGTAGCCGCTGTTGCCGGGCGGGACGTCGAAGAAGGTCTCCAGGATCTGGGCGAAACCGAACGTGATCGCGTTGTAGAGGAACGCCTGCCCGATGAAGAGCGAGAAGCCCAGCGTGGCGCGCTTCGGGTAGCGACGGAACAACGTCTTCGCGATCTCCAGGAAGTTCGTGCTCTTCCGCTGCCGGATCTCGATGTAGTTGTCGGCCTCGGCGAGGTCCTTGCCGGTCTCCCGTTCCACCTCGGCCTCGACCGAGTCGACGAGGTGGTTCGCCTCGTCCGCCCGGCCGTGGATGAACAACCAGCGTGGGCTCTCCGGCACGTGCCGGCGGACCAGCAGGATCACCACGCCGAGCACCGCGCCCATGCCGAACGCCACCCGCCAGCCGAGGTTGGTCGGCAGGCCGTTGAGCAGCGGTACGGTCAGCAGCGCGCCGACCGCCGCGCCGAGCCAGAACGTGCCGTTGATGATGATGTCGATCCGCCCGCGGTGGCGGGCCGGGATCAGCTCGTCGATGGCGGAGTTGATGGCCGCGTACTCACCGCCGATGCCCATGCCGGTGAGGAACCGGAACAGGAAGAACCACCAGGTGTCGAACGAGAGCGCGGTGAGCGCGGTGGCCACCAGGTAGAGCCCCAGCGTCAGCAGGAACAGCTTCTTGCGGCCGAACCGGTCGGTGAGCCAGCCGAAGAAGAGCGCGCCGGTGCACGCGCCGGCCACGTAGAGCGCGGCGGCCAGGCCGGTGACCTGACTCTGGGTGATGTCCAGACCGCTGCCCGGCTCGGCCAGCTTCCCGGACAGGTTGCCGACGATGGTCACCTCGAGACCGTCGAGGATCCACACCGTCCCGAGACCGATCACGATCATCCAGTGCCAGCGGGACCACGGCAGCCGGTCGAGGCGGGCCGGGACGTTGGTCCGTACGGTGCCGGTCGACACGTCGGTGCTCATGACGCCCGCCGGAGGGATTCGGGAGCCGGGGCGGAAGTAAGCGCCTCCGGCGAGAGCTGTTCATCCATGGCCGCCCAGATGCCCCGGGGCCACCAGCACTAATCCTGCCTTCGGCTTTCCCGGCCGGATGGGAGCCGGCTGGGAATCGGATGGCAATCGCATGGGAGTCGGGGCGGGGGCCGGATCGGACGATCCGGCCCCCATCGGTCAGCGGGCGCCGACCAGCTCCGGCGCCGGCGCGGGCGGCGGCTCGGCCGGCGGGGCGGTCACCCGGCGGCGCAGGAGCCGCGGCGCCCACCAGTTCGCGTCACCCAGCAGCGTCATCACCGACGGCAGCACCACCGCGCGGATGATCGTGGCGTCCAGCAGGATCGCCGCCGCCAGCCCGATGCCGAGCTGCTTGAAGTCGATCATGCTGAGCGTGGCGAAGATCGAGAAGACCCCGACCATCACGATCGCCGCACTGGTCACCACCGGCGCCGACGACGTGATCCCGTACGCCACCGCCTCCCGGTTGGGCATGCCCCGGTCCACCGCCTCGCGGATCCGGCTGACCACGAAGACGTGGTAGTCCATGGAGAGCCCGAACAGCACCACGAACAGGAACAGCGGCAGCCAGGTAACGATCGCGTCCATCGAGGTGAACCCGAGCAGCCCCTCCGCCCAGTGGCTCTGGAAGACCAGCACCAGCAGCCCGTACGCGGCGCCGACGGAGAGCAGGTTCAGCAGGATCGAGGTGAGCGCCACCACCACCGACCGGAACGTCCAGGCCATCACCAGGAACGTCAGCGCCAGCACGAACGCCGCGACCACCGGCAGCTTCGCCCAGATGTGGTCGGCGTAGTCCTCGCTGGCGGCCACCCCGCCGCCGACCGCGTACTCCACGCCGGGAACGCCGTCCAGGGCGGCCGGCACCAGGTCGTCGCGCAGCTCGTGCAGGGAGCGGGACGCCTCCGCCGAGCGGCTGGCGAACGGGGTGGCCACCTCCAGCACCGACACCCGCCGGTCCGTCGACACCCGGATCTCCGGGCCGTCCCCCTCGGCCGGCGCGAAGAGCGGGTCGGTGCCGGTGCGGGCGGCCAGCCCGGTGAGCGCGGCCCGCACCCGGTCGGCCTGGTCGGCGGGCGCCCGCACGGCCACCGTGTGGCTGGTGCCGTTGCTCGGGAAGGCCGCCGCGA
The DNA here is from genome assembly GCF_040647835.1 of Micromonospora sp. NPDC049240. NCBI lineage: Bacteria > Bacillati > Actinomycetota > Actinomycetes > Micromonosporales > Micromonosporaceae > Micromonospora > Micromonospora sp. NPDC049240. The sequence goes on from NZ_JBEZCX010000010.1 coordinate 120,342, forward strand.
GCCGGTCGTACGCCTGCATGGCCGCCGTGGTGCGCGGCACGTCCTCGGTCCCGGGGAACTTCAGCTTCATGCCCAGCGCGGGCGCGGCCAGGGCGAGCAGCAGCGCCACCGACACCAGCAGGGTGGCCACCGGCGCGCGCAGCGCGGGCCGGAGCACCGCCGGCCAGAAGCGGGGACGCCGCCCGGGACGCGGGGTGGTGAGCCGCCACAGCAGCGGCACCCGGGGCCGGTCCACCCACCGGCCCAGCTTGGCCAGCAGCGCCGGCAGCACGGTCAGCGAGCCGAGCACCGCCACCGCGACCACCAGGATCGAGCCGACGGCCAGCGACGAGAAGATGGCGTCCTGGGCGAGCAGCAAGCCGGCCATCGCGATGATCACGGCGGTGCCGGAGACCACCACGGCGTGCCCGGAGGTCTCCGCCGCGACCTCCACCGCGTCCAGGCCGGACCGCCCCTTCGCCCGTTCCTCGCGCTCGCGCCGCACGTAGAACAGCGAGTAGTCGACGCCCACCGCCATGCCGATCAGCAGGATCACGCTGGCCGTGGTGTCGGTGGCCGGCACCAGGTGCGAGGCGAGCGTGGAGAGGCCCATCGCGGCGGCCACCGAGGAGAGCGCGAGCAGCACCGGCACGCCGGCGGCGATCAACGCGCCGAACGCGATGATCAGGATGGCCAGCGTCACCGGCAGGCTGAGCAGCTCGGCCCGCTTGAAGTCCTTGCCGAGCGTGTCGTCGAGCGCCTTGTCGATCGACGGGCCGCCGACCTCCTCCACCCGCAGCCCCGGATGGGCCGCCTGCACACCGGCGGTGGCGTCCCGCAGCGGCCCCACCCGGTCCCCGGCGGTCTCCGGGTCGCCGGACATGGTGATCGGCAGCAGCAGCGCGCTCCCGTCCCGGGACGGCATCGGCGTACCCACCGACGCGACGCCCTCGACCTGCCGCAGCCGGCCCGCGGCGTCCTGCGCGGCGGCCTTCGCCGCGGCCGGGTCGAGCGCGCCGGACCGTGCGGTGATCAGCACGTTCTCGGTGGCCGCCTGATGGAAGCCGCCGTCGTCGACGATCAGCTCGGCCCGCCCGAACTCGCCGATCGCCTGATCCGCGTCGGTGGCCTCGTTCAGCCCGGCGGCGTTGCCGCCGACGAAGCACACCGCCACGAACACCACCCACAGCGCGATGGCCCGCCACGGATGCTCCGCACTCCACCGTGCCACCCGCACGGTCACCGGTCGCCTGCCCATATCCGGGTCCCCCTCCAGCCGTCGGCCCCGTGCCGACGTCTGGAGACGCTAGGCAGCCGACGGAGCCCGGACATCGGGGAACGGCCCCGGCTCCTCCCCGATGGGGCTGGCCCTACCGGGCGGCCGGAACCGGCCGCGCCGGTCGGGCGGAAAAGGGCATTTCAGGGTACGTCGCGGCGGGCCCCCGGGCCCGGTCCGGCGCAGCACACCGGCGCAACCCCGAACCGGCTCGGGGTCATCCCCGGAGCGTGCCCCGGGGGCGCGGCTGGCAGCGCGGGCAACTGTAGGAGGAACGGTTCATGAACGCCTCCCGCCGGATCGGCGCGCCACAGCGCGGGCAGGGCTCACCCTCCCGGCCGTACGCGTTCAACGACCTGTCGAAGTAGCCGCTCTCGCCGTTGACGTTCACGTACAGCTCGTCGAAGCTGGTGCCGCCCTGCTTGATCGCCTCGCCGAGCACGTCCCGCACGTGGCCGAGCAGCCGCAGCGCCGCCGGCCGGGTCAACGCGTCGGTCGGCCGGGCGCCGTGCAGCTTCGCCCGCCACAGCGCCTCGTCGGCGTAGATGTTGCCCACGCCGGAGATCAGCGTCTGGTCGAGCAGCGCCCGCTTGATCTCCGTACGCCGGCGGCGCAACGCGGCCACGAACGCGTCGTCGGAGAACTCCGGGTCCATCGGGTCCCGGGCGATGTGCGCGATCTCGGCCGGCAGTTCCGCCCCGCCGTCGGAGACGGACAGCCCGCCGAACGTGCGCTGGTCGACGAAGCGCAGCTCCGGGCCGTCGTCGGCGAACCGGAACCGGACCCGTAGGTGCAGCTCGTCGGCCGCGCCGACCGGTTGCAGCAGCAACTGCCCGGACATGCCCAGGTGGCCGATCACCGCGTCCCCGCTGTCCAGCGGCAGCCAGAGATACTTGCCCCGGCGGCGGACGTCGGTGATCGTCCGGCCGGCCAGCACGTCGGCGAAGTGCGCGCCGCCCGGCGCGTGCCGGCGTACCGCCCGGGGATGGCGCACCTCGACGGCGCTGATCCGTCGGCCGACCACCCACTCGGCCAGCCCCTGCCGGACGGTCTCGACCTCGGGCAGCTCAGGCACGGCCGGCGCCCGCCTCGGCGTCCTCCGGGTCGGCCGCCGCCTCGGCCTCGGCCTCCGCCCGCGCCTCGGCCTCCGCCCGCGCGGTCGCCTCCGCCTGCTCGGTGAGCATCCGCCAGGCCGACTCCGCGGCCCGCTGCTCGGCCTCCTTCTTGCTGCGCCCCTCCGCGCCGCCGTACCGGTTGCCGGCCACCACCACCCAGGCGGTGAACGTCTTCAGGTGGTCCGGTCCGGTGCCCTCGATCCGGTACTCCGGCACGCCCAGCCCCAGTGCGGCGGTCAACTCCTGGAGGCTGGTCTTCCAGTCCAGTGCCGCGCCCCGCCCGGCCGACTCCGCCATCAGCGGGTCGAAGAGGCGGTGGATCACGATGGCGGCGGTGTCCAGGCCGTACTGGAGGTAGATGGCGCCGAGCAGCGCCTCCAGCGTGTCGGCCAGGATGCTCGCCTTGTCCCGGCCACCGGTGGCCTCCTCGCCCTTGCCGAGCAGGAGGTACGCGCCCAACCCGTCCGGGCCGAGGCCACGCGCCACGTCGGCCAGCGCGCGCATGTTGACCACGCTGGCCCGCAGCTTCGCCAACTGCCCCTCGGGCAGGTCCGGGTGGTTGTGGAAGAGCGCGGTGGTGATCACCACGCCGAGGACCGAGTCGCCGAGGAACTCCAGCCGCTCGTTGGTGGGCAGCCCGCCGTTCTCGTACGCGTACGAGCGGTGGGTCAGGGCGCGTTCCAGCAGCTCCGGGTCGAGCGACACCCCGAAGGCCGCCTCGAGGAGGCCGACGGGAGCACGCCGCCGCTTGTCGTTGGTCATGGTGCTACCTCGGTGTCGTTGCGGTCAGGTGCGGGATCGTGCGGGATCTCGGCGAGCAGGGCACGGACCGTGCCGGCGGCGTCGCGACGCCAGAGGTGGGCGGCCAGCGCGATGCCCGAGGCGACGTCGTCGGGGCCGGCCGAGCCGTGGCACACCACCACCGTGCCGGCCACCCCGAGCAGGGCCGCCGCGCGCGGCGCGCCGCCGCCGACCGGCGGACCCCCGGCCATGGCGTACGCGCCCTCGATGGCCTTGAGCAGGACGTTGCCGGTGAAGCCATCGGTCACCACCACGTCGGCGCGACCGCCCAGGGACAGGTCGAATCCTTCGACGAGGCCGACGTAGCGGGCGCCGCAGGGCAGCGGCACGGCGGCAAGCGCCGGGTCGGCGGCGCGGCGCAGGCGGTCACCCTTGCCGGCCTCGTGGCCGACGGAGAGCAGGCCCACCCGGGGTGCGACGACGCCGTGCGCCACCGCCGCGTAGGCGGCGCCGAGGACGGCGTGCCGGGCCAGCGTGGCGGGGCCGGGTTCGAGTGTGCCGCCGACGTCCAGCAGGACCACCGGCCCGGCGACGGCCGGCAGCGTGGCGACCAGCGCGGGTCGGCGTACCCCGGTCCAGCGGCCCAGGCCGAGCGCGGCGGCGGTGACGGTGGCCCCGGTCGAGCCGGCGGAGACCACGGCGTCGGCGAGCCCGTCGTGGACGGCCTGCACGGCCGTGCGTACCGTGCTCTCGCCGCGTCCGGCGGTCGGATGGTCGGCCATGCCGACGGCGGCCCGCACCGGGCGGACCGTGACCCGGGCGCGGTGCGCCGGGTCGAGCGCAGCGATCAGCCCGTCGGCCACCTCGGACGGGCCGACGAGCATCAGGCGCAGGTCAGGGTCGGTGCGCACCGCCCGCAGAGCGCCGTCAACCACGACGGCGGGAGCATCGTCCCCGCCGAGGAGGTCGACGGCGATCCGCGCGGTGCCCGGCTCCGTCGGCCCGCCGGCCGGGGAACGGCCGGCGGCGGAGGGAGCCGGGGCACCGGGCGTGAGCCGTGGTGCGCGCGCCGCCCGACCGGTGGTCGGGGGCGTCACTCGGCGTCCAGGTCAGACCTCGAGAACCTGGCGGCCGTTGTACGTGCCGCAGACGGAGCAGGCGGCGTGCGGCAGCTTCGGCGACTTGCACTGCGGGCAGGCAACGGTCGACACCGCCGTGGCCTTCCAGTTCGCCCGGCGGGCGCGGGTGTTGCTGCGCGACATCTTGCGCTTGGGGACGGCCACGGTTCCTACTCCTCTGTACGGGTCAGTTGCGACAGGCCCGCCCAACGCGGGTCGACCTGCTGGTGACTGTGGTCGGCCGGCAGATCGTCCCAGTGCACCCCACACTCGGGGCACAGCCCTGGGCAGTCCTCCCGGCAGAGCGGGTTGGTCGGCAGCGCGAGCACCACCGCGTCCCGCAACGCCGGCTCCAGGTCGATCAGATCGCCCTGCATCCGGCCCACCTCGTCTTCGTCGGTCGTCTCGTCCGTGGTGCTGTCCTCGTACGCGTACAGCTCCTGGACGTTCACGACCACCGAGTCGTCGATCTCGCGCAGGCAGCGACCGCACTCGCCCTTGACGGGGCCGGTGACGGTCCCGGAGACGAGCACGCCCTCGGACACCGACTGCAACCTCAGGTCGAGGTCGAGGTCCGCGCCCGCCGGCACGCTGATCAACTCCACGCCGAGGTCCGCCGGTGCCGTCACGACCCGCCGAAGCTCACGCAACGCGCCAGGGCGACGCGGCAGGTCCCTCGTGTCGAGGACCAGCGGCGCCCTGGGGTCGAGTTGGCGAGGCGAATGTTTGGGCATAGTCAGACTCCGGCCGGTGAGAGGCCGACAAAAAAGGTTACCTGGCAGGGGGGCGGACCGTCGAACCGGGGGCGTGTCCGCCCCGGTCCGGCGGCAGCCGGCTGTCGGCGACCGGCCCGTGCGCCGCTCAGAAGGGTAGCGGGCGGTCGGCCTCGTCCCCCGCGAAGGTGCCGATCTCGCGCAGCGCGTGCATCTTGTCCCGGCCGCGCTCTATCGAGGCCAGCGCCCGGGTGAGGAACTGCTCGAAGTTGGCCAGCGCGGTGTCGACGTAGTCGTCCACCTCCTCGCGGAGGCGCTGCGCCTCGGCCCGCGCCTCGCCGATGATCCGGGCGCCCTCGTGCTCGGCGGAGACCGTGATCTCGTTCACCGAGACCAGGCGGGCGTGTTCCGCCTCACCCTCGCTGATGATCCGGTCGGCCTCGCGCTTGCCGGCCTCCATGATCTTGTCCCGTTCCTCCAGCAGCGCGGCGGCCCGGCGCAGGTCGGCGGGGAGCTCGGCGCGCAGCTCGTCGAGCACGGCGATCATCTCACCGCGGTCGACCATGCAGTTGTTGCGCGACATCGGGACGGAGCGGGCCTGCTCCACCATGGCGATCAGTTCGTCGATGCGATCGAGCGGGTCCACCGGCGCCTCACTCCTGTCTTCGTCGGCCGCCCTCCATGATGCGGCCTGCGCCCGGTTCCGGCGCTGCCCCCATCATGTCGCGCCCCGCCCACTCCCGCCCCACCCCGCCCACCCGGCGCGTCGCCCACGCCTCCACCCCGGCCGTTGATCTTGCACTTTCCGCCCCGACATCTGACGCGAAAGGGACACCAGCCGGGCGGCAAGTGCAAGATCGGCGGGGTCGGGGCGGTCAGGGGCGGAGGCGGGCGACGAGTTGCTCGCGGACCAGGTCGGGGACGTGGGCGGAGATGTCGCCGCCCCACTTGGCCACGTCCTTGACCAGGCTGGAGGAGAGGAAGGAGTAGAGCGGGTTGGTCGGCATGAAGAGCGTCTCCACGCCGGCCAGGCCGATGTTCATCTGGGCCATCTGCAACTCGTAGTCGAAGTCGCTGACCGCCCGCAGGCCCTTGATCAGCACACTCGCCTGCTGGTCCCGGCAGAAGTCGACGAGCAGGCCGCGGAACGACTCCACCCGGACGTTGTCGTACGAGGCGGTCACCTCGCGGAGCATCGTGATCCGCTCCTCGACCGTGAACAACCCCTGCTTCGACTGGTTGACCAGCACGCCGACGATCACCTCGTCGAAGAGCCGGCTGGCCCGGCCGACGATGTCGAGGTGACCGTTGGTGACCGGGTCGAACGAGCCCGGGCAGACCGCACGTCTCATGATCGGCGACCGTACCAAAGGGTGGTCTCGCCGTAGCGGCGACTGCGTTCCGGCGTGACGCCCTCCACCCAGTCGACCGGTCCGGATCGGCGGGACCGCTCGACGACCACCAGGGCGTCCGGGGCGAGCCAGTCGCCGTGCACCAGCGCGGCCAGCATCGCGGTGACCTCCGCGGCCGGCACCGCGTACGGCGGGTCGGCGAAGACCACGTCGTACGGCGCGCCGTCCGGCCCGGCCGCCAGCACGCCGACCACCTTGCCGGTGACCAGGCGGGCTGCCGGCGCGGCCCGGAGGGTGGCGATGTTCTCCCGGATCACCCGGGCGGCCCGGGCGTCCGACTCGACCAGCAGCACGTGCGCCGCGCCCCGGGACAGCGCCTCCAGCCCGACCGCGCCGGAGCCGGCGAACAGGTCGACGAAGCGCGCCCCGGCCAGGTCGAGATCGGCCTGCACGGCGCTGAACAGCGCCTCCCGCACCCGGTCCGAGGTCGGTCGGGTGCCGGCGCCGGGCGGCGCGGCGATCCGCCGCCCACCGAACGCGCCGGCCACGATCCGGGTCACCGTCGTTCCCTCCGCATGCCCCGACGCTACGCGACCGCGGACACCGGACGGGCGGACCACCGGGAGCAACGATTCATGACGCCCCGTACATCTATGATCTCGAATTCATAACGGACCCTTTACGACCCGTAGATCTCGGTAACGCCCACAGTGTCGATCTCGCTAGGGTCTGCCCGGTTGCCGCGTGGACGCGTGACTCCGGTCCGTCCGCCGCATCCCTCTCCGCACCTCCCCTCATCAGGAGAAGACGTGAACCGTCTCAACCTCCGGCGTGCCGCCGTCCTCACCGCCGGCGCGCTGATCGGCCTCGCGGGCGTCGCCACCACGGCCGCCCCCGCCGCGGCCCACCACCCCGAACCGTCCGGCAGCTTCTGCGCCACCAAGGACGGCACGGTCACCGTCACCTGGTCGGTGATCAGCAGCGAGCGCGACATCTCCGGCCGGATCACCAAGCTCGAGTCCACCGTGCCCGGCGACATCACCGGCGGCCTGACCGTCGGCGCGGAACTGAAGAAGCAGAGCGAGGGGCCGCTGACCGGCACCCAGACCCACACGTTCACCGGTGAGATCCCCGAGCTGAAGCTGACCGTCGGGGCGCACTGGGAGCGGGGCCGCCAGTCGCACGACGGCGAGCGCACCGTGGTGGCCCGGCCCAGCCGCGACTGCGAAGTCGTGGAGAGCCCGTCGCCGTCGCCCAGCGCGCCGTCGCCGAGCGCCACGCCGGAGCCGACCCGGTCGCCCGAGCAGCCCACCCCGACGCCGTCCGCGTCCACCCCGCCGAGCCCGTCCGCGACGCCGTCCGCCCCGGCCGAGCCGGCGGAGCCGATCTTCAAGCTGGACCAGGACTGCGACTCGATGACCTTCATCGTGGAGAACCCGGCGAGGGGCATCCCGTTCACCGCCACGCTGACCACCGAGAAGGGCGTCACCAAGAAGCTCACCTCAGCGCCGGGCACGACCGCCTCGGTCGAGTTCGACGCCTACCGGGGCCTCAAGGTCACCGTGAAGTACGACGTGGTCGCCGACGCCGAGACCGTCCCGTACACCCAGCCGGAGGACTGCTCCGGCCAGGGCGGCGGCCTGCCGGTGACCGGCCCGGCCGCCGGCGCGATCGCCGGTGGCGCCGTGCTGCTGCTGGCCGCCGGCGCGGTGCTGTTCGTGGTGGCCCGCCGCCGCCGGATCCGCTTCACCGCCTGACCCGCCCGCACCGCCGCGAGGGCGCGTCGACCACCCGGTCGGCGCGCCCTCGCCGCGCGTACTCCACACCGGCCCGTCGAGGTGGCCGGGGCGCACCCGTCCTCGATGCCCCCACCTCGCCGCGGCGGCGTCGGTCAGGAGCCGTCCGGGTCGAGCACCGACGTGACGGCGACCGGGTCCACCTCGGCCTGGTTGGTCAGCAGCACCAACCGTTGGTCGGTACCGGGCAGCCAGGCGGCGAACGCCTTGTAGCCGCCGTTGTCCCCGGAGTGGTGGACCGCCCGACGGCCGGCCAGCGGGCCGACGAAGAAGCCGTAGCCGTACGCCTCCCCGGGCCGTCCGGTGGGCGCGTGCGGCGCGGTCAGCGCCACCAGCGAGGCCGGGGCCAGCAGCCCGCCCCGGCGCGGCACGTCGAGCCAGGCGAGCAGGTCCGCGCCGGTGCACCAGACGTCACCCGCGCCCAGGCTCACGGTCGCCAGGTCCCAGGACGGCACCGGCCGGCCGCCCTCGTACCCGACCGCCACGTCCGGCCGACCGCCGGCCGGGCCGGCGAAGCTGCCCGCCATGCCGAGCGGCGCGAAGAGCTCATCGGCCAGGAAGTCGGCGTACGGACGGTCGGCGGCCCGCTCGACGGTCCGGGCCAGCAGCACGTACCCGGGGCTGCTGTAGTGCCAGCCGGCCCCCGGTCGGAACAGTGGCGGCACGGCCGCGAACGCGGCGAGCAGGGCGTCCGGCTCCGCCGGCCCGACCAGGTCGACGGCCGGATACTCCGGCCAGTGGCCCAGGCCCGAGGTGTGGGTGAGCAGATGGTGCAGCGTGATGCCGGACCACGCCGGCGGCGGGTCGGGCAACCACCGGGTGACCGGATCGGTCAGACGCAGCACGCCCCGCTCGGCGAGCAGCAGGACCGCGACGGCCGCCATCTGCTTGCTGATCGAGGCGATCTGGAACCGGGTGGCCGGGGTGCAGGGCACTCCGGTGGCCTCGTCGGCCGCGCCGGTGACCCGGTCCACCACCACCTCGTCGCCCCGGGCAAGCAGGAGCACGCCACGGCCGTGCGAAAACGTCGACATCCGTCGGAGCCTAGGCGCACCCGGTCGACCGGCGAGGTCAGCCCTTCTCCAGGTATTCGGCCCGCTCCTCGTCGACCAGGGCGGCGACGGACGCGGCCAGCGCCGGGTGCCGGGCCAGCTCCGGATCCTCCTCGACCAGCTCGATCGCCTCGGCGCGGGCGTCACGGATCAGCTCCGTGTCGCGCAGGAGCGACAGCAACCGCAGGTGTGAGCGCCGGCCGGACTGGGACGCGCCGAGCACGTCGCCCTCCCGGCGCTGCTCCAGGTCGAGCTCGGCCAGCTTGAACCCGTCGGTGGTGGAGGCCACCGCGTCCAGCCGCTCCCGGGCCGACGAGCCCTCGGCCGCCTCGGTGACCAGCAGGCAGAGACCCGCGGCCGACCCCCGGCCCACCCGGCCGCGCAACTGGTGCAGCTGGGAGACGCCGAACCGGTCGGCGTCCAGCACGATCATCACGGTCGCGTTGGGGACGTTCACGCCCACCTCGACGACCGTGGTCGCCACCAGCACGTCCAGGTCGCCGGCGGCGTACGCGCGCATCACCGCGTCCTTCTCGTCGGCCGGCAGCCGCCCGTGCAGCACCCCGATCCGCAGCCCGTGCAGCGGCCCGTCGGCGAGCAGCGGGGCCACCTCGGTCACCGCCAGCGGCGGCCGGCGACCGTTGTCGTCCTCCCGCGGCGCCTCCTCGTCGGAGACCGGACCGTCCCCGATCCGGGGGCAGACCACGTACGCCTGGTGGCCCTTGCCGACCTCCTCGCGCAGCCGACGCCAGGCCCGGTCCAGGAAGGCCGGCTTCTCGGCGGCCGGCACCACGTGCGAGGCGATCGGCGAGCGGCCCTGCGGCAACTGGGACAACGTGGAGGTCTCCAGGTCGCCGTAGACGGTCATGGCGACCGTGCGCGGGATCGGGGTGGCGGTCATCACCAGCACGTGCGGCGGCTGCTCGGCCTTGGCGCGCAGCGCGTCCCGCTGCTCCACGCCGAAGCGGTGCTGCTCGTCCACCACCACCAGGCCCAGGTCGGCGAAGTCGACGCCCTCGTAGAGCAGCGCGTGCGTGCCGAGCACGATGCCGGCCCGGCCCTCGGCCACCTCGGCCAGGGCACGGCGTCGGGCCGCCGCGCCCAGCGAGCCGGTGACCAGCTCCACCCGGGTGGCGTCATCGGCGGCGCCCAGCTCACCCGCGGCGCCGAGCGGGCCGAGCAGCTCCCGGATGCCGCGGTGGTGCTGGGCGGCGAGCACCTCGGTCGGGGCGAGCAGCGCGGCCTGACCGCCGGCGTCGACCACCTGGAGCATGGCGCGCAGCGCCACCACCGTCTTGCCGGAGCCCACCTCGCCCTGGAGCAGCCGGTGCATCGGGTGCGCGGTGGCCAGGTCGGCGGCGATCTCCCGCCCGACCACCTGCTGGCCAGGGGTCAGCTCGTACGGCAGCCGGGCGTCGAACGCGTCCAGCAGGCCACCCGCCCGGGCCGGTCGGGCCCGCGCCGGCCACGCCGCCGCCCGGTGCTTGCGCTGCGCCAGGGTGAGCTGCACCGCGAACGCCTCGTCCCACTTGAGCCGGCGGCGGGCCCGGTAGAGCGCCTCCTTGCTGGACGGCCGGTGGATCTCCCGCAGGGCGGCGCCGATGCCGACCAGGTTGCGGGTGGCCCGCAGGGTGGCCGGCAGCGGGTCGTCCGGCGGGGTGAACGTGTCCAGCACCACCCGGACGCAGCGGGCGATCACCCAGGTCGGCACCGCCGCCGCGGCCGGGTAGACCGGGATCAGCGCGCCGGCGAACTCCTCGACCTCCTCGTTGGCCGCCGCCTCGCCGTCACCGCCCTCGCCGAGCAGGACGTACTCCGGGCCGTTGAGCTGCCGCTTGCCCCGGAACTCGGTCACCTTGCCGGCGAACAGCCCCCAGCGGCCCGGTCGCAGCTCCCGCTCCCGCCACGCCTGGTTACCGAAGAAGGTGCAGGTCAGCACGCCGCCGGAACCGTCGCCGACGGTCACCTCCAGCAGGTTGCCGCGCCGCTGGCGCATCGGGCGGACCGCGGTGCGCTGCACCTGGGCCAGCACCGTGACCTGCTCCCCCACGTCGAGCGAGCGGATGTCGGTGTGCTCGCCGCGCTCGTCGTAGCGGCGCGGGAAGTGATAGATCAGGTCACCGGCGGTGTGCAGGTCGAGGTGGCCGGCAAGCGCCTTCGCGGTCTTCTCCCCGACCAGCTTCTTGAGCGGGGTGTCCACCGTCGACGGTTCGCTCGTCATTCGACCCCCAGCAGGAGCGGGTAGTGCGGCTGGCCGCCCTCGTACGCCTGCACCTCGACGAACGGCCAGGCGCGCTCGACGTGCGCGCGGACACGGTCGGCCAGCCCGGCCGGGGCGTCCGCCCCGCAGAGCAGCGTGACCAGCTCGCCGCCGCCGCCGAGCATCCGGTCGACCACGGCGGTGCAGGTGTCGGTCAGATCCTGCCCGATCAGGTGCACCTCGCCCTCCACCAGGGCCAGCACGTCACCCGGCCGGCACGGGCCGGCGACGGTGAGCGCCTCCCGGCCGGCGTGGCAGACCTCGGCGTAGCGGCAGGCGCCGGCGGCCTCGGCCATCGCGATCACGTCGTCCTCGAAGCGGCGCTTCGGGTCGCGGACGGCGAGCGCGGCGAGCGCCTGCACCGGGGAGCGGGTGGGCACCACGCTGACCTTGATGCCGAGACGGTGCGCCTCCTTGGCCGCCGCGCTCGCCACCGACTGCGTGTTCGGGTCGTTCGGCAGCACCACCACCCGGGCCGCGTCGGTGGCCCGGACCGCGTCGAGCAGCTCGCCGGTGGACGGGTTGGCCGGCACCACCACCGCGCCCTCGGCGGCGAACAGCTCGGCGATGCCGGCGCCGGTGGCGACCACCACGGCGGCCCGGCCACCGGACGGCGTCGGCGGCGGGCCGGGCACCGGAACGGGGTGGTCGGCGAAGCGGGTCACCGTGATCCGGTGCGGCCGGCCGGCGACCACGCCCGCCTCCACGGCGGCCCCGACGTCGTTGACGTGCACGTGCACGTTCCAGGTGCCGTCGCCGTCCCCGACCACGGCCAGGGAGTCGCCGAGCCCGGCCAGCTCGCCGCGCAGCCGCGCGACCGCCTCCTCGGTGGCGTCGAGGAGGTACTGCACCTCGTAGGCGTACGCGTCGGAGCCGGTCTCCCGGACGGCGGCCCCCGGCCGGTGCGGCGCGGCCGGCGCGAGGGCCGGCCGGCCGGGGCTCTCCCCCGTGATCACCTCGACCAGCGCGTCGAGCAGCAGGCAGAGCCCGCGCCCGCCGGCGTCGACCACGCCGGCGCGGGCCAGCTCGGGCAGTTGCTCCGGGGTGCGGGCCAGCGCGTCCGTGGCCGCCTCGGCGGCGGCCCCGGCCACCGTGCGCAGGTCGTCGCTGTCCGCCCGTTGGGCCGCGCGGGCCGCCGCGGCGACCACGCTCAGCAGCGTGCCCTCGACCGGCCGGGCGACCGCGGCGTAGGCGGCGGTGGCGGCGTCGGCGAGCGCACCGGCGAGCTGCCGGCCCCGGACCGCCGGCGCGGCGGCGAGCGCGTCCGCGAGGCCGCGCAGGATCTGCGAGAGGATCACCCCGGAGTTGCCCCGCGCGCCGAGCAACGCGCCGCGGGCCATCAGCCGCAGCGCGTGCCCGTGCGGGGTGTGCCCGTCGTCGGGGAGGGTGCCGAGATCCATGGCCAGGGCCTGCTGGGCCGAGGTGAGCGTGAGCACCAGGTTGGTGCCGGTGTCGCCGTCCGGCACCGGGTAGACGTTGAGGTCGTCGATCTCGCCCTGGTGCCGCTGGAGGGCGGCCAGCCCGCTCGTGCACCAGCGGCGCACCGCGGCGGCGTCGAGGGTGTCCAGCACGTCGGGAAGCCTACTGGCGCGCACCGACACGCGCCGGGGTCGTCCGGCGTGTCCGCCCGGCCGGTCGGCCCGGTCGGTCCCGGTCCCGGGTCGACCACGCGCCGACCCGGCCGGCCGGTACGCTGGATGGGCTCGGCGAAGGGCCGATTGGGCGTACCGACCGGCATCGGGTAACCTGGCCAGGTTGCCCGGGCTGCGCCTGGCGGCGACCTCATGAACGTTTCAATCCCAGGAGTATCCCGTGGCTAGCGTGTGCGACGTCTGTGGCAAGGGACCGGGCTTCGGCCACAACGTGTCCCACTCGCACCGGCGGACCAACCGCCGCTGGAACCCGAACATCCAGTCGGTGCGTACCCCGGCCGGTGGCGGCACCACCAAGAAGTTGCAGGTCTGCACCTCGTGCATCAAGGCCGGCAAGGTCACCCGCGCCTGACGCGGAGCACCACCGGAACATCGTCGGTCGCCGGCGGACCCCTCGGGTCCGCCGGCTTCTGTCGTGTCCGCCGGTCCGCGGCGACCGCTGACCGACCGTACGGCGACCGGCTGGTCCCCGCCGGTTAGGGTGCTGCTGCGCCGGCCGTCCGGCTCCGGCGCGGACCGTGGGGAGGACGACCGGTGGACCTCGATCTGGGCCGCGAGCAACTGGTGGTGGTGGGCGGGTCGTTCGGCTCGTTGCGCTGGTTCGACCAGGAGCTGCCGGCCGGCAGTGTGGTGCTGGTCGAGGAGCCGGACGTGATCCGCCGCCGCGACCTGGCCCGGTTCGCCGAGGAGCTGCCGCTGATCGGCCGCCTGGTGGCCGCGGAGTACCAGACCGGCCTGGACGTCGACGCCCTGCTCGGTCGCGAGCCCGGCCTGGCCGACGCGCGCCTGGTGCTGCCCGGCCTGGAGTACGCGGTCGCCGCCACCGCCCGGCTGGCCGACCGGCTCGGTCTGCCCGGCGCCGGGGCGGTCGCCGCGGACATCTTCTCCGACAAGCACCGGATGCGGCTGCTCGCCGACGAGATCGGCCTGGCCAACCCGGCATACGAGCTGGTCGAGGACGCGGGCCGGGCGGCGGAGTTCGCCCGCGCCCACGGCGGCCGGTGCGTACTCAAGCCCACCCGCCGCTCCGGCAGCCTCGGCGTGCAGCTCATCACCGACCCGGCCGAGGTGCCGGCCCGCTGGGCGGCCAGCGCCACCCCGCCGGAGCCGGCCGAGGCCACCGCGGGCCTGCCCACCGGCGTGCTGGTCGAGGAACTGCTGGTCGGCTCCGAGCACAGCGTGGAGCTGCTGGTCGCCGCCGGCGAGGTGATCTTCGCCAACGTCACCGACAAGCGGGTCGCCGGTGGCCGGCACCCGGTGGAGACCGGGCACACCGTACCGTCCGCGCTGCCGCCGGCCGAGCACGACGCGATGCGGTCGGCGGCGACCCGCCTCGCCGCAGCGGCCGGCTTCGGCAGCGGCATGCTGCACAGCGAGTGGATCCTGGCCGACGGCGTGCCGACGCTCGTGGAGTGCGCCGCCCGGATGCCCGGCGACATGATCACGGCGCTCATCTCGATCGCCTACGAGCGGGACGTCATCGAGGCGTACCTGCGGGTGCTGTGCGGCGAACGACCGGCGCTGCCGCAGCGGCCGACCGGCGCGGCGGCGATCGAGTTCCTGACCGCCCCGCCCGGCCGGGTCACCGCGGTGGACGGCCGGCGGGCGGCGCTGCGCGTGCCGGGCGTGCTCGACGTCCAGGTCGAGACGAGGGTCGGGCAGACCGTGCCCGAGCTGCTCTCCTCGGCGCACCGCAGCGGGCACCTGATGACCTGGGGCGCGACGCCGGACGAGGCGGCGGTCGCCGCCCGTCGGGCCGCCGCGGAGATCCGGATCACGGTCGGCTGAGGGCGGCGGTCAGAGCGTCCGGCCGAACGACAGGCAGCCCGGCGCGTCCCGGTAGTAGCCGAAGTTCGGGATCCGCTCGTAGCCGGCCGAGGCGTACATGGCGAGCGCCTCGGGCTGCTTGTCGCCGCACTCCAGCACGATCCGCTTCCGGCCGGCGTCGTGGGCGGACCGCTCGATCGCGGCGAGCACCGCACGGGCCACGCCCCGGCCCCGGGCGGCCGGCGCGGTGTACATCCGCTTCAGCTCGGCCTCCTCGCCGTCCGCGCCGTGGCTGCGCCAGCCGCCGCAGCCCACCGGCAGGCCGTCCAGGTACGCGACCAGGAACGCGCCGGCCGGCGGGACGAACTCGGCGGCGTCGACGGGCGTCTCGTCGCCGTTGCCGCCGTACCGCCGGCCCAGGTCGGCCAGCGCCGCCCGGATCAGCTCCTGCGACTCGGGCGCGTCGAAGCGCCGCGGGAGGATCTCGATCTCGCTCACCGTGCCAGGCTACGACCGCCCCTGGCCCCCGGCCGGCGCCGGTCGCCACGCTCGGACGCAGATCACTGCGGGCCCTGGCGGAAGAGCCTGCTGGCCCGCCCTGCGACGGGTCGGCTGGTCCGCCCTGCGACGGGTCAGCTAGTCCGCCCTGCGGAAGTGGTCCCAGCCACGCGGGCCGTCGTAGTCACCGCCGTCGACGGTGACCCCGGCGCCCTCGGTGACCCGGCCGACCGGACGCCAGCCGTCCGGCAGCGCCGCGTCGGCGGGGAACGTGGCCGCCAGGGCGTGGTCGTCGCCGCCGGCCAGGATCCAGGAGTACGGGTCGACGCCGAGCGCCTGCGCCGCGTCGCGCATCTGTCGGGGCACCTCGAACGCGTCCCGGCTCAGGTCGACCGCCACCCCGCTGGCCGTGGCCACGTGTCCCAGGTCGGCGAGCAGCCCGTCCGAGACGTCGATCATGGCGGTGGCGCCGGCCGCGGCGGCGGCCGGCCCGGCGGCGTACGGCACCTCGGGACGGCGGAACGCCTCGACCAGCAGCCGGGGCGTACGGAAACCGCGGGACAGCACGGTGAAGCCGGCCGCCGCCCAGCCGGTACGCCCGGCGAGCGCCACCACGTCGCCCGGTCGCGCCCCGGAACGGACCACCGGCGCGCGGCCGGCCAGGTCACCGAGCGCGGTGACCGCGACGGTCAGCGTCGGGCTGGCGGACATGTCCCCGCCGACCACGCTCGCGCCCACGCCGGCCGCCTCCGCGCCCAGCCCGTCCGCCAGTTCCTCGGCCCAGGCCGGGTCCAGGTCGGCCGGCATGCAGAGCGCGACCAGCAGCGCGGTCGGCGTCGCGCCCATGGCGGCGACGTCGGCGAGGTTGGCCGCGGCGGCCCGGTGCCCGACGTCCCGCGCCGAGGACCAGTCCCGCCGGAAGTGCCGCCCCTCGACGAGCACGTCGGTGGAGGCGACCACCCGCCGGTCCGGCGCCGCCACCAGCGCCGCGTCGTCGCCGGGGCCGAGCAGGCAGCTCTCCCCGTACGACAGCCGGGCGGTCACCCGGTCGATCAGTCCGAACTCCCCGACACCCGCGACCGTCATGCCGTCCCCTCGTTCCGCTCCGTCGTTCCGCACGTTCCGCACCCGTCCCCCGCCCTCGACCTGCCCGCCCACCGGCGACCGATAGGGATCACGCCCGGTCGGTACGGTAGTTTCACCCTTCGGGCCGCCCCAGGCGGCGACGGACGGAGGTCGAGTCGTGGTACAGGCGTACATCCTCATCCAGACCGAGGTCGGCCGGGCGCGTGACGTGGCCGGTCTGATCGCGGACCTTGCCGGCGTGGTACGGGTCGACGCCGTCACCGGGCCCTACGACGTGGTCGTGCTCACCGAGGCGAACACGGTCGACGAGCTGGGCAAACTCATCGTCAGCAAGGTGCAGATGGTGCCCGGCATCACCCGCACGCTCACGTGTTCGGTGGTGCGGCTGTAAGTGGACGAGACGGAACCCACCGCGCGCCGGGACCCCGGCACCCGACGGGCCGCGCTCTGGGCCACGGTGATCGCGGTGCCGATGACCCTGGCGGTGGCCGGCTTCACGTTCGCCAAGCTCGCCCCGGAGTCCCCGGACGCCGCGCCGAGCGCGTCGGCGAGCCCTCGGGCGCAGTCCACCGCGCCGGTCGAGCTGCCCGCGCCGGCGCTCGCCCAGCGCCCCGGGGTCGTCTGCCGCGCCCTGGTCTCGCAGCTTCCCGACAGCGTGCGTGACCTGCGGCAGCGCCCGGTCACCGCGGGTCCGGAGCAGAACGCGGCGTACGGCGACCCGGCGCTCACCGTGGCCTGCGGCGCGACGCCGCCGGTGCGGCCCTGCCCGTCGCCCACCGGCGGCGCCACGCTGCCCGCCGGTTGTTTCCCGGACACCGACGAGGTGTTCCGGGTCAACGGCGTCTGCTGGCACCCGGTGACCGGGGCCGGCGCCACGGTGCTGACCACCGTCGACCGGGAGGTGCCCGTCCAGGTCCGGGCGCCGGAGACGTACCAGCCCGCGTTGCAGTGGGTGGTGCAGATCTCCGACGCGATCGTCAGCGCGGTCCCCTCGGCGAAGCAGGCCCCCTCGGGCTGCGCCGGGTGACGCCCGGGCCGGCCCGTCAGCGGCCGGCGCGGCGGTGCAGGGCGGTGCGGATCAGGCGGTTGACCAGCTTCGGGTACTCCAGCCCGCTGGCCGCCCACATACGCGGGAACATCGAGGTCGGCGTGAAGCCCGGCATCGTGTTGATCTCGTTGAGGAAGACCTCCTGCGCCGGGGTGACGAAGAAGTCGACCCGGGCCAGGCCGGAGCAGTCAAGCGCGGTGAACGCCCGGGTGGCGTAGTCGCGCACCTGCCGGGTCACCGCCTCGGGCAGCTCCGCGGGAACGTCGTACTCGGTCACCTCGTCGGCGAAGATGTACTTGGCCTCGAAGTCGTACCAGTCGCGGTCGCCGATCATCCGCACCTCGGCGAGCACCGACGCCTCGGGCGCGCCGCCGGCCTCGCCCT
The DNA here is from genome assembly GCF_040647835.1 of Micromonospora sp. NPDC049240. NCBI lineage: Bacteria > Bacillati > Actinomycetota > Actinomycetes > Micromonosporales > Micromonosporaceae > Micromonospora > Micromonospora sp. NPDC049240. The sequence continues at coordinate 138,179 of NZ_JBEZCX010000010.1, forward strand.
CCAGCACGCCGCACTCGATCTCGCGGCCCACCACGGCGGCCTCGACGAGCACCTTGCTGTCGATCTCCCGGGCAGTGGTCAGCGCGGCGTCCAACTGCGCCCAGTCGTCGACCTTGGTGATGCCGAACGAGGAACCGGCGCGGGACGGCTTGACGAAGACCGGCAGGCCGAGGCGCTCCTTGTCCTCCTCGCTCAGCGACATCCCGGCGCGCAGCACCGCGTACGGGCCGACCGGGATGCCCTCGGCCGCGCAGAGCTTCTTGGTGAACTCCTTGTCCATGGCGGCGGCGGACGCGAACACGTTCGCCCCGACGTAGGGGAGGTCCGCCATCTCCAGCATGCCCTGGATCGTGCCGTCCTCGCCGTACGCGCCGTGCAGCACCGGGAAGACCACGTCCACGTCGGCCAGCGCCACCGGACCCTGGGCCGGGTCGAGCACCATCAGGCCGCCGGCGGCCGGGTCGGCGCGCAGCAGCAGTTCGGCGCCGGAGCCGGCGGTGATCTCGGGCAGCTTGCGGTCGGCGATGGCGAGCCCGGCCGGGTCGCCGCTGGCGAGCACCCACTGGCCCCGCCGGGTGATGCCGACCGGGACGACCTCGAACTCGTCCGGGTCCAGGGCGGCCAGCACGCTGCCGGCGCTGACGCAGGAGATGCCGTGTTCGGGGCTCCGGCCGCCGAAGACGATCGCCACACGGGTCTTGCCTGGGGTGGTCATGGTCACCTCATCGTTCGCGGCTGCGGCTGGCCGTGCTCGCCGGTGGCGCTCACCCGGTTGACCTTACTGTGCGTCGTCGGCAGCGGTGGCCGATACCCGGGCAGAGCGCAACGGTGTGGCAAACGGTCAAGATGACATATACGGGGAGTAACGGCGCGGGCGGCCGACGGCGGGACCTGCCGTCGGCCGCCCGGCTCCCCGACCCCCGTTGCCGCCTCCACGGGGTCGGGCCCGGTGTGGTTCAGGTGACCGGACGCCGGAGCCGGCGGCCGACCGCGATGACCTTGACCCGCTGCCGGCCGGCCCGCACCATGCCCAGCGCCATGAACGCGCCGGCGATCCGGTCGGCCGCCTCCCGGCTGCTCGCGCCGACCACCTGCCGGCGTCGTTCCGGGCTGGTCCGTTCGTCGCGGCCGGGGCAGTCGGTCGGGCGTACGTCGGTGAGGACCACGAGGAACCGGGTCATTCCGGGCCACCCCCGCCCCCGGGGCGGCAGGCCGTCACCGTCATCGCGATTCCTCCCCGTCTGGCGGACCGGGTAGGGGCACGCGGCGATCGGGTCGTGGGGGAGTAGACCCGACCGCCGCGCACCCCATCCCCTCCGGTCGCTCACCACCACCGTCGCCACGACAACCGGTGGTGAGGACGCCATCACAGGTTGACAGGTGGACGGGCGTGAATGCAACTCTCATCGGCTTTCTCTCATGCCCACTTTCCCACCGGATATGAGACCATCGATACATGGCGCCGAAGACCGCCCGAGCCCGACGGCTCGGCATCGCCCTGCGAACCCACCGGGAGGCCGCCGGCCTCACGCTGGAGACCGCGGCCGACGAGATCAACAGCACCCGCAGCACGCTGTCCCGCTACGAGAACGCCCAGACGCTGATCAGCCCGGCCACCGTGCGCGCGCTGCTCACCAGCTACGGCGTGGGACCCGACGAGATCGCCGCGGCGGTCCAACTGGCCAAGGACGCCCGCAAGCCCGGCTGGTGGGTGTCCTACTCGTACCTGCTGGACCGCCGCACCATCGACTTCATCGCGCTGGAGGCCGAGGCCACCGGCATCGCGAACTTCGAACCGTCGGTGGTGCCGGGCCTGCTGCAGACCGCCGACTACATCCGCGCGGTGATGCGCGGTGGCCCGCACACGCTCAGCGACGAGCAGGTGGAGCAGCGCGTCCACCTACGGCTGGACCGCCAGCAGCGGATCACCGCGGCGGAGCCGCCGATCCTCGACGCCATCATCGACGAGGGCGCGCTGCTGCGCCCGGTCGGCGGCCGGGCGGTGATGGCCAGCCAGCTCCAGCACCTGCTCAAGATGACCGAGCTGCCGAACATCACGGTGCAGGTGATCCCACTCTCCGCCGGCTACCACCGGGGCACCCGGGGTTCCCTGCACATCCTGGAGTTCGCCGACCCGGAGGACCCGATCATCGCGTCGGTGGAGACCGTCGCCGGGCAGATGGTCCTGGACCGGCCGGGCGACCTGCGTACCTGTACAAAGATCATGGAGCACCTGCGGACCGTGGCGTTGAGCCCGGCGGCCAGTCGGGACCAGCTCCTCCGTCTGCTCAACGAGAGGTGACCGCATGAACGGCACGACCCCCAGCCACCCGACGCCGCGGTGGCGCAAGAGCAGCCACAGCGGCGACGAGGGCGCCTGCGTGGAGATGGCGCCGCTGCCGGAGACCGTCGCGGTCCGCGACTCCAAGGACCCGACCGGCCCGGTGCTCGTGTTCCCGCCCGCCGCCTGGGCCGCCTTCACCGCCGCGCCGCCCCGCGCCTGAACGCGGGATGTCAGGCGGGGCCCCCACCTCTACCGGAGGCGTCAAGCGGGGGCCCCGCCTTTCACCCGCTCCAGGGCGGCGATCGCGACGCCCCGCGCGCCGGCCATGTCACGGTCGGGCACCAGCGCGAACGTCGCCACCGCGCGTTGCTCGTCGCGGAGCACCGTGTGCTCCGCGACGGTGGCGAGGAACCAGTCCCGGAACTCCGGCGCGGCCTCCACCACGCCGCCACCGACGAAGTACGCGTGCGGGTCGGTGAAGTTCGCCGCGATGGTGAACAACCGCCCCAGCGCCCGGGCCTGCTGGCCGAACACCTGACGGGCCAACGGGTCGCCCCGCTCGCCGAGGTCGCGGAGCAGCTTCGCCGCCCGGCCGGGCTCCTCCGCCGCCAACGGATGCTCCGGATGCCGGGCCAGCCAGTACGGCAGCAGGTTGCGCCGGATGGCGGTGAGCGAGGCGACGCTCTCCGCGTCCCCGGCGAATCCGCAGGCACAGACCGGCACCGGCTGGCCCGGTTCGAGCAGCCCGTCCAGTGGGATGTGCACGTGCCCGAACTCGCCCGCCATGCCGGCCGCGCCGCCGACCACCCGGCCGGCCTCGACCACGCCCCCGCCGAGGCCGGTGCCGACGATCGCGGACACCGACGAGCGGGCCGCCGCGTCCGTGCCGAAGTGCACGTGGTGGGCGTAGAGCGCGGCGGCGTTGCCGTCGTTGGCGTACACCACCGGCAGGCCGAGCCGCCGCTCCAGCGCGCTGCGCACGTCGTAGCCGCGCCACGCGGGCTGCGCGAAGTTGGTCGACCCGCGCGACGAGATCACCCCGGTGGCGCTGGCCGGGCCGGGCGTGTCCAGCCCGACCGCGCGGACCAACTCGCGGGGCACCCCGGTGTACGCGAGCACACCGTCGAACGCCCGCGCGAGCGCCTCGACGGCCGCCTCCGGGCCGTCGCCCACCTCACTCGGGATCTCCCGCAGCCCGTCCACCAGGAACCGGCCGTCGACGGTCAGCACGGTGGCGTTGTTGCTCGTGCCGCCGTTGTCCAGCCCCACCACCACCGGCATTCCTGTGCTGCCCACCGCCACCGCCTCGCCGTCGAGTCTGAGCCGAGGTTAGTTCCCGGCCGGCCCACCCGCCACGGCGACGTCAGCCGGGGCGGCGGGCGGTCACGGCGGTGGCCTCCCACTCCTCGTCGCGCACCACGGTCGGGTCCAGCCCGGCGGCGGTGAACGCGGCGCAGAGCGCCGGCGCCTGCTCGGCGCTCACCTCGACCGCGAGGTGGCCGCCCGGGGCCAGCCACTCGGCCGCGCCGACGGCCACCCGGCGCAACACCGCGAGCCCGTCCGCGCCGCCGTCCAGCGCCACCGGGGCCTCGTGCAACCGGGCCTCGGCCGGCAGCATCGCCACCGCGTCGCTCGGCACGTACGGGGCGTTCGCCACCACCAGGTCCAGCCGGCCGCGCCAGCGCGCCGGCACCGGGTCGAACAGGTCGCCCCGGTAGACCGGCACGCCCAGCGGGTCGAGGTTGCGCCGGGCGCAGGCCACCGCGACCGGGTCGACGTCGGCGGCGCCCAACCAGCGCGGCGCCAGCCGGTCGTGCAGCACCACGGCGGCGGCACCGGAGCCGCAGCAGAGGTCCAGCACCGCCGGCGCCGGCCCGGTCACCGCCACGGCGGCGTCGACGAGCAGCGCGGTACGCCCCCGGGGCACGAACACGCCGGGGTGGACGACGATCCGCCGCCCGCAGAACTCGGCCCAGCCGAGCAGGTGCTCCAACGGCAGGCCGGCGACGCGACGGTCGACCAGGCGGGTCAGCGCGCCGGCCGAGTCGGCGGCGGCGATCAGGAGATCCGCCTCGTCCTCGGCGAAGACGCAACCGGCGGCACGCAGCCGGCGGACGAGGGCGGGACGGTCGGGAGTGAACACGGTGGATGCCATGGCAAGCCTCTCGGGGAACGCTCGTCGGCGCCCCCGGCGTCGCCTCAGCCCCGGGGCGACACGGACTCGGAGGGAGCGCCGGTCCTCTGCTGGTGGATCGGACTCACCTCCTCGCGTCGGGGCCGCACGGGCCGTGGCTGCCCGTCACGATAGCCCAGCGGTCGACCCGCCGTCTGCCCGGCACGTCAACGCGCGGCGGCGTCCAGCGCCGCGGCCACGTCGGCGACCAGGTCGGCGGCGTCCTCGATGCCGCAGGAGAGCCGGACGAAGCCGGGCGCGGTGTCGTCGCCCCACTGGGCCCGCCGGTCGGCGGTGGTGTGCAGCCCACCGAACGAGGTGGCGGCTGCCACCAGGCGGGACGCGTCCAGGAACCGGGCCACCCGGTCGGCGTCGCCCAGGTCGAACGAGAGCACGCCCGGGACGCGCCGCATCTGCGTCGACGCCACCCGGTACGCCGGGTCCGCCGGCCGCCCCGGCCAGCGCAGGCCGGTCACGTCCGGTCGGCCGGCGAGCAGCTCGGCAAGCGCCCCGGCGTTGGCGGTCTGCCGTGCCAGCCGCAGGTCGACGGTGGCCAGCGAGCGGTGGGCCAGCCAGCAGTCGAACGCGCCGGGCACCCCGCCGGTGGTGGTCCGCCACCCGGTCACCGCGTCGCGCAGCGCGGCGTCGCGCGTCGCCACGTAGCCGAGCAGCAGGTCGGAGTGGCCGGTGAGCGCCTTGGTGCCGGAGGCCACCACCACGTCCGCGCCGAGGTCCAGCGGGCGCTGCCCGAGCGGCGTCGCGGTGGTGTTGTCCACCGCCAGCAGCGCGCCCGCGGCGTGCGCCGCCCCGGCCAGCGCCGGCACGTCGGCCACGTCGAGGCCGGGATTCGCCGGCGTCTCCAGCAGCACCAGCCGGACGCCGTCGAACGACGGGTACGGCCCGGCGGTCGGCACGAGGACGACGCGCACCCCGATCCGCTCCAGCGTCCCGGTGGCGAACGCGCGCACCGGGAAGTAGCCGTCGGCGGGGAGCAGCACCGTGTCACCGGGGCGCAGCACGGCCAGCAGCAGCCCGGTGATGGCCGCCTGGCCGCTGGCGAAGGCCCGGCACTCGCCGCCCTCCAGCTCGCCGATCGCCGCCTCCAGCAGCCGGCGGGTGGGATTGTCCGGCCGCCCGTACCCGTCGGGCGCCGCCGCCGGCCCGCGCCACGGGTCGAGGTGGTAGGGCGCGGCGAACACCGGGCCGGGCAGGAACGGCTGGCCCGGCACCGCCTCCGGCAGGCCGGCGTGGACGCTGCGGGTGCCGTCCCCCCAGCCCGCGCTCACTCGTACGACTCCGGCTTGGCGGTGCGGCTCATCAGCGCGTCCACGGCCAGGCGGGGGTCCATCCCCTCGTGGCAGATCCGCTCGATCTGCTCGGTGATCGGCATCTCCACCCCGTGCGCCCGGGCCAGGTCCCGGATGGCCAGGCAGCTCTTCACGCCCTCGGCGGTCTGCCGGGTGGCCGCCTGCGCCTGCTCCAGCGTCTCGCCCCGGCCCAGGTGCTCGCCGAACGTGCGGTTGCGGGCCAGCGGCGACGAGCAGGAGGCGACCAGGTCGCCCATGCCGGCCAGCCCGGCGAAGGTGATCGGGTCGGCGCCGAGCGCCACGCCCAGCCGGGCGGTCTCGGCCAGGCCGCGGGTCATCAGCATGGCGCGGGTGTTGTCGCCGAAGCCCATCGCGGTGGCGATGCCGTAGGAGAGCGCGATCACGTTCTTCACCGCGCCGCCCAGCTCGCAGCCGATCACGTCGTCGTTCGTGTAGGGGCGGAAGTAGGGCGTCCGGATCGACGCCTGCACCAGCGCGGTACGCCGGCTGTCGGTGCCGGCGACCACGGTGGCGGCGGGCTGCTCGGCGGCGATCTCCGGGGCCAGGTTGGGCCCGGAGACCACGACCACCCGGTCGGCCGGCACCCCGGCCGTCTCCATGATCACCTGGCTCATCCGCTTGGTGGTGCCCAGCTCGATGCCCTTCATCAGGGACACCAGCGTGGCGTCGGGGGCCAGGTGCGGCGTCCACTCGGCGAGGTTGCCGCGCAGCGTCTGCGAGGGCACCGACAGCACCACCACCTCGGCGCCCTCGATCGCCTCGGCGGCGTCGCCGGTGGCGGTGACCCGCTCGGGCAGGCGCACGTCCGGCAGGTACTCCGGGTTGCGCCGCCCGTCGCGGATCGCCTCGGCCACCGCGGCGCGGCGGGCCAGCACCGTCACGTCCCGCCCGGCGTCGGCGAGGATCTTGGCGAACGCGGTCCCCCAGGAACCGGCGCCCAGCACCGCGACGTGCCCGCTCATTCGGAGACCTCCGGGGTGCCGGTGCGGGCCGGGCGCTGCCACAGCGGCGGCGGTGTGCCGCCCCGGATCTCGGCGACCAGGTCCCGGATCCGCAGCATGATGGTGTCCGTCATCTCCTCCAGGATCGGCCGGGTCGGCGTGGCGCCCGCCCACCGGCCCAGGTCGACCGGCGGCCCGGCGACCACCGTCACCGGCGTACGCGGGCGCAGCCCGAACCGGGCCGTGCGCGGGTCGAACATCCGCTCCGGGCCGATCATGGCCACCGGGATCACCGGGGCGCCGGTGGCCAGCGCCAGCCGGGCCGCGCCGGTCTTGCCCTTCATCGGCCACAGCTCCGGCTCCCGGGTGGTGGTCCCCTCCGGGTAGATCACCACGGCGCCTCCGTCGTCCAGCGCGGCGATCAGCTTGTCAAGCGACTTGACCGCCTCGACGCTGCCCCGCTCGACCGGGATCTGCTTGCACCGGTGCAGGATCCAGCCGATCACCGGCACCCGGAACACGCTCGCCTTGCCGAGGAACTGCGGCCAGCGCCCGGCGTCGTAGATGAAGTGCGCGGAGACCAGCGGGTCGGCGTGCGAGATGTGGTTGGGCACGATGATGACGCCGCCGTCGCCCCGCAGGTGCTCCATGCCCCGCCAGGTGCGCCGGGTCCAGACGGTCAACACCGGCTTCACCAGCACCACGGCGAACCGTTGCCAGAATCCCAGCCTCCGCGGTGCCACAGTGCCTCCTCGTTCCGCCCCACGCGCCCCGGGGAAGAATCATGCCTGCTCGCCACCGGTCCGGCCAGTGAGGGTACCGCCGGCCGCGCTGGCAGGATGGTCGGTGTGCCTGAGCCCAGCTGGACCGTGGTCACGCCGGTGAAGCACCTCGGGGTGGCGAAGAGCCGCCTGCGCGGCGCGCTGCCCGGCGTACCCCATGAGGAGCTGGCGCTGGCCCTGGCGGCCGACACGGTGCGCGCGGCGCTGGCCTGCCCGGCGGTCGGGCGGGTGCTGGTGGTCACCGACGACCCGCGGGTGACCGCCACCGTGACCGCGGCGGGCGCCCGGGTCGCGGGCGACCCCGCCGGCGGGCTCAACGCCGCCTTCCGGCACGGCGCCGCGGTGGCCGGGCCGCGCGCCCCGGTGGCCGCCCTCACCGCCGACCTGCCGGCGCTGCGCCCGGCCGAGCTGGCCGCGGCCTTGCGCGCGGCCGAGGGGGTACGCGGATTCGTCGCCGACGCCCCGGGCACCGGCACGGTGCTGCTGGCCACACCGCCCGGGGTGCCGCTGGCGCCCCGGTTCGGGCCCGGCTCGGCCGGTGCGCACGCGGCCGGCGGCGCGCTGCCGCTGACCGGCGACTGGCCCAGCCTGCGGCGGGACGTGGACACCGCGGCCGACCTGGCCACCGCCGCCGGGCTGGGCCTGGGGCCACGCACCGGCGCGCTGCTGGACCGCGCCGGCGACCCGGTCCGGTACGGTGCTGGCATGCAGGGCACGGTGGCCACCTACGACGCGTCGACGCGCAGCGGCGTGCTGCTGCTCGACGACGGCACCGAGCTGGCGTTCCCGGCCCGCGCCTTCGACGCCTCCGGGCTGCGGCTGCTGCGGCTCGGGCAGCGGGTGCGCGTCGAACGGGACGCGGCCGGCGAGGTCACCCGGGTGACGTTGCCGACGATGGCCTGAACAACCTGGTCGAGTTCATTTTCCGTTCACCCTCGTCAGGGAATCATGGGGTGGTGAGCACCCCTCGCGAGCACTCCGACGGTCCGCCGCCCATCCTCGACCCCGGCACGCCCCGCAACGGCCGCCCGACGCGCGGGGCGGACGGGCGGTTCCGGCCGTCCCGGCCGCCCGAGGAGCGCCTCGGGGCCGACCCGGACGCGGCCGGCGCCACCGGGCTGGACGAGCCGCTCGACCCGGTCGAGGGGCCCGGCCCGATCGCCGGCCCGCGGGACGAGCCGCCAGCCGCGGAGCCGCTGCCGGAGGATCGCTTCCTCAACCGGGAGCTCTCCTGGCTCGACTTCAACGCCCGGGTGCTCGCGCTCGCCGAGGACCCCCGGACGCCGCTGCTGGAGCGGGCGAAGTTCCTGGCCATCTTCGCCGGGAACCTGGACGAGTTCTACATGGTGCGGGTGGCCGGGTTGAAGCGCCGGCTCTCCGCCGGCCTGCCGGTGCGCGGCGGCGACCGGCTGCCGCTGCGCACCCAACTCGACCTGATCACCGAGAAGGCCGCCGACCTGGTCGCCCGGCACGCCGCCTGCTTCGTCGACGACGTGCTCCCCCGGCTCGCCGAGGAGGACGTCCGCATCCTGCGCTGGAGCGAGCTGGACGACGCCGAGCGGGAGCGGCTGCGCACCTGGTTCCGGGAGCACATCTTCCCGGTGCTCACCCCGCTGGCGGTCGACCCGGCGCACCCGTTCCCCTACATCTCCGGCCGGTCGCTGAACCTGGCCGTCTCGGTGCGCGACCCGGACGGCGGCTCCGAGCTGTTCGCCCGGGTCAAGGTGCCGAACAACGTGCCTCGGTTCGTCCGGGTCGCCCGGGACCGGCCCGGCGTCCGCTTCCTGCCGGTGGAGGACCTCATCGCGGTCCACCTGGGCCAGCTCTTCTCCGGCATGCAGGTGGTCGAGTGCCACCTGTTCCGGGTCACCCGCAACGCCGAGGTGGAGGTCGACGAGGACCGCGACGAGGACCTGCTCCAGGCGCTCGAACGGGAGCTGGCCCGGCGCCGGTTCGGCCCGCCGGTGCGGCTGGAGGTGGCCGCCTCCATCTCCGACCACATGCTGGAGCTGCTCGTCCGCGAGCTGGACATGGACGACCACGACGTGCTGCGGGTCCGCGGCCTGGTCGACCTCTCCGCGCTCTGGCAGGTGTACGGCGAGGCCGACCGCCCCGACCTCAAGGACCGGCCGTTCGTGCCGGCCACCCATCCCCGGTTGACCGAGGGCGAGGTGCCGCGCAGCGTCTTCGCCACCCTGCGCGACGGGGACGTGCTGGTGCACCACCCGTACCACTCGTTCGCGACAAGCGTGCAGCGCTTCGTCGAGCAGGCCGCGGCCGACCCGAACGTGCTCGCCATCAAGCAGACGCTGTACCGCACCAGCGGCGACTCCCCGATCGTCGACGCGCTCGTCGACGCCGCCGCCGCCGGCAAGCAGGTGGTGGTGCTGGTCGAGGTGAAGGCGCGCTTCGACGAGGTGGCCAACATCGGCTGGGCGCGCACCCTGGAGCGGGCCGGCTGCCACGTGGTCTACGGCCTGGTCGGCCTGAAGACGCACTGCAAGACCGCGTTGGTGGTGCGGCAGGAGGGCAACCAGATCCGGCGCTACTGCCACATCGGCACCGGCAACTACCACCCGAAGACCGCCCGGCTCTACGAGGACTTCGGCATGCTCACCGCCGACCCGGAGATCGGCGCCGACCTGACCGACCTGTTCAACGTGCTCACCGGCTACAGCCGGCAGACGGCCTTCCGGCGGTTGCTGGTCGCGCCGCAGGGCATCCGCAGCGGCCTGATCGAACGGATCGAGCGGGAGATCGAGCACGTCCGGCTGGGCATGCCGGGCCTGGTGCAGTTCAAGGTGAACGCGCTCGTCGACGAGGAGATCACCGACGCGCTCTACCGGGCGTCGCGGGCCGGCGTGCACGTGGACCTGCTGATCCGGGGCATGTGCACGCTGCGGCCGGGCGTGCCGGGGCTGTCGGAGAACATCCGGGTCCGGTCGATCCTCGGCCGGTTCCTGGAGCACTCGCGCATCTTCCGGTTCGGCAACAACGGCGACGCCGAGTTCTGGATGGGCTCGGCCGACCTGATGCACCGCAACCTGGACCGCCGGGTGGAGGCGCTGGTGCAGGTGAGCGACCCGGTGGCCCGCGCCGAGCTGGACCACGTGCTGGCCGCCGCGTTCGCTCCCGAGGTGGACGCGTTCGAGCTGGCCGCGGACGGCACCTGGCACCGGCGTACCGGCGACGGCGACACACCGTCGACCCATCTCCAGGAACTGTTGCTGCGTCGGGTCGGTGGCCGGGCGGACTGAGCGACGCGCGACACGCGGCGGGCGGGCATACGGTGATCCGATGAGCGACGACGAGCCGGTGCGGATCCGGGCGGCGGGCGGGGTCGTCTGGCGTCCCGGCCCCGGCGGTGTCGAGGTCTGCCTGGTGCACCGCCCCCGGTACGGCGACTGGTCGCTGCCGAAGGGCAAGCTGGACGCCGGCGAGCACCCGCTGGCGGCGGCCGTCCGGGAGGTGGCCGAGGAGACCGACGTGCGGGCGGTGCCGCAGGTGCGCCTGCCCACGGTCCGCTACCGCAGCGAGGGTCGCGCCAAGGCGGTCGACTGGTGGTCGATGCGGGCGGTCGGCAGCGGCGGTTTCCAGCCCGGCACCGAGGTGGACGACGTGGCCTGGTTCCCGGTCGACGCGGCGGCCCGCCGGGTCAGCTACCCGCACGACGCGGAGGTGATCGCCGCGTTCGCGGCGCTGCCGCCGGTCACCACGACCGTGCTGCTGGTCCGGCACGCGCACGCCGGCAAGCGGGGCACCTGGTCCGGTCCGGACACCGGCCGGCCGCTGGACGCCGAGGGGCGGGCCCAGGCGCGGGCGCTGGTTCCGCTGGTGGCCCTGGTCCGCCCGGCCCGCCTGCTCTCCGCCTCGGCCCGCCGGTGCGTGCAGACGCTGGATCCGGCGGCGGCCCGGCTGGACCTGCCGATCGAGGTCTGCGGCGACCTGGACGAGCCGGGGCCGGGCCAGCAGCCCGAGGAGTGCGCGTTGGCCGCCGCCGCGCGGCTGGCCGCGTTGGCCGCCGCCGGGGAGCCGGTCGCGGTGTGCAGCCAGGGCAAGGTGATCCCGGGCGCGCTGGAACGGCTCACCGGCCGCGCCGACGACTTCACCACCGCCAAGGGCGGCGGCTGGCTGCTCCCCTTCGCCGGCGACCGTCTCCTCCTCCCCGACCGCTTGTAAGGCCGGGCCCCCGGTTAACGCCTCCGGTATAGCCGGGGCCCCTTCTCACCACCGCCGCGCCGGACCGGGCCGGCGGCGGGCGGGGGCTCACGGCAGGGTCAGGGTCAGGCGCACCGGGAGGTGGTCGCTGGCCTCGGTACGCGGGGCGCGCGCCTCGGCGGCGGTCACACCCGGCGAGACGAAGACGTGGTCGATCTGGGTCCGCGGGTCGTCGGCCGGGCTGGTCCGCAGCGGCCGGGCCGCGACCAGCGCGTCCACCAGACCGGCGCCGGTGAACTCGGCGAACGCCGGGTCGGCCGGCTCGGTGTTCAGGTCACCGCCGAGCACCAGCGGCCGGCCGGCCGCGTACCCGCGGGCGAACGTGGCCGCCTCGCGGGCCTGCTCCACCGGGTCCCGGCCGGGCGGCGGTTGCAGGTGGGTGGCGACCACGGCCAGCTCCCGCCCGCCGAGGTCGAGCGTGACGCCGAGGACCTGCGCGCCGGTCGGCGCGCCGTGCGCGGGCAGCGGCCGGGTCCGACCGGAGCGCGCCGGAAACCGGCTGAGCACCGCGTCGCCCCAGACCGGGTCCGCGGCGGGCGCGAAGACGTACGGCATCCGCAGCCGCGCCGCCAGCAACGCCAACGTGTCGTGGCCGCCGTTGAGCCACCACCCGCGGTCCACCTCGCTGAGCAGCACCACGTCCGCCCCGCGCAACGCCCGGGCCACCGCGTCGAGGTCCAGCCGGCCGTCCAGGCCGAACCCCATCCGGATGTTGTACGCGGCCACCCGGACCGTGGCCGGCGCGACGCCGGGCCGCGGGGCGGACAGCGGCGTGTGGTGGAACACGGGCACGAGCGCGGTCGCCAGCACCAGCGCGGCCACGCTCCACCGCCGGGCCCGCCCGGACAGCTCCGTCGGTGACCAGGTCGGCCCGGCAACGGCCACCAGGCCGACCAGGAGCGCCGTGGCGACCGGCACCCACCCGTTGGGGTACCCCAGGTCGTATGCGGCGTAGTAGGCGACCGTGGCCGCCGCGAAGACCACCGTCCCCCCGACCGCCGCCCGACCGCGCCGCGCCGCGGCGCGCCCGTCCGGCACGTCGCCGCCGGGCGCGGCCGTGTCGGTGGCGGCCAGGCAGCCGCCGAGACCGGCGGCGGTGAGCAGGTACGCCGGCCCGAGCCGCCCGGCGGCGAACAGCGCCGCCCCGGCGAGCAGCGCGACCGGCCAGAGCACCCGGGCCGGCCGGGCCAACCGGGCCGGGGGCCGGTACAGCGCGGTCACCAGGAACAGCGCGACCGCCAACGCGCCCCACGGCACGACGCCGACCGGGGCGCGGGACAGACCGGGGAAGCCGGCCGGGCCGACACCCGAGGCGGCCGCCCACACCGCCGGGGCGAGCGCGATCTGGTTGGCCAGCAACAGTGCCGGACCGCAGAGCAGCCACGCCCGGCGGCCGGCCGCCGACGGCTCCCCCGGCGCCGCGCCGGTCAGTGGCGCGGGCACGGTCGCGGCCAGGAACGCCGCCACCAGCGCCACGCTCAGCGTCCAGCCGAGCGCGCCGCCGCGCCAGACCAGGTCCTCGGTGCCGAGCAACGCGTGCCCGGCGGCGGCGCCGGCCAGGCCGAGCGCCAGCCCGGGCACCGGTCGGTCGACGCGGGCGGCGGTGGCGGCGAGCCAGGTCAGTCCGGCGAGCAGGCCGGCGCACGCGAGCCAGAGCTGGGCGCCGCCACCGGGCGCGGCGGTGAGCGCCAGCCGGGCGGCGGCGAGCACGCCGGCCGCGGCGAGGCCGACCGGGCGGGCGCCGAGCCGACGGACCACGGTGGGCGCGGCAAGCGCGAGCAGGAACCAGCCGAGCGCGAACGCGCCGAGCAGTTCGGCGGGTGTCTCGGCGGCGCGGCCGAAGAGCGTGATGACCGACGGCAGCCAGACCCGCAGGACGTCCAGGAAGACCGCGACGCCCAGGGCGAGCGCGACGGTGGAGAGGTGACGGTGCCGCACGGGCGCCTCTTCTCGTGACCGAGGGGGTTTCGGCACGGCGATTCTGCGGGCCGGTACGGCGGGTGGTCAACGCGTACCGACGAATCGAGGGCGCCCACCGCGAACGGTGGGCGCCCTCGATCGGGCCGTCCGGTCAGCGCCGACTGGCGGCCTTCTTGGCCGGTGCCTTCTTCGCGGGTGCCTGCTTCGCCGCCGTGGTCTTCTTGGCCGTGGCGGACTTCGCCGCGGTCGTCTTCTTGGCGGCGGGCGCCTTCTTCGCCGTGGCGGACTTCGCCGCGGTCGTCTTCTTCGCCGCCGTGGCCGTCTTGGTCGCGGTGGCCTTCTTCGCCGGCGCGGCCTTCTTGGTCGCGGCGGTGGTGGCCTTGGTGGCCTTCGCCGCCGTGGTCTTCTTGGCGGCCCCGGTGGTCTTCGCCGCCGTGGTCTTCTTCGCCGCCGCCGTGGTCTTGGTGGCGGCGGTGGTCTTCTTCGCGGCGGTGGTGTCCTTCGGAACCTTGCCGCTGGCGACCATCTCCTTGAAGCCCGCACCCGCCCGGAAGGTCGGGACGGAGGTCTTCTTGACCTTCACCGCCTCGCCGGTCCGCGGGTTGCGCGCTGTTCGGGCCCCACGTACCCGCTTCTCGAACGCTCCGAAACCGGTGATCGCCACCTTCTCGCCCTTGGTGACCGCCGCCTGGACCTCAGCGAGAACCGCGTCGAGCGCGGCCGTCGCCGTCTTCCGGTCCCCCAGGCGAACGGCGAGCGCCTCGATGAGCTCGGCCTTGTTCACGACTTCCTCCCGATTGTGCAACTGACTCGACGCGAGCCATTCTGCGCGCACCGTATGCCCTGTGCTGCCTGGACACAAACATTCGGTGGAAAAAAGCCCTTGTGTCGCAACGGATTCGCCCCCACCGGCCGGGCCGGTGGGGGCGAAAAGGGGGTCGGGGTCAGGCGATGGAGGGCAGGAAAGCCGGCCGGGCGGCCTCGTACGCGCCGATCTCGGCCTCGTGGCGGAGGGTGAGTCCAATGTCGTCCAAGCCCTCCATCAGCCGCCACCGGCTGTGGTCGTCCAGCGGGAAGGCCCAGGTGGCCTGCCCGGCGTGGACCTGGCGGGCGGTGAGGTCGACGGTGACCGCGGTGGTGGGCTCGGATTCCACCAGATCCCACAGTTCCTCGACGGCCTTCAATTCCAACTCCACCGGAAGGAGACCTTCCTTGAGGGCGTTGCCCCGGAAGATGTCACCGAAGCGGGGCGAGATCACCGCCCGGAAGCCCCAGTCCCGCAGCGCCCAGACGGCGTGCTCGCGGGACGAGCCGGTGCCGAACTCGGGGCCGGCGACGAGAATCGACGCCCCCGCGTAGGCGGGGTTGTTGAGCACGAACGACGGGTCCTCCCGCCACGCGCTGAAGAGACCGTCGGCGAAGCCCGTCCGGGTCACCCGCTTGAGGTACACGGCGGGGATGATCTGGTCGGTGTCCACGTTGGACCGGCGCAGCGGCACGGCGGTGCCGGTGTGTGCGGTGAACTTGTCCATCTCTCGGCTGCCCTTCTACAGGTCGGCGGGGGCGGCCAGCCGGCCGACCACGGCGGTGGCGGCGGCGACCGGCGGGGACACCAGATGGGTACGTCCGCCCCGGCCCTGGCGGCCCTCGAAGTTGCGGTTGGATGTCGAGGCGGAGCGCTCCCCCGGCTTCAGCGTGTCGGGGTTCATGCCGAGACACATGGAGCAGCCGGCGAACCGCCACTCGGCGCCGGCGTCGGTGAAGACCTGGTGCAGCCCCTCGATCTCGGCCGCCTCCCGGACCGCGGCGGAGCCGGGGACCACGAGCATGCGTACGCCGTCGGCGACCCGGCGCCCGCGCAGCACCTCGGCGGCGGCCCGCAGGTCCTCCAGCCGGCCGTTGGTGCAGGAGCCGACGAAGACCACGTCCACCGCGAGGTCGCGCAGCGGCGTGCCGGGGGTGAGGTCCATGTACTCCAACGCCCGGCGGGCAGCCACCCGTTCCGGCTCGGTGACGAACTCCTCCGGGTCCGGCACGGCCGCGCCCAGCGGCACGCCCTGACCCGGGTTGGTGCCCCAGGTGACGAACGGGGTGATCCGGCCGGCGTCCAGCGTCACCTCGGTGTCGAACGTCGCGCCGTCGTCCGTGGGCAGCGTCCGCCAGAACTCCAGCGCCGCGTCCCAGTCGGCCCCCTGGGGCGCGTGGGGCCGCCCCTTCAGGTACGCGAACGTGGTCTCGTCCGGCGCGATCATGCCCGCCTTGGCGCCCCACTCGATGGACATGTTCGCGATCGTCATCCGCCCCTCCATGGAGAGGTCCCGGATCGCCTCGCCCCGGTACTCGACGATGTGGCCGCGCCCGCCGCCGGTGCCCACCTGCGCGATCAGCGCGAGCACCAGGTCCTTCGCGGTGACGCCGGGGGCCAGCTCGCCGACGACGTTCACGGCCATCGTCCTCGGCCGGGCCTGGGGCAGCGTCTGGGTGGCCAGCACGTGCTCCACCTCGCTGGTGCCGATGCCGAACGCGAGCGCGCCGAACGCGCCGTGGGTGGCGGTGTGCGAGTCGCCGCAGACGATCGTCATGCCCGGCTGGGTGAGGCCGAGCTGCGGGCCGATGACGTGCACGATGCCCTGGTTCTCGTCGCCGAGCGGGTGCAGCCGCACGCCGAACTCGGCGCAGTTGCGGCGCAGCGTCTCGATCTGGGTGCGGGAGGTGGGGTCCGCGATCGTGAGCAGGTCGCCGCGCCGGGAGCGGAACGCCGGGTCGTCGTACCCGGTAGGGGTGTTGTGGTCCTCGGTCGCGATGGTCAGATCGGTCCGGCGGACGCCGCGACCGGCCAGGCGCAGGCCGTCGAACGCCTGCGGGCTGGTCACCTCGTGCAGCAGGTGCAGGTCGATGAAGAGCAGGTCCGGCTCGCCGGCGGCGGAGCGGACCACGTGCGCGTCCCAGACCTTCTCGGCCAGGGTCCTCGGTTGAGTGACTCCCACCATCTGGACATCCTAAATTCTGGGAGGTAAATTTCGGCTTGTGGGACACAGTATGAGCGGTGTCGGCGTTCTCGACAAGGCGGTGGTCATCCTGGCCGCCTGTGTCGACGGCGCCAGCCTGGCCGAACTCGTTGAACGCACCAAGCTGCCCCGGGCCACCGCGCACCGGCTGGCGCAGGCGCTGGAGATCCACCGGATGCTGGTCCGGGACACTCAGGGGCGATGGCGCCCCGGGCCACGCCTGGGCGAGCTGGCGAACGCGGCGCCGGACGTGCTGCTCACCGCCGCCGAGCCGCTGCTCGCCGCGCTGCGCGACGCCACCGGCGAGAGCGCCCAGCTCTACCTGCGCCGCGCCGACGAGCGGATCTGCGTGGCCGCCGCCGAACGCGCCAGCGGCCTGCGGGACACCGTCCCGGTCGGTTCGGTGCTGCCGATGGTCGCCGGCTCGGCGGCGCAGATCCTGCTCGCCTGGGAGCCACCGGAGGCGGTCATGCCGCTGCTGCCCCGCTCCAAGTTCACCGGCCGCACGCTGGCCGAGGTGCGCCGGCGCGGCTGGGCGCAGAGCGTCGCCGAGCGGGAGGCGGGCGTGGCGAGCGTCTCGGCCCCGATCCGCGACCGCACCGGCCGGGTGATCGCCGCGATCAGCATCTCCGGCCCGATCGAGCGCCTCGGCCGCCGTCCCGGCGAACGCCACGCCATGGCCGTCGTCCGGGCCGGCCAACGCCTCTCCGGCCTCTGACCCCCGCCGGGCGCAGAGGATCCCGGCGAAACGGCGAACGGCCCGCCTCGCGAGAGCGAGACGGGCCGTTCGGTGAGCTGTAGCCCCGACCGGATTCGAACCGGCGCTACCGCCTTGAGAGGGCGGCGTCCTGGGCCACTAGACGACGGGGCCAGGCACTTTTCCTGCTTCACCACCCTCGCGGGCGGTGCGGGAGTAGTCTAGCGGCACCGCTTCCGGCGCCGCCGCGGGGGGTCGCCCCCGCGAGGCTGCCGAGCACACCGGGGCCGAACAGCAGAACAGCCCGCCCCGAGAACGGGACGGGCTGACGGTGCTGTAGCCCCGACCGGATTCGAACCGGCGCTACCGCCTTGAGAGGGCGGCGTCCTGGGCCACTAGACGACGGGGCCAGAACTTTCGTGCACTCCGGCAGTGGCAACTGCCGGAATCCAGCGACCGGGATTCTCACGAACCCGCGGTTGCGCTGGGGTACCAGGACTCGAACCTAGACTAACTGAACCAGAATCAGTCGGGCTGCCAATTACCCCATACCCCATTGGCCCCTTGCGGCGCCGGGAATGAACTTTACCCTCCCGCCGCCAGCAGGCCAAATCCAACCCCCCGAACCGCACCTGAGCTGCGGAAACAAGGCATCGGACGGATCAGGCGACCGGAACGACCGGGTTGCTGAGTTCCCCGATCCCCTCGATCCGCACGGTGACCGTATCCC
Organism: Micromonospora sp. NPDC049240; assembly: GCF_040647835.1. Taxonomy (NCBI): domain Bacteria; kingdom Bacillati; phylum Actinomycetota; class Actinomycetes; order Micromonosporales; family Micromonosporaceae; genus Micromonospora; species Micromonospora sp. NPDC049240. Next base: position 156,260 of record NZ_JBEZCX010000010.1, read on the forward strand.
CCTCGGTGAGCGGGCTAACCCCCGCCGGCGTGCCGGTGAGCACCACGTCGCCGGGCAGCAGCGTCATCACGTGCGAGATGTACGACACCAGACCCGGCACGTCGAACACCATGTCCTTGGTCCGGCCGAGCTGGCGCACCTCCATCTCCTCCGGATCGCGTCCCACCTCGCAGCGCACCTCCAGGTCGCGGACGTCCAGCCCGGTGGTGATCCACGGCCCGATCGGGCAGAACGAGTCGAAGCCCTTGGCCCGGGTCCACTGCCCGTCGGACCGCTGGAGGTCCCGAGCGGTGACGTCGTTGGCGCAGGTGTAGCCGAAGATGGCCCGCTCGGCGGCGGCCCGGTCGGCCCGCCGCGCGCCGGGGGCGCCGATCACCACGGCGAGTTCCGCCTCGTGCTCCACCTGCTTGGAGAAGATCGGCAACCGGATGGCGTCCCGGGGGCCGATCACCGAGGTGGACGGCTTGAGGAAGAGCAGCGGCTCCTTCGGTACCTCGCTGCCGTGCTCGGCGGCGTGCTCGGCGTAGTTGCGACCGACGCAGACCACCTTGCTCGGCAGGATCGGCGACAGCAGCCGGACGTCGGAGAGCGCCCAGCGGGCGCCGGAGAACTGGATCTGCCCGAACGGGTGGCCCTCGATCTCGGCGATGGTCAGGCCCTGCGGCCCGGCCTCCGGCTCGCCCTCGACGACCCCGAACGACATTCCCTTGGCATGAGCGAAACGAGCGATACGCACCGGGCCAATCTATCCCGCACCGGCCCGCCGGCCGCCGGAGACCGGCAGGTGATCCCGGCCTCGACCGGTGCGCCAGGATACGCCGGCTCCCGCCGACCGGGAGGAATATGCCGGCTTCGTACCCGCCCGGCGGGCCCCGGCCCATAGCTTCGGGTCCGGAGGTTCGTTGGTATGCCTGCATCGAGACGACACCACAGGACCCTGGCCGTGCTGGTGAACTGCCTCGGCGTGCTCGCCGCCGTGCCGGCGCTGCCCCCGGCGGCGCCCCGGGCGGTCGCCGCGCCCGCCCGGTCGGCCCCGCCACCGGCCCTGGCCGCCACGCCGGTCCGCCCGGTGGCGGCGGCCACCCCGATCCCGACCGGCGTGCCGGCGGTGCCCCCCGCGGTGCCGACCACCGGCCCGGCGCCGGTGCAGCCGTCGATGCCACCGGTGAGCCTGGCCGTCGGCGCCGCCGGCACCCCGGCGCCGGGGTACCGGATCGAGGTCCGCAACGCCGGCCCGGCGCCGGTCGAGACGATGGTCCGGCAGGAGCTGCCGACCGGGTCCCGGGCCACCTTGGTCACCGGCGGCGGGCAACGCACCGGCCCGGTCGGGGCGACCACCGGCGAGGTGACCTGGCGGCTGCGCCTGCCGGCGCGGAGCACCACCACGCTGCACACCGCGCTCGCGGTCACCGGCCAGGACCGTTCGGTGACGGCTCCCGCCTGCGTCTACGGCACCGACGGCACCCGCCCGTACGACTGCGCCACGGCGACCTGGGTGGGCGCGGCCACGGCCCCGACGGCGCCGGCGACGGCCGCCCCGGCCTGGCGCCGCCCGCCGGTGCTGCTGGCCGCGGCGACCGCGCTTCTGGTGCTCGTCGGCGGGGCGCTGTGGTGGACGGCGTGGCGCCGGCGGCGGGCTGCCCCGGCGGTGAGCGTCGCCAGGTCCGCCACGGGCCCGACCGGCCCGGTGGGCGCCGCCGGACCCGGTGCCGTCCCGCCCGGCCCACCGGTCGGCCGCGAGACGGGCGGCCCGACGGACCGGGGCACGGTCTACCCGCGCCCGGCGCTGCCGACGCCCACCGTCCGGCGGCGCCGCCCGCCGGTCTGGTTGACGGTCGGCGTGGCGGCGGCGGTACTGGCCGGCGTGGTCGGCGCGGCGGCCTGGACCGCGACCCAGCGGGTCGCCGCGATGGACACCACCAAGCAGCCGACCAGCGGCGCCTGGGTGGGCAGCAGCGTGACCGGAGCGCTCGGCGTGCCGCTGCGCGAGACCGCGTTCGAGTTCACCGTCTACCGGATGAGCTGCGGCACGGGCGTGGTGCCGGCGGCGCCGGCCGGCGGGCGGCCCTGCCTGGCCACGGTCGGCGTGCGCAACCTCACGTCGGAGCAGCAGACCTGGCACGGGCAGTTGCAGCGCGCGTACCTGCCGAGCGGCAACTGGGTGGCCGCGGACGAGGACGCCACCCGGGTGGCGAACCTGGGCCGGGACGTGTTCGCCCAACCGGTGGCCGCCGGCCGGCGGGTGCTGCTGCCGCTGGTGTTCACCGTGCGCGGGGCCGAGCCGCCGAAGCAGTTGGAGCTGCGCAGCGGCGTGTTCTCCGCCGGCGTGCGGGTGGACGTGGACTGACCGGGGGCCGGGCGGCGGTCGTACCCTGGGTGCGTGACCGCCGCCCTCGCCCCCGCCGCCGTGCTCGACGCGGCCGACTGGCGGGCCCGCCGGCGCGACCACGAGGAACGGGTCGACGCCTGGCTGACGCCGCACCTGACCCGCCGCCGCACCGGCGTGAAGCACCCGGTGGAGGACTTCCTCTTCACCTACTACTCGCACCGGCCGGCCCAGCTGCGCCGCTGGCACCCGGGCGCGGGCGTGGAGCTGCGCGACGCCGACCCGGCCGGGTTCGGCCCGGACTACACCGCCGGCGCCGCCGGGCTCACGCTCGACACCGACCGGGTACGCACCCGCCGCGCCGAGTCGATCTCCTGGATCCGGACACTGCTGGCGGCGACCGCCTCCCGTCCGGCGCACCTCGGCTGCTTCGGCACGCACGAGTGGGCGATGGTCTACCGGCAGACCCAGGAGCAGGTGCGGCACAACGCCTGGCCGCTGCGGCTGAGCCCGGCGGCGACCGCGGCGGTGGTCGAGGAGCGCGGCGTGCGGTGCAGCCACTTCGACGCGTTCCGCTTCTTCACCGCGCCGGCCCGGCCGCTGAACGTGCTCCAGCCGACCCGGGAACGCCAGCACGCGCTGGAACAGCCGGGCTGTCTGCACGCCAACATGGATCTCTACAAATGGGCGTACAAACTCTCCCCGCTGGTGGCCTCGGAACTCGTGGCCGACTGCTTCGCGCTGGCGCGCGAGATCCGGACGCTGGACATGCGGGCCAGCCCGTACGACCTGGCCGACCTGGGCCACCCGCCGGTGCGGGTGGAGACGCCGGAGGGCCGGGCCGAGTACGCCGCCGCCCAGCGCGGGTTCGCCGAGCGGGCCGCCGGCCTGCGCGCCCGGCTGCTGGCCGCGCTGGACCACGTCGTCCCGGCCTGAGACCCGCTCGTCCCACGGCGGCTATGGCACTTTGCCGCGCCGAACCGACGCTGACGCTGTCGCGCGCCGGGCGTGTCGCGCGCCGGGAACAGACCCGCTGCGAGCGGTATGCCTCCTGGTCATAATTATGACCAGGAGGCATACCGGAAAACACCACGTCCTTCTCCTCGCCGGTCACGCATTGCGATCAACGTGGTCAACGCTGGTTCCGGCCGGAGGCAGCCCGGGTCAGCCGAGGGCGCACGCCGGCAGCGGCACCGGGTTTGGGACCGCGCCGTCGGCCAGGAAGCCGAACGTGGCCTCGGCACCCGGGGCCAGCGCGCCGTTCCAGGCCGCGCTCCGGGCCGTCACGGCGGTCCCGCCCTGCGCCACCTGGGCACTCCACGCCTGGGTGATCCGCTGCCCGCCGGTGAGCGCGAAGCGGACCACCCAGAAGGGGATCGACACGGCGCCGGTGTTGCGGACCGTCACCTCGGCCTGGAAGCCGCCCGGCCACTGACCGGCGATGCGCCAGGTGGCCGTGCAGCCGCCGACCGTGGGCGTCGGCGACGGGCTGTCGGTCGGGTACGTCGGACCGGTCGGCGTCTGGCTCGGCGTCGGCGAGGTCGGCGTCGGCGAGGTGGTCGGGCTCGGTGGGGTGGTCGGGGTGGTCCCGCGCAACGCGGCGGTCAGCGCCGGGTACCACCGGTCGGACATCTTCTGGTCACCGGCGGCGTTGGGGTGCACCCCGTCGTACGTGTCGGTGGCGGTGTTGAAGCCGGTCCACTGGTCGACCACCACGATCGGCGAGGCGGCGGTGGTCTTCCCCGCCGCCCAGCCGTCGATGGCGGCGTTGAGCGCCACGGTCCGCTGCCCGCACTCCGGGCAACTCGCCGGGTTCATCGGGATGATCTTCGCGACCAGCACCGTGGTGGCCGGGTTGGCGGCCCGCATCTGGTCCACCAGCTTCGAGTACGCGGCCAGGATGGTGCTCGGCGCGATGTTGCTCCACACGTCGTTGGTACCGAGGTGCATGAGCACCACGTCGGGGTGGGTGGCGGCGAGCCAGCCCGGCAGCAGGTTCTGGTTGGCGATGTTGGTCGCCAGGTAGCCACCGTGCCCCTCGTTGTCGCCGTCGTAGGGCACGCCGCAGCCCTGGGGGCCGAGCGTGCCGACGAAGTCGACGTCGGTGTGGCCGGTGGACTGGAGCCGGTTCCAGAGCACGGCCCGCCAGCAGCCGGGCGATCCGGTGATGGAGTCGCCGAGCGGCATGACCCGGATCGGGGCGGCCGCGGCGGCGGCCGGTGGGGTGACGGAGACGAGGGTGAGACCGAGGGCGAGGGCGGGCAGCAGCGCGGCGACCGCGGTCAACGCGGCGCGCAGGCGGATTCGGGGCATGCGTACGGGACTCCTGTCACGTGACGATGGTCGGTGACGGCCCTGACGCTCCCGTACGCATTGAAGCGCTTCGAAGCCTGTGATTCAACCCCCGGACAGCGGTCAGTCGCCGTCCACCCGGCGGTCGCGCTTGCGCTGGGACTGCCGCTTCTTCTCGGCCAGCCGGCGTTCCTTCGCGCCCCGGGACGGACGGGTCGGCCGGCGCGGCTTGGGCGGCGGGGCGACCGCCTCGCGCAGCAGCGCGGTCATCCGTTCCCGGGCCGCCTCCCGGTTGGCCAACTGGGCGCGGTGCTCGCTGGCGGTGACCGTCAGCACGCCGTCGACCAGTCGGCCGGCGAGCCGGCCCAGGGCCCGTTCCCGCAGCGCGGGCGGCACGCTGGGCGAGCCGGCCAGGTCGAAGCTCAGCTCCACCCGGGAGTCGGTGGTGTTGACGCCCTGCCCGCCCGGCCCGGACGACCGGGAGAACCGCTCGCGCAGCTCGGCGGCGGGCACCACGAGCCGGTCGGTCACCCGGAGTCCGTCGTCCACGCCCCGAGGCTAGCGCCCCGGAAGGTGGCTCGGGGTCGGGGTGCCGGTCGGGGCCGGACCGGCCCGCTCCTGACCGGCGCCGGACGCCGCGTACGCGGCGGCGCCGACCAGCAGCAGGGCGATCACGGCGAGCTTGACGGCCACGCCCCGGATCGCGGCCCAGGCGTTGCGCCGCGCGCCCGGCACGCTGGTACGGACCGTCTGGTAGTCCTTCCAGCCGCGCTTGGCACGGGCGTACGACGCGCCGACTCCGGCGCCGATGACCAGGCCCACCAGGAGGAGGGCCGCGATGACAGCTTGCTCCACCTCCGCCAGTATCCATACTCAGCGTAATATTTCCATGGTCCGATGGTCCCACGCCGGATATCCGACAGTTCCGGCTTGTCCGCGCAGCTCAGCCGCCCCGGCCGATGATCGTGTCGGCGGTCTGCTGCACCTGGTCGATCGGGATGGCGAAGCCGATGCCGATCGAGCCGTTCCCGTCGATGGTGGCGATGGCGGTGTTCACGCCGACCACCTCCCCGCGCGCGTTCACCAGCGGCCCGCCGGAGTTGCCCGGGTTGATGGAGGCGTCCGTCTGCACCGCGGTGTGCCGGCCGTTGCCGATCCGGACCTGCCGGTTGAGCGCGCTGACGATACCGGCGGTGACCGTGCCGGCGAGCCCGAGCGGCGAACCGACCGCGAGCACCGGCTCGCCCACCCGGGTCCCGTTCGGCTTCGCCAGCGGCAGCGGCGGCAGCCCGGCCGACGCGGGCACCTTGAGCACGGCCAGGTCGCTGTCCGGCGCCCGGCCCACCACCTCGGCGGCGATCCGGCGCCCGTCCGAGGTCTCCACCGTCACCGGGCCGGCGCCGCCCCGGGCCAGGATGTGGTCGTTGGTGACGATGTGCTGCTCGTTGTCGATGGCGAAGCCGGAGCCGGACGCTCCCGCGCCGGACCTCCCGCCGACCATCACCGACACCACCCCGGGCACCGTCTTGCCGGCGGCGGTGACCAGCTCGGCCGGCACCGGCGCGGCGGAGGCCGCGGACGGGCCGGGTGCGCCCCGGTCGGCCGCCCAGGTGCCGGCCGCCGCGCCGGAGACGGTGGAGAGCGCCACCACCGCCGCCGCGCTCAGCAGCCGGCCCGACCAGCTCCGTCGCCCCGCCGGCCCGGCCGATCCGGGTACGCCGTCGTGACCGCGTCCGTCCGGGTCCAGCTCCGGGGAGACGAACCACGGGCCGCGCGGCTCGCCGAGTCCGGTCTGCACTGCCATGCCTGGCTCCTCACGTGTCGTGCGTCGTCCGGTCCGGATGTGCGGGTCAGGGCAGCCGGGAGAACCACCGCAGCGAGCCGGCGGCGGCGCCCATGGCCAGGACCAGCCCGAACCCGATGAAGCGGGCCGAGATGTCCTGCCGTTCCGTGCGGTAGCCGACCGAGGTGCCGATGTCCTCGTAGACGTCCTTCAGCTCGCGGCTGGTCGACGCCTCGTGGAAGCCGCCGCCGGTCGCCTCGGCGACCGCCTTGAGCGTCTGCCCGTCCACCGGCACCTGGATCGCCCGGCCGCCCCGGTCCACCGACCCGCCGGGCGTGCCGAACGAGATGGTGTGCACCGGCACCTTGGCGGCCACCGCCTGGTCCGCGGCCTCCATCGGGTCCATCCCGGAGGTGTTCGCGCCGTCGGAGAGGATGATGATCCGGGCCGGCGGCGGGTTCTTGGCGGCGCTGGCGTCCAGGCTCTTCACCGCGCCGAGCGAGGTGCTGATCGCCTCGCCGATGGCGGTGCCCTGCACGCCGGTGATCCCCTCGGCGAGCCGCTGGATCCCCTCGTGCAGCGCCTCCCGGTCGGTGCTCGGCGGCACCAGCACCGCCGCGCTGCCGGCGAACGCGACCAGGCCGACGTTGAACTCGTCCGGCAGCCCGTCGACGAACTTCCGGCCGGCCTCCTTGGCCGCGGTGAGCCGGTCCGGGTCCACGTCACCGGCGAGCATCGAGGTGGAGACGTCCACCGCGACCATCACGGTGGCCCGCTCCCGGGGCACCCGCACCTCCGCCTCGGGCCGGGCGAATCCGACCACCAGCAACGCCAGCATGGCGAGGAAGAGCCCCGCCGGCACGTGCCGGCGCCAGGCCGGCCGGCGCGGCGCGACCCGGTCCAGCAGGCGCAGGTTGGTGAAGCGGACCGCGTACCGGCTCTGCCGGCGCTGGCGGACCAGGTAGCCGGCGACCAGCGCGGCGACCACGAGCAGCAGCCAGAGGCGCGCGGGTGACTGCCAGTTCATGCCGCACCGCCCCGGGCGGTGGCCAGCCGACGCTGCTCGTGCACGTGCCGGATCACGTCCGCGCACCAGTCCCGGTCGGTGCGCAGCGTCAGGTGGGTGGCGCCGGCCCGGCGCAGGGCCCGACGCACCTGGTCGCGCTGCCCGGCGGCGGCGTGCGCGTACCGCTCGCGCAGCACCGGGTCGCCGGTCCACACCTCGCGGTGCCGCCCGCTCTCCGGGTCGACCAGGGTGATCAGCCCGACGTCGGGCAGCTCCAGCTCGCGCGGGTCGGTCACCTCCACGGCGAGCACCTGGTGCCGGACCGCCAGCCGGCGCAGCGCGGTCGCCCACGGCGGGGGCGCGTCCGGGTCGTCCGGCAGGTCGTCCAGGAAGTCGGAGACCACCACCACCAAGCCGCGCGAGGTGGCGACGCGCTGCACCCCGGCCAGACCGTCGGCCAGGCCCGGCGTCGGGGCGTCGGGGCCGCCGTCGGCCCGTCCGACCGCGCGCGCGTCCGGCCGCTCACCGGTACGCGGGGCGCCGAGCAACGCGCGGAGCAGCCCGAGCAGATGGGTCCGACCGCTGCGGGCCGGGAACCGGCGCAGCCCGTCCGGGGCGAGCACCTGGGCGCCGAGCCGGTTGCCCACGCCGGCGGTGAGGAAGCCGACGCAGGCCACCGCCGCCACCGCCAGTTCGCGTTTGTCCAGTGTGGCGGTGCCGTACTCCATGCTGGGGCTGGCGTCGACGAGCAGCCAGGTGGTCAACTCGCGGTCGGCGTCGACCTCCCGCACGTGCGGAACGGTGGTGCGGGCGGTGACCGCCCAGTCCATCCGGCGTACCTCGTCCTCGCCGGGGCGGTACTCGCGACTGCCGGCCGCCTCGCTGCCGGGGCCGGGCAGCAGGCCCCGGTACCGGCCGTGCAGCAGGCCGTCGAGCCGCCGGGTCACGATCAGCTCCAACCGGCGCAGCCGCTGGTCGGGGGCGAGGTCGGCGAGGCCGGGACCGGCCGGCGCGGGAGCGGTGCGGCGGGTCACGCCGCCGCCAGGTCCGCCGCCGCCGGCGCCGGACCGGTCACCAGCCGGGGCGGGGGCACCGCCTCGACCAGCCGGCGCACCAACTCCTCGCCGGTGACACCGTCGGCCACCGCGTCGAAGGAGAGCACCAGCCGGTGCGCCAGCACGTCCACCGCCAGGTCCCGGATGTCCTCGGGGAGCACGTAGTCCCGGCCGTGGATCAGCGCGTGCGCGCGGGCGGCGGCGACCAGGCCGAGCGTGGCCCGGGGGCTGGCCCCGTACGCCAACAGCGGCGCGACCTCGGGCAGGCCGAACCGGCCCGGGTCCCGGGTGGCGAGGATGAGTCGGACCACGTACTCGGCGAGCGCGTGGTGGACGAAGACGTCGGCGGCGCGGCGTTGCAGTTCCCGCAGCCGGACCGGGTCCAGCACCGGGCGCGCGGTGGGTCGCTCGGTGCTCATCCGGTAGAGGATGGCCAGCTCGTCGGCGTCGCTCGGGTAGTCGACCACGACCTTCATGAGGAACCGGTCGCGTTGCGCCTCGGGCAGTTGGTAGACGCCCTCCGACTCGATCGGGTTCTGCGTGGCCAGCACCAGGAACGGGTCGGGCACCGGCCAGCTCCGTCCGGCGATGGAGACCTGCCGCTCGGCCATCGCCTCCAGCAACGCGGACTGCACCTTGGCCGGGGCGCGGTTGATCTCGTCGGCGAGCACCAGGTTCGCCATGATCGGTCCCAGCTCCACGTCGAACGCCTCGGTGGAGGCCCGGTAGATCCGGGTGCCCACGATGTCCGACGGGACCAGGTCGGGCGTGAACTGGATCCGGGAGAACGTGCCGCCGACCACTGTGGCGAGTGTCTGCGCGGCCAGCGTCTTGGCCACTCCCGGCACGCCCTCCAGCAGGCAGTGACCGTCGGCGACGAGCGCGGTGAGCAGGCGGTCGACGAGCCGATCCTGCCCGACGATCACGCGTTTGACCTCGAAGAGGGTCTGGTCCAGCTCGACGCCGCTCGCGTCCGCATCGACCGGGCTGGGCACGCTGGCCAGGGTGTCCGAGATGTCCGTCACGGTGCTTGCTTCCCGGGCCGGACGGCCGACAAACGTCGGATTATCCGGCCCAGGTCGGCCCGGTCCGGGCCGGACCGGGAGGACCTCGCCGACCGGGCGGGAACGGCGCGAAGCGGCGTCCGGGGCACCGGACCGGGACGGAACACGACACCGGCCCCCGCCGTGGCGGGGGCCGGTGTCCGGCGGGGCGGGTCAGTTCGTGACCACGAGGTGGAACGGGCGCGGCGAGAAGATGCCGACGGAGTTGCGGGTCTGCACGAAGACCCCGTTCGGCGTCAGCAGCCGCGGCGCGACGGAGACCTCGCCGGCCGGCGGGACGTTCGCCGAGTCGTTGGTGCCGACGGTCGCCACGTACGCCTTCTGGCTCACGTCGTAGTCGAGCAGCACCTGGAACTGCCCCGGCGACACGCCCGGCCCGGGCGGGAACCGGAACGCGGAGACCACGTTGCCGGAGTGCTGGAGCAGCACGCCGGTGGACGACACCACCGCCCAGGCGACCTGCCCGGGAGCCGGCGGGGCCAGCGTGGCCCGCATGGCGGACCGGGCGGCCTGCCGCTCGGCCGGGCTGACCGCCGGCTGCTGCCCGGCGGATTGGGTGGGCTGGCCGGCCTTCGACTCCGGCTGGGCGGCGACCGCGATCCCGCCACCGGCCACGGTGAGGGCGAGCGCGGCGAGCGCCACCACCGTCGCCTTCCGCTTGAAGAATGTAGCCATGACTGATCTCCCTCTTTTGACCGTGGTGATGAAACGGCGCGAGCAATTGCGGGACATCGGGTTCCCGCAGTGGAGAGCACGGCCGCTGAGCTGGCCTTACTACGAAGCATTGGGATGTCTCAACCAGGTGGAACCTAACACCGGAAAATGGGGCGGTCAATAGCGTTAATCGCGTGTCCGACGCACCTCGAAAGCCGTCCTGAAATTGTGAGAAGGCAACGCTCGACCATTCACGAAATTGCTTCGCGGGACACCGGACCGACCCGTCCGCCGGTACGCTCACCGCCATGATCACCATGGACGCTCCCCCGCGCGGCGGCACCCGACGCAGCCGGTGGACGACGGTGGCGTGCTGGCTGGCGGTCGCGCCGGTGGCCGCCTGGGCGGTGCTGCGGCTGGCCGGGCTGGAACGCGGCCCGCTGGTGCTGACGACCGCCTTCACGCCGTACGTCGCCGCGGTGGCGCCGGTGGTCGCGGGGCTGGCGCTCGCGCTGCGGCGCCACGCGCCCGCGGTGGTCGCGGCGCTCGCCACGCTGGCGCTGGTCGGCGCCGTGGCGCCGCGTGCGGTCGCCGACGACCAGCCGCCCGCCGACGGACCGACGCTGCGGCTGCTCACCGCCAACCTGCGCCTGGGCTCGGCCGACCCGGCCCGGCTGGTGGCCCTGGTCCGCGTGCACCGGGTGGACGTGCTCACCGTGCAGGAGCTCAGCCCGCAGCTCGCCGCCGACCTGGACCGGCTCGGCCTGGCCACGCTGCTGCCGTACCGGTCGCTGAGCCCGGAGGTGGGCTCCACCGGCTCCGGTCTGTACGCCCGCCATCCGCTGCACGACCCCGGCTACCGACGCCATCGGCGATATTTCCTCACCCAGGCGTACGCCACGCTGACGGTGCCGGGCGCGCCGCCGCTGCGGGTGGAGTCGGCGCACCCGGGCGCGCCGTACATCCTCGACGCGGTGCCGCAGTGGTGGACCGACCAGCGCGCGCAGCCGCCGGCCACCCCGACCGCCGGGCTCAGTGTGCTGGCCGGCGACTTCAACGCCACGCTGGACCACGCCACCGTGCGCCGCCTGATCGCGACCGGCTACACCGACGCCGCCGACGCGGTCGGGGCCGGGCTCGCCGGCACCTGGGGCCCGTACGACGGCGACCCGATCCCGCCGGTCACCATCGACCACGTGCTTGTCGACCGGCGCATCGCGGTCCGCGCCGTCGACGTCTGGCCGGTGCCGGGCAGCGACCACCGGGCGGTGCTGGCCGAGCTGCGCCTGCCGGCGGCGTGAGCGGGGCGCGGGCCCCCGCCTCAGGCGTTCAGCCGGGCCCCCGCCTTGTCCAGGCCGTAGGTGAGCGCGTCGACGAGCGCGTGCCAGCTCGCCTCCACCACGTTGGGGTGCACGCCGACCGTGGTCCAGTCCCGGCCCGCGCCGGCGGTCTCCACCAGCACCCGGGTCACCGCGCCGGTGCCGTGGCTGCCCTCCAGGATGCGCACCTTGTAGTCGGCCAGCTCGAACTCCCGCAGCTCCGGGTAGTGCCGGGCCAGCCCGGACCGCAGCGCCTCGTCGAGCGCGTTGACCGGGCCGTTGCCCTCGGCGGTGGCGATCACCCGCTCGCCGCGTACCCGGATCTTGACGGTCGCCTCGGAGACCACCGCGCCGTCCTCGCGGTGCTCGACAAGCACCCGGTACGACTCCAGCGCGAACGGCCGGGCCGGCGCGGCGTCCGGCAGCTCGGAGCGGACCAGCAGCTCGAACGAGGCGTCGGCGGCCTCGAACGACCAGCCACCGGCCTCCAGCTCCTTGACCCGGCCGGTGACCCGGGAGAGCGCCTCCGGATGGCCGGCCAGGTCCAGACCCAGCTCGCGGCTCTTGAGCTCGATGCTGGCCCGGCCGGCCATCTCGGTCACCAGGATCCGCATGTCGTTGCCCACCACGGCGGGGTCCACGTGGTTGTAGAGCAACGGGTCGACCTTGATCGCGCTCGCGTGCAGCCCCGCCTTGTGGGCGAAGGCGGCGGCCCCGACGTAGGCCTGGTGGGTGTCGGGGGCGATGTTGGCGATCTCGGCGATGGCGTGCGAGACCCGCACCATCTGTTCCAGGCAGCCCTCCGGTAGGACGGGCATGCCGAGCTTGAGCTGGAGGTTGGCGACGATCGCGAACAGGTCCGCGTTGCCGGGGCGCTCGCCGTACCCGTTGGCGGTGCCCTGCACGTGCCGGACCCCGGCCTCGACCGCGGCGATCGTGTTCGCCACCGCGCAGGCGGTGTCGTTCTGGGCGTGCATGCCCAGCCGCTCCGGCGCCACGCCGGTCCGCGCGGCCAGGTCCTCGATCGCGGCGGTGACCTGGGAGGGCAGCATGCCGCCATTGGTGTCGCAGAGCACGAACCGCTCGGCGCCGGCGGCCATCGCGGTCGCCACCACGGCGGCGGTGTAGCCGGGGTCGTGGCGGAAGCCGTCGAACGTGTGCTCCCCGTCGACGAACACCCGCCGCCCCTGCGCCACCAGGTACGTGACGGTGTCCCGGACCATCGCCAGGTTCTCCTCGGCGGTGGTGCGCAGCGCGCGCTCGACGTGTCGCAGGTCCGCCTTGGCGACCAGCGCCACGGCCGGGGTCCCCGCGTCGAGCAGCCCGCGCACCTGCGGGTCGTCGGAGACCGCCAGGCCGGCCTTGCGGGTGGCGCCGAACGCGACCAGGACGGCGTGCCGCAGGTCCAGCTCCGTGCGGGCCCGGCGGAAGAACTCGGTGTCCTTGGGCACCGCGCCCGGCCAGCCGCCCTCGATGAAGCCGACCCCGAGGTCGTCGAGCAGGCGGGCCACCGCCAGCTTGTCGACCACCGAGTAGCTGAGCCCTTCACGCTGGGCGCCGTCGCGCAGCGTCGTGTCGTACACCTGGAAGGTCATCGGAGTCCTCTTCTCGTGCCTGGGGAGAGCAACAAAAAGACCCCCCGCGAAATGCGGGAGGTCGGCGCGCTCGGCGAGGGAAGCCGGCGCGCTAGCTGCTAATGATCAGGACGGAGCTGGTCACGACCGGTACTCTGCCACCTCCACCGCGTGTTGGGAGGGGTAATCCACATTCCGGGATGCGGGCAAGGATTGAAAAGTCGGCCAACGGGTATGAACCGGCTCAGCAACGACACATTCACTCCATGACGGCCGACCGGCCGGGACAGGAGTCACCCCTATGGACAGGCTCGACCCGCACACCACGCACGGCACCACCGACCCGGTCGCCGACGGCGGCCAGGGCGCCTACGCCGGCGGCGCGCCCGCCGGCGCGTTCGACCCCTGGCGTTACCGCGACGAGGCCGGCGTGGCCAGCGCCGACCTCACCGGCTACAAGGTCGAGGCCACCGACGGCAGCATCGGCAAGATCGACAAGGCGAGCCACGAGGTCGACGACAGCTACCTGGTGGTCGACACCGGCCCGTGGATCTTCGGCAAGAAGGTCATGCTCCCGGCCGGCACGGTGAACCGCGTCGACCACGACGACCGGAAGGTCTTCGTCGACCGGGACAAGGACCAGATCAAGGCGGCCCCGGAGTACGACGAGAGCAACCACGCCGACCCGGCCTACCGGGACAAGCTCGGCGGCTACTACGGCGAGAACTACTCCGCGCTGCCGCCGGACGGCCCGGCCCGGATCTGAGACAGCACCGGCCACGGCCGGCGGGGGCACACCGATGCCGCCGCCGGCCGTTACCGTGTCAGGGGTGGATGCCCCGGAGACCCCCTTCCCCGCCCTGTTCAACTTCCGCGACGTCGGCGGCTACCCCGCCCGCGACGGGCGCGCCGTCCGACGCGGTCGGCTCTACCGCTCCGACTCCCTGCACCGCATCGACGAGACCGACCGGGCCGCGTTCACCGCGCTCGGCATCCGCACGGTGATCGACCTGCGCCGGCCGACCGAGGTGGCGCGCGACGGCCGGGTGCCCGACTACGACGGGCTCGTCTACCGGCACATCCATCCCGAGCACGCGGACTGGGCCGCCCGGCAGTTCGAGTCCTCCGGCGTCGACCTGGCCCGCTACCTCGCCGACCGGTACGCGGACCTGGCCCGCACCGGCACGGCGGGGCTGGCCGAGGCGGTCGGCCTGATCGCCGACAGCGCCAACGCCCCGGTGGTGGTGCACTGCGTCGCCGGCAAGGACCGCACCGGCATCGTCTGCGCGCTCACGCTGGCCGTGCTCGGCGTGGCCGACGACGACATCGTCGCGGACTACGCGCTCAGCACCGCCGCCTCGGAACGGTTCAGCGCCTGGGTGCGGGCCACCCTGCCGGACGCGGAGGAGCTGCCGCCGCCGTTCCTGGGCTCCCCCGCCGAGGCGATGGAGCTGTTCCTCGCCGAGCTACGCGCCGGCCACGGCTCGGTCGAGGGCTACCTGACGCACGCCGGCGTCACCGAGGCCCAGCTCGACGCGCTCCGCACCCACCTTCTGGAATGACGTGTCGACAAGGAGTTGGCGTCCGGCGCCGGACCGGGCGGACGCCAACTCCTTGGTCACGCCTCCGGGGTCGTCAGAGCACCCGGGTGACCCAGTTGTGGGGGTCGGCGGCACGGCCGCGCTGGATGTCGACCAGCCGCTGCCGCAACGCCATGGTGGTGCGGCCCGGCTCGCCGCCGCCGATGAGGAACTCGCCGTCCGGGAAGCGCACGCCGCCGATCGGGGTGATCACGGCGGCGGTGCCGCAGGCGAAGACCTCGCGCAGCCGGCCGCTGGCCGCGTCCGCCTGCCAGTCGGCGAAGCTGACCGGACTCTCCCGGACCGGGTGCCCGGCCTCGGCGGCCAGCGACAGGATCGCGTCGCGGGTGATGCCCGGCAGGATCGTGCCGCCCAGCGGCGGCGTGACCACCGTGCCGTCGTCGTAGACGAAGAAGACGTTCATGCCGCCCAGCTCGTCGACGAACCGCCGCTCGACCGCGTCCAGGAAGACCACCTGGTCGCAGCCGGCCTCGATCGCCTCGGCCTGGGCCGCCAGCGACGCGGCGTAGTTGCCGCCGCACTTGGCCGCGCCGGTGCCGCCGGGCGCGGCCCGGGTGTAGTCCGGCGAGACCCAGACCGTCACCGGCTTCACCCCGCCAGCGAAGTAGGCACCGGCCGGCGACGCGATGACGCAGTAGAGGTATTCGTTGGCCGGGCGCACGCCGAGGAAGACCTCGCTGGCGAACATGAACGGCCGCAGGTAGAGGCTGCCGTCCTCCTGCTCCGGAATCCACTCCCGGTCGATCTCGACCAGCCGGCGCAGCGACTCCACGAACGTCTCCGGCGGCAGCTCCGGCATGGCCAGCCGGCGGGCGGACGCCACGAAGCGGGCCGCGTTGGCCTCCGGGCGGAACATGGTCACCGCCCCGTCACCGGTGCGGTACGCCTTCAGGCCCTCGAAGATCTCCTGCGCGTAGTGCAGCACGGCGGCGGCCGGGTCCATCGGGATCGGGGCGCGCGCCTCGATGCGGGCGTCGTACCAGCCCTTGCCGTCGGCGTAGCGGATGGTGACCATGTGGTCGGTGAACACCCGGCCGAACCCCGGGTTCGCCAGCAGGGCGGCCCGGTCGGCGGCGGATACCGGCGCGGGATTCGGACGGGTCTCGAAATCGAGCTTGTCACCACCGCTCATCGCGCTGACCTCCCTGCGGGTCCACGGCATGCGGGGGTCGCACACCGACGTCACTGGTGCCAGAAACTTACCCCGAACGGTCGTTCAGCGGATAGCTCCGACCCCGCACATCGACGATGCCAATCGGGGGGAGCTGGCCCGGAAACGGGTCTGGCGGCCCGGTTCCGGGCCGCCAGGAGGGATCGGCCCGGTCAGGCTACCGTGTGGGCGGCGAGCCGGTCGCCGACCTCGTCGGTGCGCAGCGGCGTGCCGGGGGTACGCCCGGACAGCTCGGCGGCGACCGCGGCGGTGACCCGCGCGGCGGCGTCGGCGTGGCCGAGCTGGTCGAGCAGCAGCGCGGCGGAGAGCACGGCGGCCACCGGGTCGGCGACGCCCTTGCCGGCGATGTCCGGCGCGGAGCCGTGCACCGGCTCGAACATCGACGGGTAACGCCCCTCCGGGTTGATGCAGCCGCTGGCGGCCAACCCGATGCCGCCGGTCACCGCGGCGGCGATGTCGGTGAGGATGTCACCGAAGAGGTTGTCGGTCACCACCACGTCGTACCGGGACGGGTTCGTCACCAGGAACATCGCGGCGGCGTCGACGTGCTGGTACTCCGTGGTCACGTCGGGGTGCTCGGCGGCCACCTCGGCGAAGGCGCGGGACCACAACGAGCCGGCGTGGGTGAGCACGTTGGTCTTGTGCACCAGCGTGACCTTGCGCCGCTCCCGGCGGCCGGCCCGGGCGAACGCGTCCCGGATCACCCGCTCGACGCCGTGCCGGGTGTTCAGGCTCTCCTCGGTGGCCACCTCGGCCGGGGTGCCCCGGTGCAGGCTGCCGCCGGCGCCCGCGTAGAGCCCCTCGGTGCCCTCGCGGACCACCACGAGGTCCACCTCGCCGGGCTTGACGGCCGCCAGCGGGCCGGTCACGCCGGGCCAGAGCCGGGACGGCCGGAGGTTCACGTACTGGTCGAAGGCGAAGCGGAGCTTGAGCAGCAGGCCGCGCTCCAGCACGCCGGGCGGCACGGTCGGGTCGCCGACGGCGCCGAGCAGGATGGCGTCGTGACCGGCCAGCTCGTCGAGGACGCTGTCCGGGAGCACCTCGCCGGTGCGGTGCCAGCGCGCGGCGCCGAGGTCGTACTCGGTGGCCTCGATGCCGGGCAGCACGGCGTCGAGGACCTTGCGGGCCTGCCCGACCACCTCGGGACCGATGCCGTCACCGGCCACCACCGCGATGCGTGCCACCTGGCGCTCCTCACCTCGTCGTTCTGCGCAACGGTACGTCGCCGTCCCGCCTCCCGGTACGAGTCTTCCACCATCCGGGAAGCCCGATGCACAGGAGGCTCCCAGCCGGCATTCATGGTGCGGTCATCTCCACTGCTTAGGGTCGAGTCGACCGGGTCGACGGGAGCCCGGCACCGGCATCGCCGCGACGCTGCGGCGGCCAGCGAGGGGGCGGGTGTCATGCGGATCGACCAGCGGCGGGCACACTGGGCGGACGAACAACCCCGGACCCGCTGGGTCGACCAGACCGGGTTCCGCCAGCCCCGCCCCGACCTGCGCCTCGGCGCCCGCAGCCACCGGGTGGAGCGCGACGGCACCACCCCCTACGACCGGATCAGCGTCCGGCACACCGTCAGCACCTCCACCGCGGAGTACACGCTGCTGCTCAACGCGCCGGACTGGTTCGGTCACCGGGGCGTCGGCGAGGCGCTCCGCGACGCCGTCGCCGAACTGCGCGCCGTCGACCTCACCTTCGGCCCGAACCAGCCGGACAGCCTGGTGTCGCGGCTGCGGCGCGACGAGATCAGCCCCGACTCGTACCCTCCGCTGGCCGACCTGGTGGACCGCTGCGCCGCCATGCGGGCGGCGACCGACGGGTGGTTCGACGCCTGGGCGGTGCCGGGCGGCTTCGACCCGGGCGGCCTGCTCGGCGGCTGGGCGGTGGAGCGGGCCGCGGCGCGGTTGCGGGCCGCCGGCATCCACGACTACGCCGTGCTCAGCGGTGCCGACCTGACGGTACGCGGCCACGCCGCGCACGGCGGCCCGTGGCGGGTCGCGGTGCACCACCCGACCGAGGCGCGCCGGTCGCCGCTGGTGCTGGAGATGACCGCCGGCGCGGTCGGCACCTCCGGGGTCACCGGGCGGCGGGGGCACGTCGTCGACCCGCACACCGGGGAGCCGACCGAACGACTGGTCGCCGCCACCGTGGTCGGCCCGGACCTGGCGATCGCCGACGCCTACGCCACCGCCCTGTACGCCGCCGGCCCGGCCGGCCTGGCCTGGTTCCGCGACGGCTCGGACTACCGCGCGCTCTTCGCGCACCAGCGCCGCTGACGCGCGGTCCCGCCCCGCTCGCATCCGGGGCGTGGAACCGCGATCGGCCCCCGCGGTCTCGGCAACGACCGTGGGGGCCGGTCAGCGACGAATGCGCGTGGCTCGCGCAATCGAGGGGTGCGGGCCGACAAGCCGGGCACCCGACCGCGTCACCCGAAGACGGGCCGGGACATCGACTCAGCCGGAAACCGCACCGGTACGCTAGCGAATCGACGCAACTCGACGCAAGAGTCTCCACAGCGGACGCCGCCGGAGCGGTGTCGACAATCAGCAGGTGAACCCTCGGGGCGGGGCGGAAGTGACGCCGGCCGCCCGGGATGGCACGCTGTCCGCCGTGAGTTTCGATCTGAGCGTGTGGGCCCTGCCGAACGGGGCCACCCCGGAGCAGGTGCGAGCGGCCGTGCGGCAGTGCCGCGAGGGATGGCACGGCGAGCAGCACCCCGACCCGCGCGTGGTCGGCTTCTACCGGGCGATCACGGCGAGCTACCCCGACCGGCCGGCCCGACCGGGCACGCCGTGGGAGGTCGCACCGCTGCACGCGGCCGCCGACCACGTCGAGATGAACCTGCACCCCGCCTGCCCGGACCAGGTCCTGTTGGACATCGAGCGGCTGGCCGGCGAACACGACCTGATGCTCTTCGACGCGCAGGACGGCTCGGTCTACCCGCCGCCCGCCCGCGTCCGGTCCTGACCGACGCGACCGGCGTCCGCCGCACGACGAAGGGCCCGGCCGAAGCGGCCGGGCCCCGATCCGTCCGGTGCGGACTACTCGTCGCGCAGGTCGGCCGCGCTGGCCGCGACCGCGCCGATCGAGTCGGCCGCGGAGGTGAGCAGGTCGGCGCCGAGCGCCTGGTCGACGGTGAGCGTCATCAGCGTCTCGCCGCCGGCCTCCCGCCGGGCCACCTGCATGGCGGCGATGTTGACGCCGGCCTCGCCGAGCAGCGTGCCGACCGTGCCGACCACGCCGGGCCGGTCGACGTAACGCAGGAAGACCAGGATGCCCTCCGCGCCGATCTCCACGTCGAAGCCGTCCACCTCGGTCAGCTTGAGCACGTCCCGGGCCCCGGTGTGCACCGCCGTGCCGGAGACCCGGACGGTCCGCCCGTCCGGCAGCGCGCCGCGCACCGTCACCAGGTTCGGGTGGTCCACCGTCTCGGTCGGCGTGGCCAGCGTGACCTCGACGCCCCGCTCGGCGGCCAGGTGCGGCGCGTTGACGTAGGTGACCTGCTCCTCCACCACGGAGCTGAACAGCCCCTTGGTGGCGGCGAGCTTGAGCACCGACACGTCGTGGCTGGCGATCTCGCCGCGCACCTCGACGGTGACGCTGGCGGCCACGCCGCCGGCCAGCGCGGTGAACGCCCGGCCCAGCTTCTCGGCCAGCGGCAGCAGCGGCCGGACGTCCTCGGCGACCACGCCGCCGGCCTGCACGTTCACCGCGTCCGGCACGAACTCGCCCTGGAGCGCGAGCTTGACGCTCTTCGCCACGGCCAGACCGGCCTTGTCCTGCGCCTCGTTCGTGGAGGCGCCCAGGTGCGGGGTGGCCACCACGTTGTCGAACGCGAACAGCGGCGACGAGGTGCAGGGCTCCTTGGCGTACACGTCGACGCCGGCGCCGGCGACCCGGCCCTCCGCGATCGCGTCGGCGAGCGCCTGCTCGTCGACCAGCCCGCCCCGGGCGGCGTTGACGATCCGGACGCCCGGCTTGACCACCGCCAGTTCCTTCTCGCCGATCAGGCCCACCGTCTCCGGCGTCTTCGGCAGGTGGATCGAGATGAAGTCGCTCTCCCGCAGCAGCTCCTCCAGGCCGACCAGGCGCACCCCGAGCTGCGCGGCGCGGGCCGGCTGGATGTACGGGTCGTACGCGATGAGCCGGGTGCCGAACGCGGCGATGCGCTGCGCGAACAGCACGCCGATGCGGCCGAGGCCGACCACGCCCACGGTCTTGCCCTGGATCTCCACGCCGGTGTACTTCGACCGCTTCCACTCGCCGGCCTTGAGCGCGGCGCTGGCGCTGGCGGTGTTGCGGGCCACCGCGAGCAGCAGCGCGACCGCCTGCTCGGCGGCGGAGACGATGTTGGAGGTGGGAGCGTTGACCACCATGACGCCACGCGCGGTGGCGGCCGGCACCTCGACGTTGTCCAGGCCGACGCCGGCCCGGGCGACCACCTTCAGCCGGGGCGCCGCCGCGACCGCCTCGGCGTCGATCTGGGTGGCGCTGCGTACGATCACCGCGTCGGCCTCGGAGAGCGCGGAGAGCAGGGCCGGACGGTCGGTGCCGTCCACGTGGCGCACGTCGAAGTCGTGCGCGAGCACCTCGATGGCGGCGGGGGCGAGTTCTTCGGCGATCAGTACGACAGGATTCATCGGTCCTCGTAGACGCTCGGTATCGGTTGGCCTGGGGCGTCGGGGCGCCGCACTGCGCCCTGCGCCGATCCGTGCCATGGCCGTCGGGTGCCGCGTGGAGCACCACACCAAGGATGGTAGGTGTCGGCCCGCCCTCCGGGTCCCGGACCAGGGGGTGAGGGCCCTCACACGCGGTCGTCACGCGCCGGACACCGCCGGTTCATGTGCCGACGACGACGACCCGCGGCCCGACGCCGGGGAGAGCGTCGGGTCGCGGGTCGCACGGTGTGCCCGGTCGGGCGGTGGGTCCGATCAGGCGGTCTCGGTGATCGGGCGGTCGACCCAGCTCATCATGGCGCGCAGCTTCTGCCCGGTCTCCTCGATCGGGTGGGCCGCGCCCTCGGCCCGCCACTTGGCGAAGTTCGGCCGGCCGGCCTCGTCCTCGGCCACCCACTCGCGGGCGAACTCGCCGGACTGGATCTCGCCGAGGATCTTGCGCATCTCGTCCTTGACCCGCGAGTCGACGACCCGGGGGCCACGGGACAGGTCACCGTACTCGGCGGTGTCGGAGATGCTGTAGCGCATCCGGGCGATGCCGCCCTCGTACATCAGGTCGACGATCAGCTTCAGCTCGTGCAGGCACTCGAAGTAGGCCACCTCGGGCGCGTAGCCGGCCTCGGTGAGCACCTCGAAACCGGTCTGCACCAGCGCCGCCGCGCCGCCGCAGAGCACCGCCTGCTCGCCGAAGAGGTCGGTCTCGGTCTCCTCGGTGAAGGTGGTCCGGATCGCGCCGGCCCGGGTGCCGCCGATCGCCTTGGCGTACGCCAGCGCCAGGGCGAACGCGTTGCCGCTGGGGTCCTGCTCGACGGCGACCAGGCAGGGCACGCCCTTGCCGTCGACGTACTGGCGGCGGACCAGGTGACCGGGACCCTTCGGGGCGACCATCGCCACGTCCACGTCGGCCGGCGGCGTGATCAGGCCGTACCGGATGTTGAAGCCGTGGCCGAAGAAGAGCGCCTTGCCGGCGGCCAGGTTCGGCGCGATGGCGTCGGCGTAGAGGCCACGCTGGGCGGTGTCCGGCGCCAGGATCATGATCACGTCGGCCTCGGCCGCCGCCTCCGCCGGGGTGAGCACCCGCAGGCCCTGCTCCTCGGCCTTGGGCCGGCTCTTCGACCCGGCGGGCAGGCCGATCACCACGTCGACGCCGGAGTCACGCAGCGACAACGCGTGCGCGTGGCCCTGGCTGCCGTACCCGATCACGGCGACCTTGCGGCCCTGGATCAGGCCCAGGTCGGCGTCGTCGTCGTAGAAAACCTCAACGCTCATTGACTTCCCTTTCGTACGGCGGTGCCCGTCGGCCCGTCGAAAAACTGGTGGGTACGGATCAGGCGGCGCGCAGCGCCGGGCCGGCGGTGATGGCGCGGGAACCGCGCCCGATGGCCACCGTGCCGGACTGGACCATCTCCTTGATGCCGAACGGCTCCAGGTCACGCAGCAGCGCGTCGAGCTTGTCCGGCGTGCCGGTGGCCTCGATGGTCAACGTGTCCGGCGCGACGTCGACCACCCGGGCCCGGAACAGGCCGACCGTCTCCAGCACCTGGGCGCGGGCGCTGCGGTCCGCGCGGACCTTGACCAGCAGCAGCTCCCGGGCCACCGAGACCTGCGCATCCAGCTCAACGATCTTGAGTACGTTGACCAGCTTGTTGAGCTGCTTGGTCACCTGCTCCAGCGGCGAGGACTCGGCGTTGACCACGATGGTGATCCGGGAGACGTCCGGGTTCTCGGTCTCGCCCACGGCGAGACTGTCGATGTTGAACCCGCGCCGGGAGAACAGCCCGGAGACCCGGGCCAGGACACCCGGCTTGTTCTCCACCAGCACGGACAGCGTGTGCAAGGTCATTAGATATCGTCCTCGTCGAACGCGGGGCGGACGCCCCGGGCGAACATGATCTCGTCGTTGCTGGTGCCGGCGGCCACCATCGGCCAGACCATCGCGTCCTTGCCGACCACGAAGTCGATGACCACCGGCGCGTCGGTGATCGCCATGGCGGCCTCGATGGTCTTGTCCACGTCGGCGGCGTTCTCGCAGCGCAGCCCGACGCAGCCGAGCGCCTCGGCGAGCTTGACGAAATCCGGGATGCGGTGCTTGTGCGTGCCCAGCTCGGTGTTGGAGTAACGCTCCCCGTAGAACAGCGTCTGCCACTGCCGGACCATGCCGAGGTTGCCGTTGTTGATCACGGCGACCTTGACCGGGATGCCCTCCAGCGCGCAGGTGGCCAGCTCCTGGTTGGTCATCTGGAAGCAGCCGTCGCCGTCCACCGCCCAGACCGTGGTCTCCGGCCGGCCCACCTTGGCGCCCATCGCGGCCGGCACGGCGTAGCCCATGGTGCCCAGCCCACCGGAGTTCAGCCAGGTGTTCGGCTTCTCGTAGGAGATGAACTGGCTGGCCCACATCTGGTGCTGGCCGACGCCGGCCACGTAGATCGCGTCCGGACCGGCGATCTCGCCCAACCGCTTGATCACGTACTGCGGGGAGAGCGTGCCGTCGGCCGGCTCCTCGAAGCCGAGCGGGTACCGCTCGCGCAGGTCGTCGAGCTGGTGCCACCAGTCCGCCAGGTCGGCGGCCGGGTGGGTGGCCTGCTCGGCGGTGACCGCCGCGATCAGCTCGTCGATCACGTGCCGCGCGTCACCCACGATCGGGACGTCGGCGTGCCGGTTCTTGCCGATCTCGGCCGGGTCGACGTCGGCGTGCACCACCGCGGCGTCCGGCGCGAACGAGTCCAGCTTGCCGGTCACCCGGTCGTCGAAGCGGGCGCCGAGCGCCACGATCAGGTCGGCCTTCTGGAGGCCGTAGACGGCGGCGACGGTGCCGTGCATGCCGGGCATGCCGAGGTGCTGCCGGTGCGAGTCGGGGAACGCGCCGAGCGCCATCAACGTGGTGACCACCGGGATCCCGGTCAGCTCGGCCAGCCGGCGCAGCCCTTCGGTGGCGCCGGCCTTGAGCACGCCGCCGCCGACGTAGAGCACCGGCCGGCGGGCCGTGGTCATCAGCCGGGCCGCCTCGCGGATCTGCTTGCCGTGCGGGTGCAGCGTGGGCCGGTAGCCGGGCAGGTCCAGCGTCGGCGGCCAGGAGAACGTGGCCGGCGCCTGGAGGACGTCCTTGGGGATGTCGACGAGCACCGGCCCGGGCCGGCCGGTGGAGGCCAGGTGGAACGCCTCGGCGAGCACCCGGGGGATCTCGTCGGCGGTCTGCACCAGGAAGTTGTGCTTGGTGATCGGCAGCGTGATGCCCTGGATGTCGGCCTCCTGGAAGGCGTCCGTGCCGATCGACGGCCGGGCCACCTGGCCGGTGATCGCCACGATCGGCACCGAGTCCATGTAGGCGTCCGCGATCGGGGTGACCAGGTTGGTCGCGCCCGGGCCGGAGGTGGCGATGCAGACGCCGACCCGGCCGGTGGCCTGGGCGTAGCCGGTGGCCGCGTGCCCGGCGCCCTGCTCGTGGCGGACCAGGATGTGCCGGACGGTGGAGTCGTAGAGCGGGTCGTACGCGGGCAGGATCGCGCCGCCCGGGATGCCGAAGACCACGTCGACGCCGAGCGCCTCCAGCGAGCGCACGAGCGAGCCGGCGCCGGAGACCTGCGCGGTGGCGGGCTGCCGTACCGGTGTGCCGGCCGGGTCCGCGCCGGCCGGGACGGCCCGGCTCGCGGCGGGGGCGGCGCCGGTGCGGGCGGCGGGGGCGTGGTCGGCGTCGCCGGTCGCGCCGGTGCCCGTGCGGGCTCGTCGGGCGGAGTGGGCGAGGGTCTCTGGCGTGGGTCTCGTCATGGCGGTTCAGGCCTTCGGCTGTGAGTGGGTGACGCGGTTGTCAGGATGGGACGGCGGGCGTCCCGGCGATGGTCCGACGGCAACAAAAAAGCCCTCGTGCAGGATGCACGGGGCCAGCGCACTCTCGGGAGGAGAGTGCGCTCAGGTAAGTACTCGCAGCGACCGGTTCGACGACATGCGGCTAAGCCTGACGCATCTCACGCGATGAGTCAACTGATCCCACATTTTGGTTCACGGACGTGGGCGTGTCGGTCGTCGACACCCCCTCCACGCCGGCTGTCACCTGCGGAGACGCCTCCACGGCGGGGCGTTGGGCGGGCGGGTTGTTGCGCAGCCGGGGCAGCAACGGCGACGGCGTACGCGCCGGCGGGGACGGCGGCGCGGGCGGGATCGCGGCGGGCCGGTTGCCGGGCGCGGTGGCCGCCTCCAGCATCGCCTCCAGGTGCTCGGCCGGCACTCCCCAGCCGAAGAGCGCGCCCTGGCCGAACCGGCAGCCGGCGGCCACCACGGCGGCCAGCTCGGTCGGGTTGGTGACCCCCTCGGCGATCACCTCCAGCCCGAGCTGGTGGCCGAGGCGCATGACGATGTCGACCATCGGGGCGAACGCCGGCCCCTCCCGGCCCACCGGCCGCACCGGCTCGTGCTCGGCGACCAGACTGTGGTCGATCTTGAGGATGTCGATCGGCAGCCGCCGAAGCTGCCCCAGCGAGGAGTAGCCGGCGCCGAAGTCGTCGAGCGCGATCCGGACGCCGGTCAGCCGCAACGCGGTCAGCCGCCGGATCAGCTCGTCCAGGTCGGTGGCGACCGCGTGCTCGGTCACCTCCAGCACCAGCCGCTGCGGCGGCACGTGGTGCGCGCGCAACGCGTCGGCCACCTGGACGACGTACTGCGGGGCGTGCAGCTCGCGCGGCGAGACGTTCACCGACACCCAGACGTCGTGCCCGTCGGCCAGCCAGCGGGAGAGCTGGTAGCAGGCCTGGTGCAGCACCCACGCGCCGAGCTTGGAGATCATCCCGCACTCCTCGGCCAGCGGGATGAACTCGTCCGGCCGGACGTTGCCCAGCTCCGGGTGGCGCCAGCGGAGCAGCGCCTCGGCGCCGACCGGCCGGACCGAGGGCAGCGAGGCCACCGGCTGGAAGACCAGCCGCAGCTCGTCGCGCTCGATCGCGCCGCGCAGCTCGTGCTCCAGCCGGGTGCGCCGGCTCAGCAACTGGTCGTACGTGGCGTCGTAGCGCTCGATCCGGTTCTTGCCGCGCTGCTTGGCGTAGCGCAACGCCAGGTCGGCGTTGCGCAGCAACAGCTCGACGTCGTGGTCGCCGGGACTGCCGGCCACCCCGATGCTGACCGAGAGGAAGACCGGCCCGTCCGCCTCCTCGTACGGGCGGCCGAGCAGCCCGAGCAGCCGCTCGGCGACCGGCCCGGGCTCGGCCGAACCGTGCATCAGCACCGCGAACTCGTCGCCGCCGAGGCGGGCTGCCAGATCACCCGGCCGCAGGTTGCCGCGCAGCCGCCGACCCACCTCGGCGAGCACCGCGTCGCCGACGTCGTGCCCGCGCATGTCGTTGACGTTCTTGAAGCCGTCCAGGTCGAGCCCGAGCAGCACGCAGGGCACCCCCGTCTCGGCGCACCGGTGCAGGGCCCGCAGCAGCCCGCGCCGGTTGGCCAGGTCGGTGAGCGGATCGGTGTGCGCCAGCTCGCGGAAGTGCGCCTCCCGCTCGGCCAGCCGGACGGCGTAGCCGCGCACGTCGTTGAGGGCGAGATATTGCCGGGCGACGAGCGCGAACCCCTCGACGCTGCCGGTCACGATGCCGTACCCGTCGAACCGGCCACCCTGGGTGAGGTGGTACATCGCGGAGGCGGCCATGGCGAACATCGGCACGAACGCGTACTCGCCGTCGCGGCGGATGAGGTCGACGTCGAACCGCGTCGCGTCCGCCCGGCGCCCGGCGACGGCGGTGGCCACCAGGCCGGCCGCGGTCAGCACGGCGCCGGCCAGCAGCATGCGCGGGCCGCCCTGGCACAGCCCGGCCGCCACGCCCAGGCCCCCGGCGGTCACCGCGATCGCGCCGCCGCCGAGCAGCGTCAGCCAGCCGCGCGGCGGGGCGGCGCGCAGCACCAGGATCAGCGTCAGCCCGGTGGTGAGCGCGGCGCTGACGGTGGCCAGCAGGATGGGCAGGCAGGCGACCGGGGTGGCGTCGCCGAGCAGCCGGGTCGGCGCGCTGAACGCCACCCAGCCGACGAACCACAGCGCGGTCGCCATGATCACGCCGTCGAGCAGCAGCCGGGCGGTGGCGGCCCGGGTCGCCGCCGCGCCGGGCAACCGCAGCAGCGCGGCGCCGAGACCCACCGCGGCCACGGTGGTGGACGCCGCGACGAGCGTGGCCCAGCCGGTGCGCTGGCCCTGCCGGTGCGCCCAGTGGTCCCCGGCGAGCAGCAGGCCGCCCAGGCCGAGGAGCAGGCTGAGCAGGGCGGTCCCGCCGGCCACGGCCAGCAGCAGGTGGGCCTGCCGACGGGGGCCGGTGCGGCGCCGGGCCGACGCGGCGAGCAGCGTGACGGCGCCGGCCGCGGCGCAACCGCTCAGCGCCGCGACGGCGACCATCCCCGGGGACGACTGCACACGTCCAACTCTGCCGGATCCGTGCCCTCCGTGGGGGACCGGGTGTGCAACTGTTGGGACACAGGGTGTACGGCCGGAAGTCGCCGGGCCGGCGGTGTCAGACTGGTGGACATGCCTGAGCTGCGGTCGAGGACATCCACCCACGGTCGGACGATGGCCGGCGCCCGGGCCCTCTGGCGGGCCACCGGGATGACCGACGACGACTTCGGCAAGCCGATCGTCGCCATCGCCAACAGTTTCACCCAGTTCGTACCCGGTCATGTCCATCTCAAGGACCTCGGCGGCCTGGTCGCGGACGCGGTGGCCGAGGCCGGCGGCGTGGGTCGGGAGTTCAACACCATCGCCGTCGACGACGGCATCGCCATGGGCCACGGCGGCATGCTCTACTCGCTGCCCAGCCGCGAGCTGATCGCCGACGCGGTGGAATACATGGTCAACGCGCACTGCGCGGACGCCCTGGTCTGCATCTCCAACTGCGACAAGATCACCCCCGGGATGCTGCTCGCCGCGCTGCGGCTGAACATCCCGACCGTGTTCGTCTCCGGCGGCCCGATGGAGGCCGGCAAGACGGTGGCGATCGAGGGCGTCGTCCACTCCAAGATCGACCTGATCGACGCCATGATTGCGTCCTCGAACGAGGCGGTCACCGACGACCAGCTCGGCGAGATCGAGCGCTCGGCGTGCCCGACCTGCGGCTCCTGCTCCGGCATGTTCACCGCCAACTCGATGAACTGCCTGACCGAGGCGATCGGCCTGGCGCTGCCCGGCAACGGCTCGACGCTGGCCACCCACGCCGCGCGTCGGTCGCTCTTCGTCGAGGCCGGCCGCACCGCCGTGGAGATCGCCAAGCGCTGGTACGACGAGGACGACGCCTCGGTGCTGCCGCGGGCGATCGCCGGCCGGGCCGCGTTCGAGAACGCGGTCGCGCTCGACGTGGCCATGGGCGGCTCCACCAACACGATCCTGCACCTGCTCGCCGCCGCCCGCGAAGCCGAGCTGGACTTCGACGTGGCCGACATCGACGCCGTCTCGCGGCGGGTGCCGTGCCTGGCCAAGGTCGCCCCGAACTCGCCGAACTACCACATGGAGGACGTGCACCGGGCCGGCGGCATCCCCGCCATCCTCGGCGAGCTGGACCGCGCCGGCCTGCTCCACCGCGACGTGCGCGCGGTGCACTCCCCCAGCCTCGACCGGTGGCTGGCCGACTGGGACGTGCGCGGCGGCTCGGCCACGCCCGAGGCGGTCGAGCTGTTCCACGCCGCGCCCGGCGGGGTGCGCACCACCGAGCCGTTCTCCACCACCAACCGCTGGTCGTCGCTGGACACCGACGCGGCCGGCGGCTGCATCCGCGACCGTGCGCACGCCTACAGCGCCGACGGCGGGCTGGCCATCCTGCACGGCAACCTGGCGCCGGACGGCTGCGTGGTGAAGACCGCCGGGGTGCCCGAGGAGTGCCTGACGTTCCGCGGCCCGGCCAAGGTCTTCGAGTCGCAGGACGACGCGGTGACCGCCATCCTGGCCAAGCAGATCGTCGCCGGCGACGTGGTGGTGATCCGCTACGAGGGCCCGAAGGGCGGCCCCGGCATGCAGGAGATGCTCTACCCCACCTCGTTCCTGAAGGGCCGAGGGCTCGGGCGCGCCTGCGCGCTGCTCACCGACGGCCGGTTCTCCGGCGGCACCTCCGGCCTGTCCATCGGGCACGTCTCGCCGGAGGCGGCCTCCGGCGGGCTGATCGCGCTGGTGCGCGACGGCGACGAGGTCGTCATCGACATCCCGGGCCGCTCCATCGAGCTGAACGTGCCCGCCGACGAGCTGACCGCGCGCCGGGTGGCCGAGGAGAAGCGCGACCGTCCGTACACCCCGGCCGACCGGCAGCGCCCGGTCTCGGCGGCGCTGCGCGCGTACGCCTCGATGGCGACCTCGGCCAGCGACGGCGCGTACCGCCGCGTCCCCGAGTAGGTGCAAGGAGGGGCCCCCGCTCAACGCCTCGTGCATAGGCGGGGGCCCCGCTCGACGCCTTTCACCGGTAACCTCCGGCGACGTGGAGACGACGGTGAGCTACGCGCGACTGATCCGACCGGCGATCGACCGGGTCTACATGGGCGCCCGCCTCAAGGCGCGCCCCCGGATGGCGGCGTTCTACGCAGAACGCGGCCACGAACTCGGCATGGAGAACACGCTCTTCTCCGGCGTGCTGGCCCGACCGATGCCGGCCGAGGCGCTCGCCGACGGCCTCATCTACACCGGCGTCGACCTGAGCCGGGAGCTGGCGCAGGGCGTCTTCGTCCGCGACGACGAGGGTGCCTGGCACCTGACCGAGCGGGGCCGGGAGTTGGCGTCGTTCGGTCAGCGCGCCAGCGGCGAGGCCGCCGAGGAGCTGTGGGGGACGCGGCCCGAGGTGCTGCCCGGCCTGAGCATCGTGCCCCGGCTCGCGGACCTGGTCGGCCGGGTGCTGGCGCACGCGCAGGCCACCGGCGGGCCGGCGTTCCGGGCCATGTCCCCGCCGTACGAGCCGGACGGCGCATCCCCGGCGCTGCTGCTCGTCACCCGGCTGGGCTCGCTGCGGCACCACCGGGCGGACGCGCACCGGGCCGCGTGGCGGGCCGCCGGGCTGACCGCCGACGAGATCCGCGCGCTGCCGGACGGGCCGGAGCGCGCGCCGATCGAGGCCGACACCGACCGCCGCGACGAGCCGGCGTACGCGGTGCTCACCGACGCCGAGCGGTGGGAACTGCTGGCCGGCCTCGCCGCCCTGCCCAACTAGCCGCCCAACCGGCGAACGCCGTCGTCGTCGTGGCGGTACACGGTGTGGCCGTCGCGGGTGACGCGCAGGGTCACCGCCCGGCCGGCGTGTTGCGCGGCGAGCCGGACCAGCTCGGGCGCCGGGTCGGCACCCAGCTCGCAGGCCGGTGAGCCGGGCA
This sequence comes from Micromonospora sp. NPDC049240, assembly GCF_040647835.1. Taxonomy (NCBI): domain Bacteria; kingdom Bacillati; phylum Actinomycetota; class Actinomycetes; order Micromonosporales; family Micromonosporaceae; genus Micromonospora; species Micromonospora sp. NPDC049240. The sequence goes on from NZ_JBEZCX010000010.1 coordinate 186,084, forward strand.
CCGGAAGCGGCTCGTCCGGGTCGGCGGGGACCAGTGCGGCCACGTCGTCGGCCAAGTGGGTGAGGCAGTCGTCGAGCGCCGCCGCCAGGCTGGGCCGGTCGGGCAGGTCGTCCGGGTGCACCGGGGCGTCGCGCCGCCGCACCTCCACCGACCACCACCGGCCGTCCGGCCGCAGCGGGTGGTCGGCGTGCCGCCGCAGGTCGAGCACGCCGACGTGCAGCGCCAGGTCGAGGCCGAGCACGAGCCGGACCAGCTCGGGCAGCGGCGGCACCTCCGGGCGGACGGCGGTGACGAGAAGCCGGCCGCCGCCGATCTGACGCACGTACTCCCCGACCGGGTCGGCCCCCGCCCAGGGCAGGCTGACGTAACCGTCGCGCAGCTCGCGGACGATCATGTGGCCGCCGTCCGCCTCCGCCAGGTCCTCCGGGCGTACGTCGAAGACGCGCGCCCACGCGCCGAGCCGGTAGCGCTCGGGGAGCTGCACCACCGGCCGGCCGTCGGGCGTGTGCGCCACCGTGCGGGTGGCCTCCGGGATACCGCTGCGCCAGGTCAGGTGCACCACCCGGTGCCGCAGGTCGGTGATGGTGACCAGTACCGCCGGGCGGTCCCGGCCGGGGGTGCCTACGAACGGAAACCCGGTCCCCGGCTCTCCGGACGAGGGTCCCGGGTCGTCGAGCCGGGACGGGTCGGGCGGCTCGGTGACCCGACACAGCGGCGGCCGGCCACGCACCGCCGACCGGGCGGGTGACCCGGCGTAACCGCAGGCCGGTGTACCACCAGCCGCCGTCCCGCCACACCGCCTGCGCGCCCGGTCGACCGTCGGCCAGCTCGGCAACGACGCGTCGCTCGATCCGGCCGACCGGCCCGGGTGAGACGGGGATCGGCGGTGCACCGCAGCGTCGCCGACCGGGGTCGAGCAGCCGGGCCGGCACGGTCAGCCCGCGCTCGGTGAGGCCGGTCAGGGCCGCTCGCGCATCGGTGAGCGTCATCGCAGTCGTCAGGTCGGGGCTACCCTCGACCGGACCGTTGGGGACGGGTGAGCCGGGCACCTCGTAACGAACCATCCACATCAGATGACAGTCGTCTCGGTAAGCCGTCCACGAACGACGGCCGTCGCATCGGCGGAGCGTCACGACGAGGTCGAGCAGGAGCAGGTCGGCCAGACGGCAGAGCTGGGTGAGCCGACCGTCCGGGTCCACCCGTTCGGATGCGGTCTTCCCGCCCACCCAGAGCCGCCACGGGCGGCGGGCCGCGTCGGCGAGGGCCTGCGCCGCGAGGGCGTACCAGTCGGCGACGGACAGCTCGGGACGCCAGGTCGGCGGGAGGCGTATCCACAGCGCGTCGGGGTCGAGCGCGACGGCCACGGTGGACGCGAGGTCGCGTACCCGGGCGGTCAGGTCGGCCACCACGCGACCTGTCGCGTCCGGTCGCGGTTCGAGGTCGGCGGGCGTCACCCGGTGTGAGGCGACCGCGCCGGTGTCGGTGTTGGCGACGGTCAGCAGGAGCTGCGCGCGGCGGCGGCCCCGCCAGCGGCAGCGCGGGCAACCGGCGCCACCGCACTGCGGGCAGGCGGTGACGTCGCTCATCGCGGTGGCCTCGGCGCGCAGGCTCCGTCGTGGTCGACCCGGCGCGCGCACCGGCGGCGGTCGGGCAGCGGCAGGTCGCAGAAGACCCGATGGCGTACGCCCTGCGCGTCCTCGAAGCTGACGGTGACCTCACCGGCGTCCACTTCGGACAGGAAGCTCACCGAGCGGGCCAGCGTGCCGGCGAAGTGGCGGGCGGCGGACAGGTCGACGGCGGTGAACGGCAGATGCGCCACGAAACGCTCACCCATGGGATTCCCAGAATACGTACACGAGAGCGTCACTCCCATTTCCGATAACCGCTAGAACAGGGCTTGTGCGCTGGTCATCCTGTGGCTGTATCGGCATTTGCGCAACGCTCTCCGGCCCCGATTCTTGACTTATTTCTGCATAACGGATAGGCATTCCGGAACGGGTACTCGGAGTGTTGCAAAATGGGACGGAGGCGTGGTCGTTGGCGGAGGACATGGGTTCGACGGTGCCGCGACGGCAGCTCGGCCGGGCGCTGCGGCAGTTGCGCACCGAGGCCGGGGTGACGCTCGACGCGGCGGCCGAGGCGCTGGAATGCAGCCGGCAGAAGGTGTGGCGGATCGAGAGCGGCCTCGGGTCGGCGCGCGGGGTCGACGTGCGGGCGATGTGCCAGCTCTACGACGCGAACGCGGAGCTGACCGGCGCGCTGGCCGCGCTGGCGAGCGAGACGAAGGCGAAGGGTTGGTGGCACGCCTACGGCGACGCCATCCCGGACTGGTTCGAGCTGTACGTCGGCTTGGAGTCGGCCGCTTCCCGACTCCGGTTCTTCAAGAACACGTTGGTGCCGGGACTGCTCCAGACGAAGCGGTACGCCCTCGGCATCTATCAGGTCGATCAGCCGGAGATGAGTCCGGAAGACCGGGAGTTGGCGGTCGAGCTGCGTCTGCAACGGCAGTCCCTGCTCACTCGCCGGCTGCCCAGGGCACCACGGGTGCAGGTGACGCTCTGCGAGTCGGTGCTGCTTCGCCCGGTCGGCGATCCCTCGGTGATGGCCGAGCAACTCCGGCATCTGCTGGAGATGTCCGACCTGCCGAACGTCTCCGTGCGCATCCTCCCGCTGTCCGCCGGGCCGCATCTTGGTGCGGTGGGCGGAGAGTTCGTGATGCTGGAATTCCCACTAGGCAATCGGAGCACTCCGGAGCCCGCCGTCATCTACTGCGAATCATGGACGGGCGCGCTCTACCTCGACCGCCCGTCGGAGTTCGCGGCCTACGAGAAGGCGTGGATGAGTCTCGATCGGCTGACGCTTGATGAGGAACAATCACGGCACCTGATCAACAAGATCCTTGGGGAGGCTCACCATGGCTGATCTGACCGACGCCCAGTGGCACAAGAGTACTCGCAGCGGCGGCAACGGCGGGGAGTGCGTCGAGGTGGCCGACAACCTGCCCGGCCTGGTCGGCGTACGCGACAGCAAGGACCCGGCGGGTCCGGTCCTCACCTTCACTCCCGCCGCCTGGACCACCTTCACCGCCCAGACCAAGCACACTCGCTGATCCCCAGCCGGCGAGTGGAACGCCATGGGTCTCTCCGGCCCCATTTGACACCCATACCGTTCCACTCACCGCGCTCAGGCCGGGTGAGTGGAACATCATGGGTGTGTCAGCACCCGTTTGACACCCATGGCGTTCCACTAGCGGCGCGGGAAGTGCAGTCAACTAATGGACGGAATTGCCGGTAAGGGCCGAACCGTTGACACGGACGCCTCCGTCCGGCAGCCCGATCCGGCCGGGCGGATCGTCCGGCACCCGACCCGGGCAGCTCTTTCCATGCGTACGCGCCCACGATCACACCGCTTTCCGGTCCGGCCCGCAGGTAACTTCTCGTACCACCGCCTTCACGAGGAGTATCCGCATGTCCCAGGAGACCTGGCTCGCGGCCCGCCTGATCCCCACGTCCGGCATCAACGGCGCGGAGGAGCAGGAACGCCGGGCCACATCCGCGCTGCTGGCGGTGATGAGCGCGGTACGGGAGTTCGGGCGGGTGCTCACCCAGTCCCTCGGCGCACCGGCCGGCACGGTGCAGACCTTCATCGAGGTGCCGTTCAAGCTCGGCAACCAGCAGCTCTTTCCGGACGGCCTCATCCGCGTCACGCGGGGGCAGCGACAGTGGACCGCGCTGGTGGAGGTGAAGACCGGCAGCAACGCGTTGCGGACCGAGCAGGTGGAGGCGTACCTGGACATCGCCCGCGAACAGGGCTTCGACGCTCTCATCACGATCTCCAACGAGATCGCCCCGGTGCCGGGCCAGCACCCGACCACGATCGATCGCCGGAAGCTGCGCAAGGTCGCGCTCTACCACCTGCCCTGGACGGAGATCCTGACCCAGGCGGTGATCCAGAAGGAGTACCGCGGCATCGCCGACCCGGACCAGGCGTGGATTCTGGGCGAGCTGATCAGGTACCTCGAGCACCCACGTTCGGGCGCACTGGAGTTCAGCGACATGGGACCGGCCTGGGTCTCCGTACGCGATGGGGTGTCGGCCGGGACGCTGCGGGCCGGCGACGGCGGCGCGGCGGAGGTGGCCGGCCGTTTCGACGCCCTGATCCGCTACGCCTGCCTGCGCCTCGGCCGGCAGTTGGGCACCGACGTCACGCCCGCGCTGAGCCGCCGTGACCTCGCCGACCCGGCCGCCCGCACCCAGTTGCTTGTCAACCAGCTCGTCACCACCGGAAGCCTGACCGGAAGCATCCGGATTCCGGGCGCGGTCGGCCACCTCCACGTCACCGCCGACCTGCGGGCCGGGCAGATCGTCTGCCACGTCGACGTGGACGCTCCGCGCACCGGCAGGCCGACCACCAGGGTGAACTGGCTGGTCCGCCAACTCAAGGACGCGCCGGAGACGGTACGGATCGAGGCGTTCGCCCTGCACGCCCGCGGGGGTGGCGCGACGGACCTGCTGCGACAGGTCCGCGCCGAGCCCAGCATGCTGATCACCGACCCGGCCCGTGAGCTGCGGGCGTTCCGGGTCGCGCAGAGCACGGCGGCGGGCACCAAGCGGGGCAGCGGGCGGGGTGCCTTCATCGACTCCGTGCTGCGCGCGGTCGACGACTTCTACGAACAGATCATCCAGAACCTGAAGCCGTGGATGCCCGCCCCGCCGCGCCTGCGTACGCCGGACGACGTCACGCCGGTGCAGTCGGTCGCCGCGAGTCTCGTCTCGACCGCCATCTCCTCCCAGGACAGCCCCGACCTCCACGACCCGTCGGCGGCGGGCGACAACCACGAGGCAGACAACCAGCAGAGGCCGTGAACCTGCCGATCCTTCCCGCACGAGGGGCGTGCGGGAAGGAACGCCGAAAACGGGTAGGGCTGCGTGTCAGCTCACTCCAGGGATGCCCGTCATGCCTTCGATCCACCCGGCGACCACCGACGTCTGGGTGGCATGGCCGTAGGAAAGGCCCGACGTTGCATACCAGATCCCATAGACGCGGTCGCCCTGCCAGACGCCCGCACCCGAATCTCCCTCCAGCGGAATTCCGTCGACGGGAGTCAGCCGCATCTCGTCCACGGCGGACCCGTCCACCTTCATGGAGCAGACCCGGAGCGACGAGGTCGGAGCCGATGAGGGGACGTTCGGCTGATCCCGGCCCCAGCCCCGCACGGCGACCTGGATGCCCGTCTTCAGGAGCGAGTTGGCGTTGTACTTCGCGATGAGCTGCACATTGCGCACGGACCACTGCAGTTCCACGACCGCGACGTCGTACTTGTCGTTGGGCGCCCAGCCGATGACCGGGACTCCCTCGCCGTACATCGGCCTGCGGTCGCCGGTCCAGATCTGGAACGAGTCGGGGTCTTCGCCGTCGAAGCAGTGCTTGGCGGTGAGCACCCAACGCTGACCGATCAGCGTCCCCGTGCACACGTATTTGTCTCCGTAGTCAGCCCAGATGTTGACCTGGCCGCGGAGCACCCCGCTGGTGGTGCCGCCGAAGATGGCCGATGCCGGCGTCGAGCCGGCGAACACCAGCGCGACCGCGAGGCCGGCCGCCGCGGCGGCTGCGGCACCTGAACGGAACATTCGTCCGATCTTCAACAGGGCTCTCCCCCTCGTAGAAAACGTTTGGTCCGGTGACCGTAATCGATGTCGTGTCCGGGCGGCGGAAACGGTGGATGACAAAGCCGTTTCGGGGTGATGACGCGACCCGGCGCTCCGCGCAACCCGCTGGCGGCCGACCGGTCCTGACCGTTGCAGGCCCGCTCAGCCGGCGTAGACCATGTTGTTACGGGCGAGGGAAGAGGTGGGAGGATGGGCTCCACCACTGACAGGCTTGTCCCACGCAGGCGTGTAGGAGTGTTGATGAACCTTGAGCGGCTGTGGTCCGGGCTGACGACGGAAATCCTCCGCACCCTTGCCGCCTATCGGTCCCGGTTGTCGGAGATCGACGTGCAGGAGAAGGCCGATCGGACTCTGCTCACGGAGGCCGACCTCGCAGTCGAAAAGATGATCATCGACAGGCTCCGTGCCTTCGATCCGGCAGCCCGCGTACTGGCGGAGGAGTCCGGAAGCGGCAGTTGGCGGCCCGGCGTCGACGAGGAGCCCGAGCGGATCTGGATCATCGATCCGATCGACGGCACGGCGGAGTTCGTCCGACCGCAGAGCAGTGAGTTCTGCTCGGTCGTCTGCCTGCTGGAGCGGCGGGAGCCGGTGGCGGCGCTCATCGTCGCCCCCGAACTCGGCACCGGCCGCGCGCCGGTGGTCGTGCACGCGTCCCGAGCCACCAGCACGATCGTGGTCAACGGCCGCCCCGCAGCGCTCAACAACGGCCCGGAGCCCGCACTTGTCGCATCTCTGACACGAAGTGCGACCTCCGAGGCGCCGCTTCACGAGTTGGCCATGACCAAGGCCGGATATCGACTGAAGACCCGCACCACGTCGCAGACGCTCGACATGATCCGGACCGCGCTGGACCTCACCGACCTGGTCGAGGGCACACCACGCTTCGACCTCTTCTATCGCAGGCGACAGAAGGTCTGGGACGGCTTGGCGGGCTTGTGTCTGGGTGAGATCGTCGGTCTAATGTCTACGGACATTGATGGAGGCAAACGCCTGCCAGTGTCCATCGAGACGCTCGCTCAGCCAGAACCGACTTTCGCCAGCACCGTGATGGGTCGCCCGGAGGCAGTCAAGTGGTTCGTGGAGGTGGCGCGGAACTCCCGCACCGAAACACCGAGGTCCTCGTAGACGTCACATCGATCATCGGTGCCGATGACTTCGTTGCCGCCCAGAACCGCCGCGCGCAACCCGGCGATCCGTTCGCGCGACAGGCGTTCGTCGAGCTGATCCAGTCACTGATCTTCATGAACCGGGTGTGGGTCGCCCACCCGGTACTCGCACGACCTACCGCTGCGGACTTCGGCACCAGGCCTCTCCTGCTCCGGGCGTTGGCAGAGGCCGAGTTGCTCCATCCGCTGCATCTTGACGCCGACGAGAGCCAGGCCGCTCGAACCGCCGAGGAGTCCGCTCTTCAGGATCTGCAGAGCTGGCAGGGAAGCCGGGCACTCGGACAGTTCATCGAACAGGCGCTCGCCTGCGACGACGCCATGCCCGGCGCCCGTAACTCACTGTCGAAGCGCATCCACGGGTGGTCCACGTTCCAGGCCACACATGTCCGCGTCGCCGGTCATCACGCCGATCGGATCGCGACCTCCGACGGTGTGGAGGACGACCCTTCGGCGAGTGGGCGAGGGCGGCCTCGATCGTCCTACGGGGGCCACTTCAGTCGATGGCCCCGCCGGGTGAGGAGGTCTACGTAGCGGCCACCCTTGCCCGCGGGCTCAAGTACCGGTCGAGAGCGGATGCCACCGGCCTTTCCTACCAGGCACACCCCCTTCGAAGAGACTTCCTCCTCACCTTCGACCTGTCCCGCGAGGGCGCCGCCGAGGGGGTCGTACTCGACGTCATCAAGGCCATTCGCGGCATCCACCAGTCGCTCGCCACTGCCGCGAGCGAGAGCGACACCCATCAGGTGCGGCTGCTCGAGCTGGAACTACCGCTTCTCGGTGGCCGGCTCTGGCAGGCCTCGGAGACCGGCAGGTTGGGCGACAACGCGTGGGTCGACCTGGTCGTCAGCCGCATCGGCGATTATCGACAGAAGGCGGCCGATCTACGAGAGGCCGTCGCCAGGTGCGTCACCGACGAGGACTACCTACGCCTCGTACGGGACATCGACGAGGCGAAGAAGCAACTGCTCGAACGCCTCGGGTTTCGCAAGATCGCACTGTCGGCGGTGGAGCAGGAACTCGTCAACGGCGTGGCGTCCGTCGCCGAGTCGGTGCCCGGCATTCCAAAGGTCTCGGGAATGTGGATCGGTGCCCGGGTGATCGGCAAGCAGATGGCTGCCACCGGCACGCCGGTACAGCGATTCCTGTACAAGGAGTTCTATCGGGCGTGGAAGCGGGCCGGACGCTGACAGATGCGTCAGTGTTAAGCGGGGCCCCCTGCTATGCGGAATGCGTTAACAGGGGGCCCCTCCTTCAGCCGTTGACGCAGCGCAGCACCGGGCGGCGCGTCAGCGCCGCCCGGTCGAGCGGGGCGGCGGCGCGCACCGTGAAGACGGCGCTCTCCCCCGGCAGCAGCGTGACCAGCGCGGTGTCGACCTGCGCGGACGGGTCCAGCCGGTCGGGAAAGAGCGTCAGGTCGCGCAGCACGGTCCGGGCGGTCACCCGGACCCGCTGGCCGCCGTCCACCGGCTCGACGGTCGCGTCCCACTCCGCCGCCGGCCACGTGATGTCGCGGTCCTCGGCGAAGAACCACAGCGCCCGCTCCGCGGTGTCGCCGGCGTCCGCGACGAGCAGCTCACGGCGGGCCTCGTCCGGCCGCGCCAGCTCCGCCGGCAGCGCCAGCACCACCGAGGAGTACGCCGGGACGTCGAGGTCGACCGAGGTCTTCGCCCTCGGCTCCCCGGTGACGGTGAGCCGGGTGACCGTCGCCGGGCCGGTCCACGCCTGCCCGGTCTCGTTGACCGCGACCACCGCCAGCCCGCCGTCGCGCGGCTGCACGGTGAGCAGCCGGTCGGCGTAGGCGCGGCGCAGCGCGTACCACAGGGGTTTGCGCCGGCCGTCGCCGTCGACGGCGGCCCAGGAGGTGACCGGCCAGCAGTCGTTGAGCTGCCACACGATGGTGCCGGTGCAGACCGGCCGGTGGGACCGGAAGTGCTCGACGCCGAGCTGGATGGCGCGCGCCTGGTTGAGCTGGGTGTAGTAGTGCCAGTCGTCGAAGTCGGCGGGCGGCGGCAGGTGGGCGTCCAGCCCGCGCTGGAGTTTCCGGTCCCCGTCGATCGCCTTCTGGTGGTGGGCCATGCCGGGCGAGTCGTGCGCGAGCGGCTCGTCGGAGATGGACCGGCGCAGCGTCGCGTACGTGGGCGGGGCCTGGTAGCCGAACTCGGCGACGAAGCGGGGCACGTACTCGCGGTACTTGGTGTAGTCGTCGTCGTTCCAGACGTCCCAGATGTGCATGGTGCCGTGCGCCGGGTCGTTGGGGTGCCGGTCCTCGGTGCCGGACCAGGGGCTGCCCGGCCAGTACGGGACGGTCGGGTCCAGCTCGCCGACGATCGCGGGCAGCAGCTCCAGGTAGTAGCCGCGTCCCCAGGTACGGCCGGCGAGCGGCTCCTGCCAGTCCCAGTCGTGCCAGCCCCAGATGTTCTCGTTGTTGCCGGTCCAGAGCACCAGCGAGGGGTGGCCGGCGAGCCGGGCCACCTGTTCCCGCGCCTCGGCCTCGACCTCGGCGCGGAACGGCTCCTCCTCCGGGTACGCCGCGCAGGCGAACAGGAAGTCCTGCTGCACCAGCAGCCCCAGTTCGTCGGCCAGCTCGTAGAAGTCGTCCGACTCGTACCGGCCGCCGCCCCAGATGCGCAGCAGGTTGACGTTCGCCCCGACCGCCTGGTCGAACCGGTCGGCCAGGCGCGACCGGGTGACCCGGTTGGGGAACGCGTCGTCGGGGATCCAGTTGACGCCCTTGACGAAGATCGGCAGCTCGTTGACGTGCAGCGTGAACGGGGTGCCGTGGGCGTCGGGCGTGGTGTCGAGGCGGACCGAGCGGAAGCCGATCCGGCGGGACGCGGCGTCGAGGTCCCGCCCGTCGGCGGCGTGCAGCGTGACGTGGAGGTCGTGCAGCGGCTGGTCGCCGTACCCGACCGGCCACCACAGCGCCGGGTCCGGCACGGTGAGCGCCAGTACGGCGGTGCGTTCCCCGGCCGGCACGGTGACCTCGGCGGTGACGCCGGCGACGTCGGCGCGTACGGCCAGCGGCTCGTCGCCGGCCCGCTCCACGTCGACGTGCAGCTCCACCCGGCCGACGCCGTCGGAGACGGTGACCAGCGGCCGGACCGCCGCGAGCCGGGCGGTGGACCAGGCGTGCAGGCCGATCTCCTGCCAGATGCCGGCGGTGACCACTGTCGGTCCCCAGTCCCAGCCGAAGTTGCAGGCGGTCTTGCGGATGAACTGGAACGGCTCCGGGTACGCGTTGGGCCGGTCGCCGAGCCGGTCCCGGTGCGCCTCGGCGTAGCGGTACGGCGAGTCGAAGCGTACGGCCAGGGTGTTGTCGCCCGGGCGCAGCAGCGCGCGGACGTCGAACCGGTAGGAACGGTGCTGGTTCTCGGTGCGCCCGACCTCGACGCCGTTGAGCGTCACGGTGGCCACCGTGTCCAGGCCGGCGCAGACCAGGTCGACCCGGTCGTCCGCACCCGGCTGCCAGGCGAACGTGGTCCGGTAGACCCAGTCGGTGCGCCCGATCCAGAGCAGCCGGTTCTCGTTGTCGTCCAGGTACGGGTCGGGGACGAGACCGGCGGCGAGCAGGTCGGTGTGTACGCATCCGGGCACCGTGGCCGGCACCTCGGCGCCGGCGATCTCCGGCGGCACCTGCGCGCCGGGCTCGGCCCGTAGCGTCCAACCCTCGTGCAGCAGCGTGGAACGGCTCACGACTTCACCGCGCCTTCCATGATTCCGCGGACGATCTGGCGTCCACCGATGAACAGCATCAGCAGCAGGGGGACGGTGGCGATGAACGCGCCGGCCAGCACCCGCCGGTAGATCACGTAGTTGCCGCTGGCCAGGTCGGAGATCGCCACCATCGAGGTCGGGTAGTCGGTGCCGCTCAACGTGATCAGCGGCCACTGGAAGTCGTTCCAGGTGGCCACGAACGTGAGCAGGCCGAGCACCGCCAGGGCCGGGCGGATCGCGGGGAGCACGATCGTCGCGTACACCCGCATGGTCGTGGCGCCGTCGACCCGGGCCGACTCGATCAGCTCGTCCGGGACGGTGTTCACGATGAACTGCCGCATGTAGAACACGCCGAACGCGGTGACCAGGCCGGGCGCGATGACCGCGAGCAGCGTGCCGTTCCAGCCGAGCTTGCCCATCACGATGTAGAGCGCGACGATGCCGAGCTGGTTCGGCACGGTCAGGGTGAGCACCACGAAGAGCATCAGCGCGCCGCTGCCCTTGAACCGCAGCTTGGCGAACGCGAACCCGGCCAGCGAGCAGAAGAACAGCACCGAGGCGGTGACCAGCGTCGACACGATGACGCTGTTGACGAGCGAGGCGGCGAAGTAGACGTCCTGGAGGGAGAAGACCTCGTCGACGTTGGTCAGGAACCGGTCACCCGGGACGATCGCCGGTGGCAGCTTCGCCAGCGCCTCGTCGTTGCTGGTGGCGATGACGAACATCCAGTAGAGCGGGAACGCGGCGAACAGCATGCTGACCGCGAGCAGCAGGTAGGTCCAGAGCCCGGCCGGCGTCTCCTGCGGCGCCCGGGCCATCGCGCGCCGCTTACGCGGGGCCGGCGGGACGGCGGGTGGGGCTGCGACGCTCATTTGCGCCCTCCGGACAGTCGGTTCGTCATCAGGTAGTTCAGGCCGGCGACGATCAGGATGATCAGGAACAGCGCCCAGGACATGGCCGCGGCGTAGCCGAGGTTGAGGTCCTTCCAGCCGACCTTGTAGATGAGCTGGGCGATGGTCTGCCACTCGCCGTTCGGGCCGCCGGTGGCGGCCTGGGCGTTCGGGTCGAACAGCATCGGCTCGGTGAAGAGCTGGAGCCCGCCGATGGTGGAGAGGATCACGGTGAACACGACCACCGGCTGGATCATCGGCACGGTGATCCGCCAGAGCTGTTTCCACTGGCCGGCGCCGTCGATCGCGGCGGCCTCGTAGACGTCGCGCGGGATGGACTGCATGGCGGCCAGGTAGAGCAGCGCGTTGTAGCCGATCCACTTCCAGTTGACCATGGTGGCGATGGCGATCCAGGCGTGCAGCTTGTCGGCCCGCCAGTCGATCGGGTCGTCGGGGCCGCCGATGCCGAGCAGGCCGAGCGCCCAGTTGGCCATGCCGAAGTCGCGGGAGAAGAAGACGCTGAACACCATGGTCGAGGCCACGATCGGCGTCACGTACGGCAGCAGCACACCGACCCGCCACCAGGTCTGCGCCCGCAGTTGCCGGTTGAGCAGCGAGGCGACCAGCAGCGCGAGCAGCAGCTGCGGGACGGTGGAGAGCAGGAAGATGCCGAAGGTGTTGTAGAGCGCGTTCCAGAAGTCCTCGTCGGCGATGAGGCGACTGAAGTTCTCGACGCCGGCCCAGTAGGGCAGCGTCGGGTCGTCCAGGCGGTAGTTGCGCAGCGAGACCACCGCGTTGAACAGCAGCGGGAACAGCCCGAACACGATGAAGAGCAGAAAGAACGGCGCGATCATCAGGTACGGCATGTAGCGCATGTCGAAGCGGTACAGCCGGTTGCGCCAGGTCAGCCGCCGGTCTTCGGCCCCGCGACGGCCGCGCTCCGGCGCGGGTCGGTGGCGCTGCGGCGCGGGCGCGGCACGGGTGCTGGACATCGGATCACTCCAGAGCCGAGGTGGGGGTGGACGGGGTACGGCGGTGCCGGAGCGGGTCGGTCCGCTCCGGCACCGGCGGTGCGTCAGGACTTGGCGGCCTTGTCGGCCTCCTTGACCGCCTCGGTCCAGGCGGCGTCGGGCTTCAGCGACTTGTTCTCCACCCGGCGGATGACGTTCTCCACCGCGACCCGGGTCGGGCCGTTCTTCTTGCCCAGGTACTGCGGGGTGAGGCCCTGCGCCATCTTCGGGAAGATCTGGCCGACCGGGGCGTCGTTGAAGAACGGGTTCTTGAAGTCGGCGATGGCCGGGTCGGCGTAGAGCGCCGGCTGCGACGGCAGGTTGCCGACCTTCTTGAAGATCTCGATCTGCTGTTCCGGCGCGACCAGCCACTCCAGCAGCTTGTACGCCTCGTCGACGTGCTTGCCCTGCTTGGGGATGGTCAGGAACGAGCCGCCCCAGTTGCCGCCGCCGCCGGGCACCGCGGCGATGTCCCACTTGCCCTGGGTGCCGGGCGCGGTGTCCTTGATGTGGCCGAGCATCCACGCCGGGCAGGCGAGCACCGCGAACGCGCCGCTGGTGAAGCCCTTGTCCCAGTCGGCCTGGAAGCTGACCAGGTTGGCGGAGAGCCCGCCCTGGACGGCCTTGACCGTGTAGTCGAATGCGACCTTCGGGCCCTGCTCCATCTGGAGCTGCTCCTGGTCGTTGTAGAAGCCGACCTGCTGCTGCCCGAGGATCGGGTTGAACAGGTTCGTACCGGCGTCGATGAACTTCTTCTTGGTCTTGCCGGTGTACTGCTGGCCGACCTCCAGGAACTTGTCCCAGGTGGGCCAGAGCGCGGAGACCTGGTCGCGGTCGGTGGGCAGGCCGGCGGCCTTGAACAGGTCGGTGCGGTAGCACATGGCCAGGCCGCCCACGTCGGTGCCGAGACCGATCTGCGTCTTGCCGTCGGCGGACAGCGACTGCTTCCACTTCCAGGGCAGGTACTTGCTCTCGTACGAACCGGCGCCCTTGTCCAGCAGGTTGACGAACTTGTCGGACTGGCTGCGGAACTGGACCATGAAGCCCTCGTCGATCGCCGCGATGTCCGGCGCGCCGTTGCCGGCGACGAGCTTCTTCTGCAGGTCCTCGTGCTGGGCGTTGTACTCGCCCGAGTTGAGCTGGATCTTGACGTTGGGGTGGTCGGCCTCGTACTTCGTCTTGAGGTCCTGGAGGCCGAAGTCACCCCAAAAATTGATCTTCAACGTGACCTGGCCGTCGGCCGTGTCCGCGCCGCCGGTGGTGCTCTTGCCGCTACAGGCGGCGACCATGACCAGGCTGACGGCACCGACGGCGGCCGTGCGCGCCCAGTGCGTCCAGGACCGTTTCATGTCATCCTCCGCGCCAAATGGGAACGCTCCCGAGATCGAGAGACGTTGACTGAACCGGATAAGTGAGGCCACCGTACGGTTCGCTCTTTGCACTGTCAACGGCCGGTTAACAGCGAGGCCGTCCCGTAACCTTCCGGACCGGATGGGAGCGCGACCATGCGTGGTGGAGCGCTTTCCGGAGCAGTTTCGGGAGCGTCGGGATGGTGGACACCGGGCCGGATGCCCGTACGCTGAACCGCACAAGTGACCAACTGTGCGGTTCAGTCGCCGGCCGGCCGCCGCGCCGACCGACCGACGGGCCCGGTGCAGTAGCGTCACTCCCCGCCGCCACCCGGCGGCCGGAAGGCGCCCGCGAGGGCTGGACACAGTGGAGGAACGCTGCGGTGAAGCGGCCGACCATCGCCGACGTCGCCCGGCGCGCCGGGGTCTCCAAGGGCGCGGTCTCGTACGCGCTGAACGGGCAGCCCGGCGTCTCCGAGGCGACCCGCCAGCGCATCCTGGCCATCGCCGCCGAGATCGGCTTCAGCCCGAGCAGCGCCGCGCGGGCGCTCTCCGGCGCCACCGCCAAGGCGGTCGGGCTGGCGCTGTGCCGGCCCGCCCGGATACTGGGCATCGAGCCGTTCTTCATGGAGCTGATCAGCGGCGTCGAGGCGGAACTCTCCGCCCGCTCGTACGCGCTCACGCTCCAGGTGGTCACCGACCAGGAGGCGGAGATCGCGGTCTACCGCCGGTGGTGGGCCGAGCGCCGAGTCGACGGCGTCTTCGTCTGCGACCTGCGCACCGACGACCGGCGGGTGCCCGCGCTGGAGGAGCTGCAACTGCCCGCCGTGGTCATCGGCGGCCCCGGGCACACCGGCACCCTGGCCAGCGTCTGGTCCGACGACGCGGCAGCCCTGGTCGAGACCGTCGAGTACCTGGTCGCGCTCGGGCACCGGCGGATCGCCCGGGTCGGCGGGCTCCCCTCGCTGCTGCACACCGAGATCCGCACCGACGCGTTCACCGACGTGTGCCGGCGGCTCGGGCTGGACGAGGCGAGCACGGTCTGGTCCGACTACACCGGCGAGGAGGGCGCGCGGGCCACCCGCCGGCTGCTCAGCTCCGCCAACCGCCCGACCGCGGTGATCTACGACAACGACGTGATGGCCATCGCCGGGCTGTCCGTGGCGCAGGAGATGGGGCTGGCCGTCCCCGGCGACCTCTCGATCGTCGCCTGGGACGACTCACCGCTCTGCCAGCTCGTGCACCCGCCGCTGACCGCGCTGGGCCGGGACATCCCCGCGTACGGGTCGCACGCCGCCCGACAGCTCCTCGCCGTGATCGCCGGGGAGCCGGTGACCGAGTTGCAGGACGAGACCGCCCACCTGACGCCGCGCGGCAGCACCGCCCCGCCGCGTCAACGCTGAACCGGTTAAGTCAACTCCTCACCGGGACGCCGAGGGGAACTCCTCGAACCACGCCTCGACCCGCTCCGCGGTCGCCGGCCTGGCCAGCGCGAAGCCCTGGCCGTACCGGCAACCGGCCCGGCGGGCCCCGGCCACCTGACCGTCGGACTCCAGCCCCTCCACCACCACCTCCACACCGAGCCGGTCGCCGAGGTTCGCCACCACGTCGATCAGCGGACGCTGCCCGTCCCCGCCCGGCGCCACCAGGTGCGGGCCCACCTTGAGCAGGTCGATCGGCAACCGGCGGAGCTGGGCGAGCGAGGCGTGTTCGGCGCGGAAGTCGTCGAGCGCGGTGCGCACCCCGAGCGACCGCAGGCCGGCCAGCCGCGCCGTCACGGTGGGCAACTCCGCCCCCACCGCCGGTTCGGCCACCTCCACCACCAGCCGTTCCGGCGGCACGTCGTACGCCGCCAACGCGGTCGCGGTTCGCGCCACGAAGTCCGTCGCGGCCAGCTCCCGCGGCGTCACGTTGACCGCCATCCACAGCTCGCGGCCCCCCTCCGACCAGGCGGCGAGCTGCCGGCAGGCCCGGTCCACCACCCACCACCCGACCTCACCGAGCAGGTCCAGGTCGGCCGCCACCGGCAGCAGCTCCGCCGGCAGCACGGTGCCCAGCGCCGGGCTGCGCCAGCGCAACAGCGCCTCGGTGCCGACCGGCATCCGGTCGGCCAGCGCCACCACCGGCTGGTAGACCAGGTCCAGCTCGCCCCGGGCCACCGCGCCGGGCAGCTCCCGTTCCAGGTCGAGCCGGCGGACCAGTTGCTCCTCCAGGTAGGCGTCGTACCACTCGATCCGCTCCCGGCCGAGCTGCGCCGCCCGCCGCCGGGCCAGGTCGGCCTGGCGCAGCACGTCCTCCGGGTCGCCACCGGTCGTCTCGGCCAGCCCGACGCTGACCCGGAGCGGGGTGCCGCCCTCGGGCCGGGGGTACGGCTCGGCGAGCGCCGTCAGCAGCCGCGTGCCCAGCGCGTACGCGGGCACCGGCCCGAGGTCGGTGAGCACGGCGAACCCGGTGTCGCCGACGCGGGCGACCAGATCGTGCCGACCGCAGCCGGCGCGCAGCCGGCGCCCCACCTCGACCAGCGCCGGCCCGTCCGGCGGGGCCGCCTCGTCGCCGTGCACCTCCACCAGGAGGAGCGCGCCGCCGCTGCGCAGGGACAGCGCCCGCACCAGCTCGGCCCGGGTCAACAACGCCGGCTCACCGCCGTCGTCGCCCACGCCGACCAGCCGCCGCAGCCACGCCTCGCTGGCCGCGAGCCGCTCCACCCGGCGGCGCTGGTCGGCGGCGGCCAGCAGCTCACCCACCATGATCGGCGGGATGACCGCCAGGCCCAGGGCCATCGCCGCCGGGGTGAACTCGCCCACCGTGCCCAGGTGCACGCCGGCCGCGAGCGCGGCGATGCCGGCCGGCGCGGTGAGCCGGGGCCACGCGGCCGGCGCGGCCCCGTGGTGCGGTCGCTCCCCCGCCGAGGTACGCCGGGCGCCGGCGGCGATCAGCAACGCACCGGCCAGCACCGGCGGCGCGACGGCCGACAGCGCGCGATCCGGAACGTCGTACGCGAGCAGCACCACCAGCAGCGCCAACCCGCCCAGCGTGAGACCGGCGCCGGCGTGGCAGCACGCGGCGCCCGGCCGACGCCGGCGTTCGGAGACCGCCGCCATGGCGAGCACGGCCAACGCCAGCGCCCCGCCACCGGTGGCGACCCACGCGACCGGCGGCACCGGGCCGGCGGGCAGCAGCATCCAGCCGGCGAAGACCAGGCTGACGCCGAGCGCGAGGACGTCGACGGTGCGGCGCAGGCGTTCCCGGCCGGGGAGCCGGGACCGACCCGGCAGGCGGAGCAGCGCGGCGGCGTGCAGCGGCGCGGTGAGGCCGAGCCCGACCAGCGCCACCGGCAGCCGGTGCGCCGGGTCGCTCAGCGGCAGCACCGCGACGGTGAGCCCGGCGACCAGGACGGCCGCGTCGAGAATCGCGGCGACCCGGCGGGACAGCGCCACCCGGCGGGCCTGCCGGCCGGTCGCGCTGCCCGGGCCGGGTGGGCCCACCCGGCCGGTCGCCTCGGCCCGGCCCGGGGCGGTGGTCCGCTCGGCCGGCCCGGAGCCGCCCGCCCCCGGTACGCCGAGGCAGGTCCTCGGCCGACCCGGAACGGCGCGCGGCGTCGAGTTCGGATGGCCGGCCCCGGTCACGCCGCGGCGCGTCCGGGCCGAGGGCAGGGGGCCTCGGGTCGGGACGGCGTGAGGTGCCGGCGCCGGCGTGGGCGGCACGCCCGCCAGCCAGGCGAGCCGGACGCAGGCGAGGGCGGAGGCGCCGGCCACGGCGAGCGCCGCGGCGGCGGGACCGGGCACGACCCCGGCGATGCCCGCCAGCAGGAAGGACATGCCGAGGACCGACACGGCGAGGTCGGGCAGCGGTGGCCGCCGGCGGGGTCCGGCGGAGGGGATGACGGGCACGGCGGTCGCCTTCGTGAGGGGGCACGGGGCGGTGCTGTTGCGGTGCGACGTGCGGGGTCGGGCAGGCACGGTCGCATCGGCGTGGACCGCTGCGGCCATGCCTAAGAACGATCCCGGAATCGGCCGGTGACGGAACGTTGTTAGTGACGTGCGTCACAATCAAGTCAGGCAGCCTCGACCCGGGGGCGGCGCAGGGGCGTGAGCTGGTCGGATGCGATCATCGGAGCGTGAGTCGCGCCGACACCGTCCGTTTCCGTCCCAACCAGGCCATCCTGGTGGCCGCCATCGTCGCCTTCATCGGCGCGCTGCCGCTGGCCACCGCCCGGTGGTGGCTGCTCTGGGTGCTGCTGGTGCCGCTCGGGATCGGGCTGTGGGCGTGGCGGTCCGGCACCGACGCCGACGCCCGGGAGCTACGGCTGCGGGCACTCGTCGGGCAGCGACGGGTGCCCTGGGACCGGGTCGCCGAGCTGGCCGGCGACGCCCGTGGCCGGGCCGTCGTCCGGCTCGACGACGGGCAGGTGCTCGTGCTGCCCGCGGTACGCGCCACCGAACTCCCTCGGCTGGTCGCCGCCACCGGGCAGCGCCTTCCCGACGACGACACCGGTCGGGAGCAGCCCGACGACACCGGTCAGTAGCCGTCCACCACCCGGTTCGTCAGCTCCTCCCCGGCCACGAAGCGACGCAGTTGCGCCCCCACCAGCCGGTACGCGCGCGGCAGCAGACCGCGCACCGAGCCGGCGACGTGCGGGGTGAGCAGCACGTTCGGCAGCTCCCACAGCGGATGGTCGGCCGGCAGCGGCTCCGGGTCGGTGACGTCCAGCGCGGCCCGGAGCCGCCCCGACGCCAGCTCGGCGAGCAGCGCCGGCGTCCGGGCCACCGGCCCCCGCGCGGCGTTCACCAGCAACGCGCCGTCCGGCATCGCGGCGAGGAACCGCTCGTCGACCAGACCCCGGGTCTGCCCGGTCAGCGGCACCAGCAGCACCACCACGTCCGCGGCGGGCAGCAGGGCGGGCAGGTCGGCCACCCCGTGCACGTCCTCGTCGGGGCGGGCGGTACGGGCGACGAGCGTGAAGCTCACCTCGAACGGGGCGAGCCGGGCGCGTACCGCCGCGCCGATCGAGCCGGCGCCGACGATCAGCACCCGCTTGCCGGCCAGCTCGTCGGTCGGGGCGACCTCGTCGTACGCCCATTCCCGGCGAGCCTGGGCGCGGGCCAGCGGCGCGAATCCGCGCAGCGCGGACAGGATCGCGCCGACCACCCACTCGGCGGTGGCCGAGTCGTGCACGCCGCGGGCGTCGCAGAGCGTCACGCCGGCCGGCATCCGACCCGCCCACGCGTCCGCGCCGGCGGAGAGCAACTGCACCACCTCGACGTCCGGCAGGTCGGCCAGGAGCGCGCCGGCGTCCGGGCCGGCCAGGAACGGCGGCACCCAGAACCGCACCCCGGCCGAGGACGACGGGAGGCGGGCCGGATCGGTCAGCACCTCCACGGTGACGTCGGGCGGCAGTTCGCCGAGCAGGCGACGACCGTCGGGGTGCGGAATCCATGCCTTCACGACCGCCGACGATATCCGTAGCCGCAGGTAGACGCCGCGGCGACCGTGACGAACGCCCCGCCGGGGGTCGGACACCAGTGCGACAGGGTTTAATCGGGGGCGGGACGCCGGCCGGCGTCGCGGTGCGCACGACAGGGGGGCGATGAGCGAGGACGACCCGGAGCGGAAGGCGGCGCCGATTCCGGCGCTTACCGATCCCGACCGGCTGCGGTCCCTCGACGAGACACGCCTCGACGCGGTGCCGGACGAGGCGTTCGATCGGTTCGCGCGGCTGGTCGGCGACCTGCTCGACGTGCCGGTCGCGCTGGTCTCCCTGGTCGACGCGGATCGCCAGTTCTTCCCCGGCGCGACCGGGCTGCCGCAGCCCTGGGCCGATCGCCGGGAGACCCCGCTCAGCCACTCGTTCTGCCAGCACGTCGTCGACATCGAGGTGCCGATGGTGCTGCCCGACGCCCGGCTCTACCCACGGGTGCGGTTGAACCTCGCCATCGAGGACCTCGGCGTGGTGGCGTACGCGGGCATGCCGCTGACCGACCTGGAGGGGCGGGTGCTCGGCTCGCTCTGCGCCATCGACAGCAAGCCCCGCGCCTGGACCAGGGAGCAGTTGCGTACGCTCGCCGACCTGGCCGCCGCCTGCTCGTCGGAGTTGCGGCTGCGGATCGCGGTCCGCAGCGCCGAACAGGCCCGCCGCCGCGCGGAGGAGGCCCACGACCGGCTCGCGATGCTGGCCGGGATGAGCGAGATGCTCGGCGGCACGCTCGACGTGACCACCGCGGTCGACCGCCTGGCGCACGCCATGGTGCCGCTGTTGGCCGACTGGTGCCTGATCACGCTGGTCGACCCGGCGGGCCGGCCGCGCAGCGTCTCCGGCGTGCACCGGGACGGGGACCGCCGCGCCGACCTGACCCGTTTCGCCTCGCTGCTGACCACCGGGCTCGGCCCGGAGTCGCTGATCCGCTCGGTGCTGCGCTCCGGTCGGCCGGTGATGAGCAGCACCGCCGGCATCGCGGACGTGGCGCGCGGCACCACCCGCCCGGAGCTGGTGCCGCTTGCCGAACGGCTCGGCATCGGCTCGCACCTGACGGTGCCCATCACCGCCGTCGGCGACCGGGTGATCGGCACCGTCACGCTTGTCAACCGCGCCGGCCGGCGCGGGTTCGACGCGAGCGACCTGCGCACCGCGCAGGACATCGGGGTACGCGCCGGCCAGGCGGTCGGCAACAGCCGGCTCTACGGCGAGCAGCGGCACGTGGCCGAGGTGCTCCAGCACAGCATGCTGCCGGTGCTGCCGACCGTGTCCGGGATGGAACTGGCCGCCCGCTACCTGCCGGCGGCGGACCGGGTCGAGGTCGGCGGCGACTGGTACGACGCGTTCGTCCAGCCCGACGGCGAGCTGATCGCCGCCATCGGTGACGTCGCCGGTCACGACATCGAGGCCGCCGCCACCATGGGCCAGTTGCGGAACCTGGTCCGGGGCAACGCGTACGGGCGGGACGATCCGGTGGAGGAGTTGGTGGCCAACCTCGACCGGGCCATCGGTGGGCTCCGGGTGCCGACGGTCGCCACCGCCGTGCTGGCCCGGGTCCGGCCCGGCGACGGTGGGCTCCAGGTCCGCTGGTGCAATGCCGGGCACCCGCCGCCGGTGCTGATCCGCGCCGACGGCACGGTGTCGGTGGCGGAGGGACGCGGTCCGCTGCTCGGTCTGGTCCGCCCGCCCCGGCGCACTGGCCGGACGCTGACACTCGCCCCGGGCGACACGCTGCTGCTGCACACCGACGGCCTGATCGAACGCCGCGACCAGCCGATCGACGAGGGGCAGGCGGAGCTGCTCGACCGGCTCGCCGCCGACGGTCCCGACGTGTCGCTGGCCGCGCTCTGCGACCGGCTGCTGGCCGCCGCGCACCGCCGCGAGGACGACGTCGCCGTGCTCGCCCTGCGCGCCGGCTGAGCGGCCGGCCCGCACCACGTCATCCGCACCCGGCGCCCGGGCACGGCCCGGACACGGCGGTCACCGGCGGCGCTCGTCCGGCCCGGTTCGCCGTCGCGTGCGGCTACGCTGGGCCGGGTGAGCCCGCGACTCCCGTACCCCCGCGCCCACCGCCTCCGGACGGCGCTGGCGGCGTCCTGCGCGGCGCTGCTGCTGGGCACCGCCGGCTGCGCACTCGGCGAGCCCGAGCCGGACCCGGCCGGCGAGCCACCCAACCTGCCGACGCCGTCGAGCACGGCCAGCCCCGGCGGGGCGAGCCAGCAGGTGGTGGCCACGGTGTTGGCGAAGGGGCTGGCGGTGCCGTGGGCGATCGCGTTCCTGCCCGACGGCGCGGCGCTGGTCACCGAGCGGGACAGCGGCCGCATCGTCCAGGTCGGCCCGGAGTCGGGGCCGGACGGGCTGGCCGTCCGGCCGGTGCAGACGGTGCCCGGCGTGGCGGCCGGCGGTGAGGGGGGCCTGCTCGGCATCGCCGTCTCGCCGAAGTACGCGCAGGACCGAATGATCTTCGTCTACTACACGGCCGAGGCCGACAACCGGGTCGCGAAGCTGCGGCTGGGTCAGACGCCGACGCCGATCCTCACCGGCATCCCGAAGGCCGGCAACCACGACGGCGGCGGCCTGGGTTTCGGCCCGGACGGCTTCCTCTACGTGAGCACCGGGGACGCCGGGCGCACCGCGAACGCGCAGGACCCGAAGAGCCTCGCCGGCAAGATCCTCCGGATCAACCCGGACGGCAAGCCGGCCCCGGGCAACCCGACCGCCGGTTCGCCGGTGTGGTCCTCGGGGCACCGCAACGTGCAGGGCTTCGCCTGGATGCCGGACAAGCGGATGTACGCGGTGGAGTTCGGCCAGAACACCTGGGACGAGATCAACCAGATCAACCAGGGCGGCAACTACGGCTGGCCGCAGGTCGAGGGGCGCGGCGACGACAACCGCTACGTGGACCCGGTCGTGCAGTGGCGCACCGCCGACGCGTCCTGCTCCGGGCTGGCCGCCGTGGAGCGGCTGCTGGTCGCCGCGTGCCTGCGCGGGCAGCGGCTGTGGCTGGTCGAGCTGGCCGGCAACGGGACCGTCCTGGGCCAGCCGCGCGAGCTGCTCACCGGGCGGTACGGTCGGCTGCGCGCCGCCGCCGTGGCGCCGGACGGCTCGATCTGGGTGAGCACCTCGAACCGGGACGGCCGGGGCCGGCCGGCCGCCGAGGACGACCGGATCCTGCGGCTGGTCCTCGCGGACGGCGGCGCCGGCCGGAGCTGAGCCGCTTCGGGCAGGTTTGCCAAGATCACTCACTGGGCAGGTCAGAATCTCAGCATGGACGGCCAGGAGAACGAAGAGGAGCGCGCCGGGAACCCGACGTCCCCGGCGACCGGACGCGCCCGCCGCCTCGCGGCCTGGCGGCCGGGCCACCGGCTGCGCCGGGTCGGCGTGGCGCTGGCGCTGCTCGCGGTCACGCTCGGCGGCATCGTGGTCGGCACGTACGCCGGCGGCCACGTCGGCACCGACATCGGCCCGTTCCGGGCGGAGCTGAAGCTCAGCCCGTCGCTGAGCGGCGGCACCACCGTCGACATCCCGCCGTTGGGCGCGTTGCTGCTGGACAGCCACGACGGGCCGGCGTACCTGACCGTCGAGGTGGGCTCCCTGGACCAGCGACGCACCGAGGCACTCATCGACGATCCGGCGAGCATCAGCCGGGCCAGCCAGTCGGCGGTGCAGGACGTCCGCGACGGCGTGATGCGGCTCGGCCTGCGGACGCTCGCCGCGGCGGTGCTGGCCACCCTGCTCCTGGCCGGGCTGGTCTTCCGCGACGTGCGGCGGACCGCCTGGGCCGGCGGGTTGGCGCTGGTCATCACCGCCGGCAGTCTCGGCCTGGGCGCGGCCACCCTGCGGCCACAGGCGATCGAGGAACCGCGGTACGAGGGGCTGCTGGTCAACGCGCCCGCGATCGTGGGTGACGCGCGGCGGATCGCCAACGACTACACCAAGTACGCGGAGCAGCTCCAGCGGCTGGTCGGCAACGTCAGCAAGCTCTACACCACGGTCTCGTCGCTGCCGGTGGTGCAGCCGTCCCCGGGCACCACCCGGGTGCTGCACGTCTCGGACATGCACCTCAACCCGACCGGCTGGCAGCTGATCCGCACGGTGGTCGAGCAGTTCGGCATCGACGTCGTGATCGACACCGGCGACCTCACCGACTGGGGCAGCGAGCCGGAGGCGTCCTACGTCGGTTCGATCGGCCTGCTCAAGAAGCCCTACGTCTACATCCGCGGCAACCACGACTCGCCGCGGACCGCCGCGGCGGTGGCCCAGCAGCCGAACGCCGTGGTGTTGAACAACTCGACCACGACCGTGGCCGGGCTGACCATCGCCGGCATCGGCGATCCGCGGTTCACCCCGGACAAGGAGACCTCGCCGGCCGGCAGCGGACTCACGTCGGCGGTGGCCGACCAGGTGATCGGCGCCGGCGAGCAGCTCGCCGCCACGGTGGAGAAGTCACCGCGGAAGGTGGACGTGGCGCTGGTGCACGACCCGGCGTCGGCCGGGCCGCTCTCCGGCACCTGCCCGCTGGTGCTCTCCGGGCACACCCACGCCCGCCAGGTGTCGAAGCTTCCGCAGGTGCCGGGCGAGCAGCCGACGACGCTGATGGTGGAGGGCTCGACCGGTGGGGCCGGGCTGCGCGGGCTAGAGGGCGAGAAGCCGACGCCGCTGGCCATGACAGTGCTCTACTTCGACCAGCAGAAGCTGCTCCAGGCGTACGACGAGATCACCGTGGGCGGCACCGGGCAGTCGCAGGTCAACCTGGAACGGCACGTCATCCGGGACCCGGCCAAGGGCGACGAGGTGCCGGTCACCCCGACGCCGACCCGCGGCGCCCCGGAATCGGGATCGCCCAGCGCGACCCCGGCCCCGACCCCGAGCTGACTCAGCGCAGGGCGAGCGCGGCCAGCGCCGCGTTGACGATGCTGCCGGGCAGCAGGTCGTGCAGCTCGTACAGCTCCCGGACGGTGCCGGACTGACCGAACTCGTCCACCCCGAGCGGCACCGCCGGGGCGCCGACCGCCGAACCGAGCCAGGCCATCGCGTGCGAGGCCGCGTCCTGCACGGTCACCACCGGCACCCGGTCGGCGAACGCCGACCGCAGCGCGCCGGGCACGCTCGGCACGGTGGCGGTCCGCACGCCCTGACGCAGCGTCCGTTGCCACGCGCGGTAGAGCCGGTCCAGGCTGGTCACGTCCACCACGTGCGCCGCCACGCCCTCCTCCGCCAGCTCCGCGGCGGCGGCCAGCACCTCCGGCAGCACCGCGCCGGAGGCGGCGAGTTGCACGACCGGGGCGTCCGCCAGATCCGGGTACGCCTGGTGCGCGTCGACGAGCCGGTACGCCCCGGCCACCACCTGCCGGCGCAGCACCGCGTCACCGAGCCGGGCCCGCGCCGCCTCGAACGGCGCCTGGTCGATCGGTCGGGTGCTGAGCCGGAAGTAGTACGCCCCGTCCTCGGCCGGCGCGGCGGTGACGGCCGGCGCGGCGCCGCCGGCGATCTGCCCGAGCGCGTCGCAGAGCAGCCAGTCCAGGCTGCCGGCGTACGCGGGTTCCAGGAACGTCACCCCGGGCAGCTCCAAGCCCACCGACGCGGTGATGGTGGACTGGTGCGCGCCGCCCTCGGGCGCCAGCGTGATACCGGACGGGGTGCCGGCCACCACGAACCGCGAACCCGAGTAGGTGCCGTACAGGAACGCGTCGAGCCCGCGCAGCACGAACGGGTCGTAGACCGTGCCGACCGGCAGCAGTGGCTGGCCGGACAGGTCCCAGGAGAGGCCGAGCTGGCCCAGCAGCAGGAACAGGTTCATCTCGGAGATGCCCAGCTCGATGTGCTGCCCGGCGGGGCTCTCCGTCCAGCGCAGCATCCGGTCCTCGGTCCACGAACGCTGCTCGGTCGGGGCGAACACACTTGTCTTGTTGATGAAGCCGGCCAGGTTGGTCGAGGTGGCCACGTCCGGCGCGGTGGTCACCAGGTAGGGCGCCACCTGCGGGTCGCGGGCCAGGTCGACGAGCACCCGGCCGAACACCTCCTGGGTGGAGACCGGCTTGTTCGCGCGTACCCGGGTCGACTCCGGCACGGTGACGCCCAGCGCCCGCTCGCGCGGCGCGCGGGACAGCGCCTCCCGGCGTTCGCCGGCCCAGATGCCGGCCGGGGACGCCGGGTCGAGGCGGTCCCACTCGGTCTCCGCGGTCAGGCCGTGCGCCGTCCGCAGCGCGGCCACCTGTTCGGTGCTCAGCAGCGCCGAGTGGTTGCGCGGGTTGCCGGCGATCGGCAGCCCCCAGCCCTTCACCGTGTACGCGAACACCACGCTGGGCCGGTCGGTGACCGCGTCGCACTGGGCGTACGCGTCGAGCAGCGCCTGCGCGTCGTGCCCGCCCAGGTCGGTGACGAGCGGGCCCAACTCGTCGTCCGGGACATCGGCGACGAACGCGGTCACCTCGTCCGGCGCGCCGTCCAGGAACTGCTTGCGCAGGACCGGCCCGGCCAGGCCGAACAGCGACTGGTACTGCTCGTTCGGCATCCGGTCGATCCAGTCGCGCAGCGCCGCGCCGCCCGGCCGGGCGTACGCCTCGGCGAGCCGGCGACCATACTTGACCTCGACGACGTGCCAGCCGGCGGCCTCGAACTGACCCCGCCACTGGTTGATCCGGATGCCGGGGACGACCCGGTCCAGCGACTGGCGGTTGAAGTCGACGAGCCACATCACGTTGCCCAGGCCGGTGGTGGCCGGGTCGGCGACCGCCTCCCAGATGTTGCCCTCGTCCAGCTCCGCGTCGCCGATCAGCGCGATGAACCGGGAGTGCGGGCGCGCGCCGAAGTGCGCGTCGACGTAGCGGCGGGTGACGGCGGCGAACAGCGGCGCGGCGGCGCCCAGGCCGACCGAGCCGGTGGAGAAGTCCACCTCGTCCGGGTCCTTGGTCCGCGACGGGTACGACTGGAGCCCGCCCCGCGCGCGCAGCTTCGGCAGGTAGGACCGGTCCAGGTTGCCGAGCAGGTACTGGATGGCGTGGAACACCGGGGAGGCGTGCGGCTTCACCGCGACCCGGTCCTCGGCGTCCAGGTGCTGGAACCAGAGCGCGGTCATCGCGGTCACCAGCGACGCGCTCGACGCCTGGTGGCCGCCGACCTTCACCCCGTCGCCGGTGTCCCGGTCGTGGTTGGCCGCGTCGACGATGCGGGTGGCGAGCCAGAGCACCCGGCGCTGGATCTCGTCGAGGACGTCGGTGTTCACGCTGTCTCCATCCGGGCGTCGCCGTTGACGCCCTCGGTGTGGGGGTGAGGTGTCAGGAAGGGCCCCCTCTTATGCACCAGGCGTTAAGAAGGGGCCCTTCCTTGCACGTCAGGCAGCGCCGAGGCGCTCCAGGATCAACTCGCGGACGGTCTTCGCGTCCGCCTGGCCGCGGGTGGTCTTCATGACGGCGCCGACCAACGCGCCGGCCGCCGCGACCTTGCCGCTACGGATCTTGTCGGCGATGGCCGGGTTGGCGGCGATCGCCTCGTCCACGGCGGCGGTGAGCGCGCCGGTGTCCGAGACGACCTCCAGGTTTCGGGCGGTCATGATCTCGGTCGGCGAGCCCTCGCCGGCCACCACGCCCTCCAGCACCGTACGGGCCAGCTTGTCGTTGAGCTTGCCGGCGTCGACCAGGCCCTGAAGCTCGGCCACCTGCGCCGGGGTCGCCCCGATGTCGGCCAGCTCCACGCCGGTCTCGTTGGCGCGCCGGGACAGCTCACCGAGCCACCACTTGCGGGCCGCCGCCGGGGTGGCGCCGGCCGCCACGGTGGCCTCGATCAGCTCCACCGCGCCGGCGTTGACCACCGACTGCATGTCCAGGTCGGAGAGGCCCCAGTCCTGCTGGATCCGCTTGCGGCGCAGCCGCGGCAGCTCCGGCAGGGCGGCCTTCAGCTCGGCCACCCAGGCGGTGTCCGGCGCGAGCGGCACCAGGTCCGGCTCCGGGAAGTACCGGTAGTCGGTGGCGGTCTCCTTGGACCGGCCCGACGTGGTGTCGCCGGTGTCCTCGTGGAAGTGGCGCGTCTCCTGGACGATCCGGCCGCCCGCGTCCAGCACCGACGCCTGGCGCAGCATCTCCGAGCGGACCGCCCGCTCGACCGAGCGCAGCGAGTTGACGTTCTTGGTCTCGGTCCGCGTGCCCCACTCCGCGCCGGGCAGGTTCAGCGACGTGTTGACGTCGCAGCGCAGCGAGCCCTCCTCCATCCGCACGTCCGAGACGCCCAGCGAACGGATCACGTCGCGCAGCTCGGCCACGTACGCGCGGGCGATCTCCGGGGCGAGCGCACCGGTGCCGGGGATCGGCTTGGTGACGATCTCGACCAGCGGGATGCCGGCCCGGTTGTAGTCGACGAGCGACTCGGTGGCGCCGTGGATGCGGCCGGTGGCACCACCGACGTGCAGCGTCTTGCCGGTGTCCTCTTCCAGGTGCACCCGCTCGATGCCGATGCGCACCAGCTCGCCGTCGACCTCGACGTCCAGGTGACCGTCGAAGCAGAGCGGCTCGTCGTACTGGCTGATCTGGAAGTTCTTCGGCATGTCCGGGTAGAAGTAGTTCTTCCGGGCGAACCGGCACCACTCGGCGATCGAGCAGTTCAGCGCCAGGCCGATCCGGATGGTCGCCTCGATGGCCGCCTTGTTGGCCACCGGCAGCGAGCCGGGCAGGCCCAGGCACACCGGGCAGACCCGGGTGTTCGGCTCGCCACCGAAGTCGGTCGGGCAGCCGCACCACATCTTGGTGTTCGTGCCCAGCTCGACGTGGGTCTCCAGGCCGATCACCGGTTCGTAGCGCGCGACGACCTCGTCGTACGCGGGCAGTGTCGTCGTCATCTGCTCCTGCCTCACAGTGCTGGTGGGGTGAACGCGCCGACGCTGGACTCCAGTGCGGCGGCCACCCGGTACATCCGGTCGTCGGCCATGGTCGGCGCCATGATCTGCAGACCCACCGGGAGCCCGTCGGACAACCCGCACGGCACCGAGATGGCCGGACCGCCGTAGAGGTTCGTCGGGATGGTGAACAGGTCCGCCAGGTACATCTGGTACGGGTCCGAGGTGCGCGCGCCGATCGGGAACGCCACGAACGGCGTGGTCGGCGAGATCAACGCGTCCACCTGCTCGAACGCGCTGGTGAAGTCGCGCGTGATCAGCGTGCGGACCTTCTGCGCCTGGCCGTAGTAGGCGTCGTAGTAGCCCGACGAGAGGGCGTACGTGCCGATCATGATGCGCCGCTTCACCTCGGGGCCGAAGCCGGCCTCGCGGGTCAGCGACATGACCTCCTCCAGCGACCGGTTGCCGTCGTCGCCGACCCGCAGGCCGAACCGGACGCCGTCGAAGCGGGCCAGGTTGGAGGAGCACTCGCTCGGCGCGATCAGGTAGTAGGCCGGCAGCGCGTACTTGAAGTGCGGGCAGGAGATCTCGACGATCTCGGCGCCCAGCTTGGCCAGCGCCTCGACCGACTCGCGGAACGCCGCCATCACGCCCGGCTCGGCGCCCTCGCCGGTGAACTCGGTGACCACGCCCAGCTTGACGCCGGTCAGGTCACCGCTCGCGCCGAGCTTCGCCGCGCCCACCACGTCCGGCACCGGGGCCGGGATCGAGGTGGAGTCGCGCGGGTCGTGGCCGCCGATCACCTGGTGCAGCAGCGCGGCGTCGAGCACGGTACGCGCGCACGGGCCGGGCGTGTCCAGCGACGAGGAGAACGCCACCAGGCCGTACCGGGAGGTGCCGCCGTAGGTGGGCTTCGCGCCGACCGTGCCGGTGACCGCGCCGGGCTGACGGATCGAGCCGCCGGTGTCCGAGCCGATCGCCAGCGGCGCCTCGTACGCGGCCAGCGCCGCCGCGCTGCCGCCGCCGGAGCCGCCCGGGATGCGCTCGGTGTCCCACGGGTTCCGGGTCGGCCCGTACGCGGAGTACTCCGTGGACGAGCCCATCGCGAACTCGTCCATGTTCGTCTTGCCGAGCATCACCGTGCCGGCGGCCCGCAGCCGCTCGACGATCGTCGAGTCGTACGGCGGACGCCAGCCCTCCAGGATCTTCGACCCGACGGTGGTCGGCACGCCCTTGGTGGTCAGCACGTCCTTGACCGCGACCGGGACGCCGGCCAGCGGGCCCAGCTCCTCACCGGCGGCGCGGCGCTCGTCCACGGCCCGCGCGGCGGCCAACGCGCCGTCGCTGTCGACGTGCAGGAACGCGTGCACCCGGTCGTCGACGGCACCGATCCGGTCCAGGTGGGCGCGGGTGACCTCGACCGCCGAGGCGTCACCGTTGGCGACGAGGCCGGCGAGGTCGACGGCATTGAGCCTGGTCAGGTCGGTCACGATGCCACATCCTCGTCCAGGATCCGCGGAACGCGGAACCGCTGCTCCTCGGCGTCGGGCGCACCCGACAGCACCTCCTGCGGGGTCAGGCTCGGCGTCACCACGTCCTCGCGGAGCACGTTGGTCAGCGGCACCGAGTGGGAGGTCGGCGGGATGTCCGCCGCGGCGACCTCGCCGACCTGCGCGACCGACTGGAGGATCACGTCCAGCTGGCCGGCGAACATGTCCAGCTCCTCCTCGGTGACGGCGAGCCGCGACAGTCGCGCGAGGTGCGCGACCTCCTCGCGGGAGATGGCGGCCATCGGGTGCCCCCTTCGTGGCTGTCCTTCAGACGTCTGCGTGTGCCGGCCGCGCGCCTGACGGAGCACGATGACGCGCGGTGACCGGAGCGAGTCTATTGTCCCGCCGTCACGACGACGCCTTCGACTCCCCCTCCGCTGCCGGCCCGGCCCGCCCGTCGCCGTCCACCGCGGTCGGGCGGACCGGGCGGTAACGCGACAGCCAGGCGATCAGCTCCTCGGCCGGCATCGGCCGGGCGTGGAACCAGCCCTGTGCCACGTCACAGCCGGCGGCGTGCAGCAGCCGCCAGGTGCGCTCGTCCTCCACGCCCTCGGCGACCACCCGCAGGCCGAGCGCGCCGGCCAGCTCGATCATCGAGCGGACGATCGCCGCGTCGTCCGGGTCGTCGGCCATGCCCAGCACGAACGACCGGTCCACCTTCACCTCGGACAGTGGCAGCCGGCGCAGGTGCTGAAGGGAGGAGTACCCGGTGCCGAAGTCGTCGAGCGCGATCCCGACGCCGATCCGGTGCAGGTGGGTGATGCTGGCCAGCACCCGACGGGGGTCGGCCATCAGCGCGCCCTCGGTGATCTCCACCTGGAGCCGCTCGGGCGGGACGCCGTACCGGGTCAGCCGGTCGGCGATCTGGTCGGCGATCTCGCCGGTGTGCAGGTCCCGGACGCTGACGTTGAGCGCGGACCGCAACGTGAGCCCGGCCGCGGACCACTTGGCGAGCTGCTCCACCACGTCGTCCACCACCCGGCGGGTGAGCAGCCGCATGACCGCGCTCTGCTCGGCGACCTGGATCAGCTCCCCCGGGTCGACCATGCCCCGGCGCGGGTGCCGCCAGCGCAGCAGCGCCTCGACGCCGACCACCTCGCCGGTGGCGATGGCGATCTGCGGTTGGTAGTACATGGTGATCTCGCCGGCCTCCGCGGCCGACGCGGCCGTGGTCTCCGCGAGCCGCGCGGCCGGGACGGCCTCCGCGGCTGATCCGCCGGCCGGGGCCGACACGGTCGACGCAGCCGGCGCCACCTTCGCCGCCGCCGGTGGGGCCGACGCGGCCGACGCCGGTGGGGCCGACGCGGCCGACGCCGCATCACCGCCGGAACGAACCGGGTCGGGGACCCGGTCGGCCCGGCGGCGGGTCGGGTCGGCGCCGGTCAGGATCCGCTCGATCAGGTCGTCGTCGGAGCGCGCCTCGACACGCTCCCGACGCCACCGGAGCCGCCGGCGGGCCGGGTGCGCCGGCCGGGCGGCGGGCAGACCCGGCGTCAGCGCCGCGCCGTCCCCGCCGCGCACGCCCACCGGCTCCCCGGAGGGCGACGGCGAGGACTCCAGCACCCGACGCAGGTCCGCCAGGAGGCTCAACCGCTCGGCCGAGTTGTGGTCGGACTCCGGCGCGTAGACCGCGACCGTGTCGGTGCGGTGCTTGGCGTCGTACATGGCCACGTCGGCGTGCCGCATCAGGGTGGCGAAGTCCTCGCCGTGCTCGGGGAAGAGCGCGACGCCGATCGAGCCGCCCACGTCCAGCGGCAGCCCGTCCAACGGCACCGGCTCGGCCAGCGCGGCGACCACCCGGTCGGCCCGCTCCCGGGCCTCCTCGACGCCGGCCAGCCCCGGCACGACGATGGCGAACTCGTCGCCGCCGAGCCGCGCCACCATCTCGTGCTCGCCGACCACGTCGATCAGCCGGGCGCTCACCTCGACCAGCAGCCGGTCCCCGACCGCGTGGCCGAGCGCGTCGTTGACGTTCTTGAACCGGTCCAGGTCGAGCAGCAGCAGGGCCACGTGGGCGTCCGGCTCGCCCCGGGCGGCCCGCTCGGCGTGCAGGTGCACCTGCTCGACCACCTCGCTGAGCAACGCCTTGCGGTTGGGCAGCCCGGTCAGCGGGTCGACGTCGGCGAGCTGCTCCCGCTCGGCGGAGAGCCGGGCCATCCGGTAGACCGCGAAGAGGGGCACCAGCACCAGCGGGATCAGCGCCGCGCTGGCCCGCGCGGCGGCCACCAGCACCGGCGCGAGCAGCAGCAGCGAGCCGGTGGAGAGCAGCTCGTAGGCCAGCCCGAGCCGGACGTTGGGCCACCACCGGTCCCCGAAGCGCAGCCGGATGGCGGAGTTGACCAGCCCGTAGTTGACCGCGAACCAGGCCACCGTGGCGCCGCCCACCGCTGCCACGTCCGTCCAGTGCAGCCGGCCACCGCCGAACAGCTCGCCCGGACCGAACCGGGTGACCGCGTACGCGGCGGCCAACGCGCACGCGTACTGGGCCGCGTTGAAGCCGGTGCGCCAGGCGGCGTACCCGAGACGCCAGCCGGAGACGGCCACCGCCACGGCCTGCACCGCCACCGCCGGGCCGAGACCCCAGCCGAGCAGGATGGCGAAGGTGAAGCAGGTGGACGGGAAGACCGCCGAGGTCTGCCGCCGGCCGGGCGGGACGAACGGGCGGGCGTCGCAGGCGACGGCGAGCGCCGCCATCGTCCAGAACGCGACCGGCAGCTCGGTCAGCCGGCCGGGCAGCGCGGCAAGCGGCCCGACCGAGACGAGCAGGGCGACGACACCTACCGCACCGACGAAGCCGAAGAACGGCCCGGTCCGCCCCGGCGGGACGGAGTTGCGCGGGTCGTCGGTCGCCATCGCACCTCCCGGGCACGGTCCTGGCGCGCGCAGTCACGCGCCGTACGCCAATGAAACGCCCTCCGGACCGCTTTCCCCGACACGACAGTCACGAATCGGTGCTAGTCGTAATTAAGTTGGTATACGCCGCCGGGCGGTCACCCGGGCGCCGGTCACTCCTGGACCCGGGCCACCGCCCGGGCCGCCTCCGGACCGGACTCGAGCAGCACCCGGAACCCGTCCTCGTCGAGGATCGGCAGCTTCAGCGTGGCCGCCTTGTCGGCCTTGGTGCCGGGGTTGTCACCGACCACCACGAAGCCGGTCTTCTTGGAGACCGAGCCGGTCACCTTTCCGCCCCGGCTCTGGATCGCCTCGGCGGCCTCGTCACGGCTGAACCCGGCAAGCGTGCCGGTGACCACCACGGTGACCCCGTCGAGCGGGCGCGGCCCCTCGTCGGCGGACTCCTCGGCCATGCGGACGCCGGCCGCGGCCCACTTGCGCACCACGTCGCGGTGCCAGTCGACGGCGAACCACTCCTTGAGGCTCGCGGCGATGGTCGGGCCGACGCCGTCCACCGAGGACAGTTCCTCCTCGGACGCCTCCTCGATCGCGGTGACGGAGCGGAAGTGCCGGGCGAGCGCCTGCGCCGCGGTCGGGCCGACGTGCCGGATGGAGAACGCCACCAGCACCCGCCACAGATCCCGTTCCTTGGCCTCGGCCAGGTTCTCCAGCAGCTTGGTGGCGTTGGTGCCGAGGCTGCCGTCCTTGTTGACGAAGAACGGCGAGCGGGCGAGCTGCTCGGCGTCGAGCTGGAACAGGTCGCCCTCGTTGGTGATGATCTGCGCGTCCAGCAGCGCCGCCGCGCCCTTCTCGCCGAGCACCTCGATGTCGAGCACCTTGCGGCTAGCCAGGTAGAAGACCCGCTCGCGGATCTGCCCCGGACAGGTCCGCCCGTTGGGGCAGCGGATGTCGACGTCGCTCTCCTTGGCCGGCGCGAGCGGCGTGCCGCAGGCCGGGCAGGTGGTCGGCATGACGAACGGGCGGGCGTCGGCCGGCCGCAGGTCGACCACCGGGCCGAGGATCTCGGGGATGACGTCGCCGGCCTTGCGCAGCACCACCGTGTCACCGATGAGCACGCCCTTGCGTTCGACCTCGCGAGCGTTGTGCAGGGTGGCCAGCGCGACCGTGGAGCCGGCCACCAGGACCGGCTGGAGCACGGCGAACGGGGTGACCCGGCCGGTGCGCCCGACGTTGA
Source organism: Micromonospora sp. NPDC049240 (assembly GCF_040647835.1). Classification (NCBI taxonomy): domain Bacteria; kingdom Bacillati; phylum Actinomycetota; class Actinomycetes; order Micromonosporales; family Micromonosporaceae; genus Micromonospora; species Micromonospora sp. NPDC049240. The sequence goes on from NZ_JBEZCX010000010.1 coordinate 219,819, forward strand.
CGTCGATGTCGAGCAGCGTGGTGTTGACCTCCTCCGGCGGGTACTTGAAGGCGATCGCCCAGCGCGGCGCGCGGCTGGTCGAGCCGAGGCGACCCTGGATGGAGACCGGGTCGACCTTGACCACCACGCCGTCGATCTCGTGCTCGACGTCGTGCCGGTGCTTGCCGTACCAGGCGATGTATTCCGCCACGCCGGCCAGGTCGGCCACCACCTTCCAGCGGTCGCTGGTGGGCAGCCCCCACGCCTTGAGCGCGGCGTACGACTCGGACTGCGCGGACGGCCGGTAGCCCTTGCGGGCGCCGATGCCGTGCACGATCAGGCGCAGCGGCCGACCGGCGGTGACCCGCGGGTCCTTCTGCCGGAGGCTGCCGGCGGCGGCGTTGCGTGGGTTGGCGAACGGCGCCTTGCCCTGCTCGACCAGGCTCGCGTTGAGGTCGGCGAACCCGGCCACCGGGAAGTAGATCTCGCCGCGCACCTCGATCAGCTCGGGCACGTCGGGGAAGTCGTCGGACGGGGTCAGCCGGGCCGGCACGCCCTTGATGCTGCGGACGTTGGCGGTGACGTCCTCACCGGTGCGGCCGTCGCCGCGGGTGGCCGCCCGGACCAACCGGCCCTTCTCATAGGTCAGGTTGATGGCCAGGCCGTCGACCTTCAGCTCGCAGAGGTAGGGCACCGGGCCGCCGGCGTCGCGCTCGACCCGCTCGGCCCAGGCGGCCAGCTCCTCGTCGGCGAACGCGTTGTCGAGCGAGAGCATCCGCTCGGCGTGCGTGACCGGGGTGAAGTCGGTGGAGAACGTGCCGCCGACCCGCTGGGTGGGCGAGTCGGGGGTGCGCAACGCCGGGAACTCCGCCTCCAGCGCCTCCAGCTCGCGCAGTTGCCTGTCGAACTCGGCGTCGGTGATCGTCGGCGCGTCCAGCACGTAGTAGCGGTACTGGTGCTCGGTGAGCTCCTGGCTCAGCGTGGCGTGCCGCTCCCGGGCCTCGGGGGTCGGCTCGACGCCGGCCGCCGCCTCCTGGGCGGCGTCGACCGTCGGGGGAACCGCTTCTTCGGACACGCCGCCACCATCGGACACGCTGTCGACCTCCCGTGCTCGTGCTACCCCCGAACCGTAACGGTCGGCTGTGACAACCGTCCGCCCACCCGTGCTGAGCAGGGCGACCCGCCGCCCCGGGGACGCGTGCCGCGCCGCGGAGCGGACGGGCCGCAACCGTGCGACGATCGCTGGGCCGAAGCGGACGGAAGGCGGGCACGGATGCGCGACGCGCTGATCTGGGCACTGGTGATCGTGGCCTGCGTGGCGGCGGGCTGGCTGTGGAGCGAGTGGCGCCGCCGCGCCACCGACGGTCGGGGCAGCCGGCCCGGGCGTGGGCGGGACAACCGACCCGGTGGTGGGCGGGTGGCCGCTCCGCCGAAGCCGCGTGGCGCCGACCGGCCGACCGGGGACCGGCCGCGGCCCGGGGAGATCTGGTGGGCCGACGTGCCGTACGCCGACGGCACCGGTTCGAAGGTGCGCCCCTGCCTGGTGCTGCGCGTCGACGGCCGGGCGGCCGAGGTCCTGAAGATCACCAGCCAGGACAAGTCGGACCGGGACGACCACGTGCGGATCCCGACCCGCACCTGGGACCCGGGCGCGGACCACGACAGCTTCCTCGACGTCAGCGAACCGATCCGGGTGCCGCTCGACGCGTTCGCGGACCGCGCCGGCGACTGCGACCCCGAGGTGTGGCGCGGCGTACGCCGCCTGCCCCACCTCACCGCGTAGCGCGGGACGCCGCTCAGTCCAGCGGGTCGGCCAGGGCGGTGAGCTGGTCCGCGTACTCGATGCGGGCGGACCAGCCGGCCGGCCAGGCGGCCATGCCGTACGCGGCCCCGAGGAACGCCCCGGCCAGCGCGGCGATGGAGTCCGAGTCGCCGGCGGTGGTGGCGCCCCGGGCCAGTGCGGCGACCGGTTCGTCCGGGTGCCGCAGCGCGCAGAGCAGCGCGGTCGCGAGCGCCTCCTCCGCGATCCACCCCTCCCCGGTGAGCCGACACGGGTCGCCGCCGTCGTCGGGGCGGGCCAGCGCCGCCTCCAGCCGGCCGAGCACCCGCAGGCAGTCGTCCCAGCCGCGAGCGATGAACTCCGCCGGGTCGGTGACGCCCGGACGCTGCCACAGGTCGCCGAGCCACTCGCCCCGGTAGACCGTGCGCTGCTCGCGGGCCCGCTCGGTGAGCAGGCCGGGCAGCGCCGGCAGCGCCGCGCCGTCGCGCAGCAGCCGGACCGCGTACGCGGTCAGCTCGCTGGCCGCCAGCCCGGTCGGGTGCCCGTGGGTGAGGCCGGCCTGGAGCTGGGCCAGCCCGGCCAGCGTGTCGAGGTCGACGTCGAGCAGCCCGACCGGGGTGACCCGCATGTTCGCGCCACAGCCCTTCGAACCGGCGACCGTGGCCTGTTGCCAGCGGGTGCCCCGACTCAGCTCGGCGCAGGCCCGCAGGCAGGTCATGCCCGGCGCGCGGTTGTTCTCCGGGCTGGCCGCCCAGTCGAGGAAGCGCTGCCGCAGCAGCGGCTCCACCGCCTCCGCCGTGTACGCGGGCGCGTCGTGCAACGCCCACGCCACGGCCAGCGCCATCTGGGTGTCGTCGGTGACCAGTGCCGGGTCACCTTCCAGCTCGCGGGGACCGGCCGGGCCGTAGCGCCGGACGATCTCGGTGACGGTGAGGAACTCGGTCGGCTTGCCGAGGGCGTCGCCGTAGGCCAGGCCGAAGAGCGAGCCGGCGGCGCGTCGGTCGGTGGAGGCGGTCACGGTGGTGATCATGCACCGGCCGCGCAAGCCCCGTGCGATCAGTCCCAGCAGAGGCAGAACGGGTGGCCGGCCGGGTCGGCGTAGACCCGGAAGCCCTCCCCTTCGCCGGGCAGCCGCCGGGCGCCGAGGGCCAGCGCCGCCTTCTCGGCCGCCTCGATGTCGTCCACCGTCACGTCCAGGTGGAACTGCTGCGGACGCTCCGGGTCGGGCCAGTCGGGCGCCCGCAGGTCGAGCGCCTTCTGGAAGGCGAGCCGCGGCTGGTGCCCGGGCGCGCCGCCGAGGACCACCCAGTCGTCGCCGTCGGAATTGTCCTCGATCAGCGGGAGACCGAGCAGCTCCGCGTAGAAGCCGGCCAGCGCACGCGGGTCGGGACAGTCGATCACGGTGGAACGCAGTCGTCCGATCATGCCAGCCATCCTGCCCCCGGCCTACGACAGGAAAACGTCACTCCTCGGCGAGCCGCCGGCCGGCGTCGCGACAGGCGGCCAGCACGGCCCGCGCGTACGCCGGGGTGGCGCCGGCCAGCCCGCACGCGGGCGTGACCACCACCTGTTCGGCCAGCCGCCGGCGGGGGAAGCCGAGCTGATCCCAGAGCCGGCGGACCCGGTCGGCGACCTCGGCGGACGTGGGCGCCCGGCCGGACGACGGCGGCAGCGTCGGCGCGGCGCCGGCCAGCAGCCCGAACCCGGCGTCGAGCGCCTCGCCGAGCGGGTCCAGGTCTTTGACCAGGGACAGGTCGAGGGCGACGCCGACCGCGCCGGCGGAACGGATCAGCTCCAGCGGCACGTCCGGCGCGCAGCAGTGCACCAGCGTGGGGACGCCGGCCGCGTCGAGCACGCCGCGCAGCAGCGCGCGCGCCACCTCGGTCTCCATCGGCCGGTGGGTGCCGAGGCCACTCTCGGTGGGCACCCGCCCGGCCAGCACCGCCGGCAGGGACGGCTCGTCGAGCTGGAGCAGCACCGTGGCGCGGGGCAGCCGTCGGCTCACCGCCGCCAGGTGGCCGCGCAGCCCCTCGCCCAGCGAGCCGGCGAGGTCCCGCACCGCGCCCGGGTCGCGCAGCACCCGGCCGCCGAGCGGCAGCTCCAGCGTGGCGGCCAGGGTGAACGGGCCGGCGGCCTGGACCTTGACCGGGCCGGCGTACTCCTCGGCCTGCTCGGCGAGCTGGTCGAGGTCGCGTTCCATGAGGTCACGGGCGCGGCGCAGGTCCCGGCCGGGACGCAGGGCGATCCGCCAGCGGGCCGCGTACAGCTCGACCGGAAGCTCGACGAGCAGCCCGGCGGTGCGGCCCACGAGATCCGCGCCCGGGCCCCGGGCGGGCAGCTCCGGCAGATGCGGCAGCGCGGGCAGCTCGCCGAGCACGATCCGCTGCGCCTCGGCGATGTCGGTGCCGGGCAGCGAACCGATTCCGGTCGCCGCCCCGGCCGGCCAGGGCCACTGCTGATCAGTCACCGCCGAAGCCTATCGACTGGGCCGCCCCCGGCGGACAGCGCGGGCCGGGACCGGGCCACGGCAGCGGCCGGACGGCAGCGGCCGGACGGCCGAAGGCGCACGGCCGAAGGCGCACAGCCGAAGGCGCACAGCCGGGGCGAGTCGGGGCGCCGGGCGGGTGCGGATGGCCACCGAAGCGTCCGACGGTCGCTGAGCGACGAAGTGACTACAAACTTGATGGCACGGATGGGTCACCGCGCCGGACAGCGGCCGAACCGCGTCATCGAAGAGCCGGGCCGAGGGCGGGTCGAGGCGACTCATCGACGCCATCAAGTTTGTAGGGGGTGGCGGCAGGCTCCGCGCCGGCTTCGTCGGTACCGGGTGATCCGCCTGGTCAACGGCATCGCGTCGCCGGAGGTTCCGGACCGCCGGATACCTGCTCCGACCCGACGTGCCGCGCGAGACACCGGGTGGAAGAGGTCGGGCCGGTCAGGCGCCGCGCCGGACACGTCCGGTCCGAGACGGCCCAGCCCGGAAACGATCCGCCCGCGACGGCAGCGCACCGGGTGGACAGCCCCGCCAGCAGGGCAGCCGTCACAATGACAGCCCGTCACAAGAACAAGCCCGTCACAAGGACAGTCCGCCGGGACGGGCAGCCGGGCGGCGACCTGTCAGGCGGCGATGGTGGCGATGGTGGCGGAGCCGAGGACCACGTCGCCGGCCGGGTCCGGCCGGTAGGCCACGATCGCCTGGCCGGCGGCGACCCCGCGCAGCGGTCGGCGCAGCGCGGCGTGCAGGCCGTCGGCGTCGACCTGGACGGCGGCCGGGACCACGTCACCGTGCGCCCGGAGCTGCACCTCGCACTCGACCGGCCCGTCCGGGCGCGGGCCGCCGGTCCAGACCGGGCGGACCGCGCGCACCGCGGAGACCTCCAGCGCCTCGGCCGGGCCGACCGTCACCGTGTTGGTCTTCGGGGTGATGGAGAGCACGTAGCGGGGCCGTCCGTCCGGCGCGGGGCGGTCCAGGTGCAGCCCACGTCGCTGCCCGACGGTGTACTGGTAGGCGCCGCTGTGGTTGCCGACGACCGCGCCGGTGAGCGCGTCCACCACCGGGCCGGGGGCCTCGCCGAGCCGCTCGGCCAGAAAGCCGCGGGTGTCGCCGTCGGCGATGAAGCAGATGTCGTGCGAGTCCGGCTTGTCGGCCACGGCGAGGCCGCGCCGGGCGGCCTCCGCGCGCACCTCGGCCTTGGTCGAGTCACCGAGCGGGAAGACCGACCGGTCGAGCTGCGCGCGGGTCAGCACCGCGAGGACGTACGACTGGTCCTTGGCCGCGTCGACGCTGCGCCGCAGCAGGCCGTCCGGGCCGAGCCGGGCGTGGTGGCCGGTCACCACGGCGTCGAAGCCCAGGGCCACGGCCCGGTCCAGCACCGCGGCGAACTTGATCTTCTCGTTGCAGCGCAGGCACGGGTTCGGGGTACGCCCGGCCGCGTACTCGGCGACGAAGTCGTCGACCACGTCGTCGTGGAACCGGTCCGCCATGTCCCACACGTAGAACGGAATGCCCAGCACGTCGGCGGCCCGCCGGGCGTCCCGGGAGTCCTCCAGCGTGCAGCAGCCCCGGGCGCCGGTGCGGTAGGTCTGCGGGTTGCGGGCCAGCGCCAGGTGCACGCCGGTCACGTCGTGCCCCGCCTCCACCGCACGCGCCGCCGCCACGGCGGAGTCCACCCCGCCCGACATCGCCGCCAGAACCCTCACCGGCCCACTCCCCTCGTCCCTACCGAGGGTATCCGGGTCAGCGGGGGGTACGGAGGGCGGCCGCGCGCCGGGCCCGCTCGACGGCGGCCGGCAACGCGGCGATGAGCGTGTCCACGTCCGCGCCGCTGCTGGTGTGACCGAGCGTGAAACGCAACGAGGAGCGGGCCCGGTCGTCGTCTGCGCCCATGGCCAGCAGCACGTGCGAGGGCTGGGCCACGCCGGCCGAGCAGGCCGACCCGGTCGAGCAGGCGATGCCCTGGGCGTCGAGGAGCAGCAGCAGCGCGTCCCCCTCGCAGCCGGGGAAGGAGAAGTGCGCGTTGCCGGGGAGGCGGTCCGCCGGGTCGCCGTTGAAGACCACCTCGGGCACCGCCCGACGGACCCGCTCGACCAGCTCGTCGCGGAGCGCGGCGACCCGGGCCGCGTACTCCTGCTGGCCCTTCACCGAGGCCTCGACGGCGACCGCGAACGCGACGATGCCGGCCGTGTCCAGCGTCCCGGAGCGGACGTCGCGCTCCTGGCCACCACCGTGCAGCAGCGGGACGGCCGCGACGTCGCGGGCCAGCAGCAGCGCGCCGACGCCGGTCGGGCCGCCGAGCTTGTGCCCGGTCACGGTGAGCGCGGACACCCCGGTCGCGGCGAAGTCGACAGGCACCTGACCGACCGCCTGGATCGCGTCGGTGTGGAACGGCACCCCGTGCTCGGCGGCGACCGCGGCCAGCGCGGCCACCGGCTGGACGGTGCCGACCTCGTTGTTGGCCCACATCGCGGTGACCACCGCCACCCGGTCGCCGTGCTCGGCCAGCTCGGCGCGCAGCCGCTCCGGGTCGAGCCGGCCGGTCGCGTCGACCGGCAGCCAGCCGGCCTCCGCGCCCTCGTGCCCGACGAGCCAGTCCACCGCGTCCAGCACGGCGTGGTGCTCGACCGCGCTGGAGACCACCCGGACCCGATCGGGCCGGGCGTCGCGGCGGGCCCAGAAGATGCCCTTCACGGCGAGGTTGTCACTCTCCGTGCCTCCGCCGGTGAAGATCACCTCGGAGGGGCGCGCACCGAGCGCGGCGGCCACCCGCTCGCGGGACTCCTCCACCCGCCGCCGGGCACGGCGGCCGGCCGCGTGCAGCGACGACGCGTTGCCCACCTCGCGGGCGGTGGCGACGTACGCCTCGAGTGCCTCGTCGAGCATCGGGGTCGTCGCCGCGTGATCCAGGTATGCCATCACCGTTCAGCCTAACGGCCGGTGGGCGGGCCACCGCTGGCCGGACCGCCCGTCCCGTGCGGAGGCGGGACGGGCGGTCCGGACGCTCATGCGGGGCCGCTCTTCGTTCGCGACTGCGGGGCTCGCAAGACCGGCTCACTCCTCGCGCTCACGCGGGAACCGCGGTGACGACGATGTTGTCGCGGTAGTGCCGGGTCTTCGGGTCGAACGGGCCGCCGCAGGTGATCAACGTGAGTCGCGGGCTGCCGTCGCGGGCGAAGTACCGCTCCAGCGGGATCTTCGTCTTGGTGTACTCCTCCCGGGCCACCACCCGGTAGCGACGGTCCTTCCCGTCCGCGCCGGTGGCGGTGAAGGTGTCCCCCCGGTCCAGCTCACGGAGCCGGAAGAACGCACCCTTGCCCTGCTCCGCGCTGTCCACGTGCCCGGCGATGACCACCGAGCCGGCGTCGGCCTCCAGCCCCGGCCCGTAGCGGTACCAACCGACCTGGTCCACGCTGGGCGGCACCTCGAACTCGTTGGTGCGCGCGTTGATGCCGACCGGGTTGACCGAGGCGGTGACCTTGATCGGCGGGATGCTCAGCCGTACCGGTGGCACGGCGTTGCCGTCCGCCGGCAGCGTGCCGGCGTTCACCGGCACCGACGCGTCCCCGGTCGGTGTCGCCGCCGGCGTCGCGCTGGAGGTGGCGCTGGCCAGGGCCGCCGCCTCGTCGGCGCCGACGTCCTCGGCGGGCTGCGACCCGCACGCCACAAGCGTCGCCACGGTGAGCGCGGCGACGCCGGCGGCCATCGCCGCCAGCGCCCCGCGGTTGCGCACCGTCACCGGCGACCGGCCCGGGCGGTGGCCACCCGCGCACCGCCGCCGACCAGGAGCAGCACGCCGGCGCCGGCCAGCACGTACCACCAGGTGTCCACGCCGGTGCCGGCCTGGCCGCCGGTGCCGCTGGGCACGCCGCCCGGCGCGGAGTGCAGGCCGCTGATGGTCTGCGCGACCAGGTCGAGGTTCTTGGCCTCGGCGGAGCCGATCGCGTAGACGATGGTGGCCGTGCCCTCCTTCAGGTTCAGGTCGGCCGGGCCGATGGCGACGGTGTCGGTGCCGGCGAGCACCACGTCCGCCTTGACGGTGCCGGCGGCCACGTCGGCCTTAGCCTCCTTCGGGTTGGTCAGCCCCTCGAAGACCGGCTTGCCGCCGGCCCGCACGTCCACCGCCGGCGCGGCGGCGGTGTGCCGGACGATCAGCCGGGCCTTGCCGGCGCCCACCTTGGACACGTCGTTGACGAACGGGGTGATCTGCGGCTTGCCGTCGGCGCTCAGGTGGGCGGCGAGGCTGATGTTCGCCCCGCCCGGCACCTCGGCGTCGTCGACCTTCAGGATGGCCTTGTCGACCGCCTCACCGGGCTTGGTCAGGGCGATGTCGTACTCGCCCTCGGGCAGGGTGAGCGGGCCGGCCACGTCGCCGGGCTTGAAGTTGTCGAGCGTCTTCTTGCCGTTGACGTAGACGTCGACCGGGGTGTCCGGGATGCCGTGGACCACGGAGACCTTCGACGAGGCGGCGTAGGCCGGGCTCATGGTGGCGGCGCCGACGCCGGCGAAGGTGAGGGCGGCCACCGCGCCGCCCGCGGCGACCCGACGGAACATGGCGTACTGCATTTGAGTGCCTCCTGGTGGTTGGTGCTGATTCGTCAGGCCTGGCTTGCAGAACGGGTTACGCCGGCCCCGCCGCCCCCGGATGCGCACCGGATCCGTTTTCTTTTTCCGGCCGCGGACGCATCCGTCGGGCCCCTCGCCGACGAAGGAAGGGGTGATGAGCGTCGTGTCGGACACACCGGGAGTGGGGCGGGGGCGGTGGGAGTTACAGTTCGGCATGCCCCACGGATGGCGAGCCGCCCGGTGACGGCGGCGAGGCAGGGCCCCGAGCCGCCGGTCGAGGACGATCTCGCGACACGGTTCCGCGACGGCGACGAGGCTGCCCTGCGCGAGGCGTACGACAGATACGGCCGAGCGGTGCTGCACCTGGCCACCACGACGCTGGTCAACCGCAGTGACGCCGAGGACGTGACGCAGGCGACGTTCGTCGCCGCCTGGCTCGGCCGCGAGACGTTCGACCCGGCGAAGGGATCACTGATCGGCTGGCTGCTCGGCATCGGGCGACGCAAGGTGGTCGACCGGATCCGCGCCGCGGCCCGGGAGACCCGGGTGGTCGAGACGGTGAAGCAACTGCCCGAACCGGTGGACACCGGTCCCGACCCGGACACGGTGGTCGACCGGCTGGTGGTCGCCGACGAGCTGGCCCGGCTCCCCGACGAGCAACGGCGGATGCTGGAGCTGGCGTTCTACGACGACCTGACACACCAGCAGATCTCGACCGTGACCGGAGTGCCGCTCGGCACGGTCAAGAGCCACATCCGGCGCGGCATGCAGAGCCTGAAACGCAGATGGGAGGTGGACGGTGCAGCACCTGGACCACGACCGGCTGGTCTTTCTGGCGCTCGGTGAGAGCGAGGCGGCCGACGGAGAATCCACCCATCTCGTCGCCTGCGGGCACTGCCGGGGCGAGCTGGAGACGCTCCGGCACGTCGCCGGGCTCGGCGCCGGCACCCAGGGCCTGACCGAGCTGCCCGATCCGCCGGAGCACGTCTGGCAGGGCATCGTCGCCGAGATCCGGGCCGCCGAGGAACTGCCCACGTTGAACGGCCGCCGGCCGGCGCGTGCCGGCGATCCGGCCGACGTCGGCGACCGGTCGACGACCGTCGTCCGCCCACGCCGTGGCCGCCGCTGGCCGAGGTGGGCGAGCACCGCGGTCACCGCCACCGCCGCCGCGGTGATCGGTGTGGCGGGCACCGTCGCGGTGCTCGGCACCGGCGGTGACGATCCGGCGCCGCAGCCGACGGTGTTGGCCAGTGCGCCACTGGCCGCGTTCGGCGCGACGCCGAAGGACGCCTCGGGCGACGCCCGGGTGCTCGGGGACAACCAATTGCATCTGCACGTGGCGAATCTCCCGAGCGTTCCGGGGTACTACGAGGTCTGGCTGATCGATCCGAAGACGATGGAGATGTTCTCGGTGGGCACGTTGAGCAACGGATCGGGGGACGCGTTGCTGCCGATCCCCCGCAACGTCGACCTGAGCACCTTCACCGTCGTCGACATCAGCGCCGAGCAGTACGACAACAACACCCGCCACTCCGGCGACAGCCTGTTGAGGGGCACCCTGACGGGCTGATCGGCGGGCCGGCTCAGCTCCCCGGCCCGCCGATCAGCTCCCGGCGAGAAGAGGCCGCCGCCCGGTGATCCGGGCGGCGGCCTTCGTTCACGACCCTGGGGTCACTTGCGCTTGCGGATCTCCTCGGCGGCCTGCGGGACGATCTTGAACAGGTCGCCGACCACGCCGTAGTCGGCCAGCTCGAAGATCGGCGCCTCGCCGTCCTTGTTCACCGCGACGATGGTCTTCGACGTCTGCATGCCGGCCCGGTGCTGGATCGCGCCGGAGATGCCGAGCGCGACGTAGAGCTGTGGGGAGACCGTCTTGCCGGTCTGGCCGACCTGGAACTGGTGCGGGTAGAAGCCGGAGTCGACCGCCGCGCGGGACGCGCCGACCGCGCCGCCGAGCAGGTCGGCCAGCTCCTCCACCAGCTTGAAGTTGTCGGCGTTGCCGACGCCGCGACCGCCGGAGACGACGATCGACGCCTCGGTCAGCTCGGGGCGGGAGCCCTTCTGCTCGGCGACCCGCTCGACGACCTTGGCCAGCTTGTCCGCGTCGGCGACCGACACGGTGAGCTGCTCGACGGCCGGGGTGGCCGCGGCCGGGGTCGGGTTGAGCGAGTTCGGCCGGACGGTGACCAGCGGCAGGCCCTTGGTGACCTTGGACTTGACGATGGTGGAGCCGGCGAACGCGACCTGGGTGGCGGTGCCGTCGGCGGCCAGGGCGACCACGTCGGTCAGGATGCCGTTGTCCAGCTTGACCGCCAGGCGGGCGGCGATCTCCTTGCCCTCCTGCGACGAGGCGAGCAGCACGGCGGCCGGCTGCACCCGCTTGACCAGCTCGGCGACCACGGTGGCCTTCGGGGCCACCAGGAAGCCGTCGATCTCCTCGCCCTCGGCGGCGTAGATCTTCTCCGCGCCGTACTCGCCCAGCTTGGCGCTCAGCGCCTCGGCGGCGCCGGCGCCGCCGAGCACGACCGCGCTCGGGGTGCCCAGCTCGCGGGCGAGGGTGAGCATCTCCAGGGTGACCTTCTTGACGCCGAATTCCTTCGTGGCTTCGACGACGACGAGAACCTCAGACATGTCCAGACCTCTCACACGAACTTCTCGGTGGCGAGGAACTCGACCAGCTTGACGCCGCCCTCGCCCTCGTCGGTGATCTTCTCGCCGCCGGAGCGCGGCGGGCGCTTGGTGTGCTCCAGCACGGCGCTGGTGGCGCCGTCGAGGCCCACCTCGGCCGGGGCCACGCCCAGGTCGCCCAGGGAGAGCGTCTGCACCGGCTTCTTCTTCGCGGCCATGATGCCCTTGAAGGACGGGTAGCGCGGCTCGTTGATGGTGTCCCAGACGGAGACCACGGCCGGCGTCGAGGCGGTGACCATCTCGTAGCCCTCCTCGGTCTGCCGCTCGGCGGTCAGCGTCGAGCCGTCGACGGTGAGCTTGCGCGCGCCGGTCAGGGCGGCCACGCCCAGCCGCTCGGCGATCATGTGCGGCATGACCTGCACCCGACCGTCGGTGGACTCGGCACCGCAGATGACCAGGTCGGCGTTGAGCTGCCCGAGGGCGGCGGCGAGCACCTTCGAGGTGGCCACCGCACAGGAGCCGTGCAGCGCGTCGTCGACGACGTGGACGGCCTTGTCCGGCCCCATGGAGAGCGCCTTGCGGATCGACTCGGTCGCCCGGTCCGGACCCATGGTCAGGATGGTGACCTCACCGCCGTGCGCTTCCTTGATCTTCAACGCCTCTTCGATGGCGTACTCGTCCATCTCGTTGATGACGTTGTTCGCCGAGCCGCGGTCGACGGTGTTGTCGTCAGGACGCAGGTTGCGGTCCGCGCCCGAATCGGGCACCTGCTTGACGAGTACGACGATGTTCATCGCGCTTCGACGACCCTCCTGTTTGGTGTAGCGATCACTCGCCCGGTCACGGGCGCAGCCTGCCGCGTGACTTAACGCTCGGTCAACCGCAGGCCGCTGTGCACTTGCCCACGGGGCAATGTTACCCGCAAGTAGCATCGACTCCCCGGGAGCCCGGAGTGACGCAACTCACCGTAACCTGTGGTGGTCACGCCGCCTCGGTCAGCGCCACCCGGATCTTGTCGATGGCCGCCGCCTCGGCCGGCGCCACGCCCCGGTGCGCCGCCGCCACCCGGTCCGCCGCCGCCAGCACCACCGACCGGTACGCCTCGACGTCGCCCGGCGACTTGGCGCGCAGGATCTCCACCGCCCGGCCCAACGCGGGCAGCACCACCGACTCGATCTCCAGCGCGGAGTCGCGGGGCAGCTGCGGCAGCGGACCGGTGGTGAGCGCCTCCTTGACCACGCCACCGACGTCGGCCAGCGCACCGGAGGCGGCGATGCTCTCGCGCACCATGCCCAGCACCCCGGGCACCGCGTTGGAGACCAGGAACACCGCCCCGAACGCGCCGGTCCTCAGGGTGAGCTGCTCGTCCTCCGTCAACCGGTCCATGATCACGGAGTGTAGACGTACGGCGTGGTGGTGGTGACCGCAACGAGCCCCAGCCGCTCCAGGATGGGCCGGCTGTCCGGCGAGCAGTCCACCTGCACCAACGTCCGGCCGCGCTGCTGCGCCAGCCGCGCCCGGTACGCCACCAGCGCCCGGTACACGCCCTTCCGACGCCACCGCGGCAGCGTCGAGCCGCCCCAGAGACTGGCGAACCCGGTACCGGCCTGGTAGCGGATCCAACCGGCGCTGATCACCGTCTCCCCCGCCTCCGCCACCACGATCGTGATCGACTGCGGGTCCGCCTCGATCTCCCGGGCCAGCCCGTGCACCAGGTGACCGCGGTCGTCGTGCCAGACCTCCTCCTCCATGGCGGCGATCCGCGCCAGGTCGGCGTGACCGGTGACCTCGCGCAGGCGTACCCCCTCGGGGAGGACCGGGACGGCGGCGGCCAGCGGCGCCACCGGGCCGACCACGACGGTCTCCTCGTCCTCCGGGACGAAGCCGGCGGCGCGCAACCGGTCGCCCAGGTCGGCCGGCTCGTCGTGGCCGGCGAGCTTCCACTCGACCGCCTCGCCGCGGGCCCGGAAGAGCTCGACCTGCCGGGCGATCAACGCGTCCAGTTCGGCGCCGGCCAGGCCGTCGAGCGTCCGGTAGGTGAGGAAGCCACGCTGGTCCAGCCCGAGCACGCGGAACAGCGGGCCGTCCCGCTCGATGGTCACCCCGGCGGGCACCGGGTCCGGCAGCTCCGGACGGACCTGCGTGTCGTAGGCGTCGCGCAGGGCGCGCGCGTCAAGATCGGTCATCCACTCAGGCTAGGCCGGTGGCAAAGCGGATAATCGGTGCCGTGTGGGAGTCGATCAAGCGCTGGTTCGACCCGCGGGAACTGCGTTCGGTCGGCAGCACGCCGGACTACCGCTTCTCGCTGGCCAACGAACGGACGTTCCTGGCCTGGCTGCGGACCGGGCTGGCGCTGGTCGCGGGCGGGCTGGCCGCCGCGCAGTTCCTCCCGCCGCTCCCCCTGGCCCACCTGCGCGAGGTGCTCGCCGTCGGGCTGCTGCTGCTCGGCGCCACCGTGTCGATCCGGGCGGTGGACCACTGGGCCCGCACCGAACGCGCCATCCGGCTGGGCGAGGAACTGCCGGCGTCCCGCTTCCCCGCCGTGCTGGCGCTGATCGTCGCGGTCGGCGCGCTGCTGCTGGTGGCCGCCGTCCTCCTCCGAGGTGCCCCGGCATGAGCGAACGCACCGAGCGAAGCGAGGGCCGTGAGAGCATGCCCAGCCAGCACCGCATGACCGACGCCGGTCTCCCGGTCGAACGCACCCGGCTGGCCTGGCGGCGGACGCTGCTCGCGCTGACCGTCGTGCTGCTGCTCCAGCTCCGGCCGGCGTTCACCGGCCGCGTCCGGGACGCGGTGCCGGCCGGGGCGGCGGTCGCGGTCTGGCTGGCCGTGCTGGTGGTCGACTGGCGGCGCGCCACCGGCACCGGCCCGCGCCGGCTCGGCCGTCTGTCCGTGCCGCTGACCGCGCTCGGCGCCGCCGCGCTGGCCCTGCTCGGCGTGGCGCACGTGCTCGGCCGGGTGCACTGACCCCGTCGGGTGGGCCATCATGGGGCATGGCCCGCCTCTACGTACTGCTCTTCCTGGTCCAGGTCGTGCTCGCCGTCTGCGCGCTGATCAGCTGCCTCTCCGCCGAGGAGGGTCAGGTCAAGGCGCTGCCCCGGATGATCTGGGTGCTGGTCATCCTGTTCTTCCCGGTGGTCGGCTCGATCGCCTGGTTCGTGGCCGGTCGCGAACGCCCGACCGGCCCGGCCGGCGGCACCGGGTTCGGGGGACCCGCCGCACCGGCCCGCGGGCCGCTCGCCCCGGACGACGACCCCGACTTCCTCGCGTCGCTCGACAAGCGCTCCCGCGACGAGGACCAGGAACGCCTCCGCCGTTGGGAGGAGGACCTGCGTCGCCGCGAGGCGGAGCTGCGGGACCGCCCCGACGACCGGGACCGCCCGGAGGTCTGAAACGCCGCGCGCCGCCGCCGGTCACCCGGCGGCGGCGGTCACGGTCGTGGTCAGGCCAGGTTCGACGAGCGGGGGTACGCGTCCGCCGGGTCGGTCAGCACGTTGACCAGGTACGGCACGCCGGCGTCGAACGCGCGACCGAGCGCCGGGCCGAGGTCGGCGGCCTTCTCCACCGTCTCGCCCGCGCCGCCGAGCGCCTCGACCACCTTGTCGTAGCGCAGGCCGGGCTGGAGGTCGGCGGCCACGTCGTAGCCGTACATGGCGCGCATCGGGTGCTTCTCCAGCCCCCAGATGCCGTTGTTGCCGACCACGATCACCACCGGCAGCTTCTGCCGGGCCAGCGACTCCACGTCCATCAGCGAGAACCCGGCCGCGCCGTCGCCCATCAGCACGCAGATCTGCCGGTCCGGGTGGCTGACCCGGGCGCCCATCGCGTAGCCCAGGCCGGTGCCGAGGCAGCCGTACGGGCCGGGGTCCAGCCAGGTGCCGGGCTGCGCGGGTTCCAGGTACTTCCCGGCGTACGAGACGAAGTCGCCGCCGTCGCCGATGGTGATGGCGTCCGGGGCGAGCACCTTGCGCAGCTCGCCGTAGACCCGGGCCGGCCGGATCGGGTCGGTCTCGGCGCCCATCTCCTCGGCGTCGCGCGCCTTCGCCGCGTCCTCGGCGGTGCGCAGCTCGGCGATCCAGCCGGCGTGGTCGGCCCGGTCGCCGCTGTGCTCGGCGAACCCGCCGAGGATCAGTCGCAGGTCACCGGCGGGCGCGGCGGCCGGCTGCACGTGCCCGGCGCGCTGGCTGGGTGCGTCCACCACGTGCACCACCGTGGCGTCGCCGAAGTCGCCGAAGGAGAGCCGGAAGTCCAGCGGCGTGCCGATGACCACGACCACGTCGGCGCCCTTCAGCGCGACCCGGCGGGCCTTGGCGAACGCCAGCGGGTGGGTCGGCGGCAACGCGCCCCGACCCATGCCGTTGGTGAACACCGGCACCTGCAACGCCTCGGCGGCGGCGCGCAGCGCGTCGACCGCGTCGCCGGCGTACACGTCGGAGCCGGCGATGATCACCGGCCGGGACGCGCCGGCGATCAGGCCGGCCGCCTTAGCCACCTCGTCCGGGTCGGGCTCGATCGGTGCGGGCGGGGTGACCGCCGGCAGGTCGGCGTCGCCGACCGAGAAGACCGCCTCCAGCGGGAAGTCCAGGAAGACCGGGCCCCGGTGCGGGGTGAGCGCGGTGGTCAGCGCCGCCGACACCGCGCGCGGGATGTCGTCGGCGCTGAACACCGTCTCGGCGTGCTTGGTCACCGGCGCGACCAGCGGGAGATGGTCCATCTCCTGGAGGCTGCCGGAGCCCCAGCGGAACTGCGGCGCGCGCCCACCCAGCACCAGCACCGGCGAGGCGTTGAAGAACGCGCTGGTCAGGCCGGAGACACCGTTGGTGACGCCGGGGCCGGCGGTGAGCACGGCCAGGCCCGGGCGGCGCTGGAGCTTGGCCACCGCCTCGGCGGCGAACACGGCGGACTGCTCGTGCCGCACGTCGTAGAGCGGGAAGCCGGACTTGTGCGCGGCGTCGTAGAGCGGGAAGACGTGCCCGCCGGAGAGCGTGAACATCTCCCGTACGCCGTGCGCCCGCAGCGCCGCCAGCGCCAACTCGCCGCCGTGCCCCTCGAGGCGTTCCGTCATGCCACTCCCCTTCGTCGCGCGACCGGAGTCACACGCTACTGGCCGGTAGACCGGATGTGAACAACCCTCGCGTCAGCGGCCGGTGAAGCCCGGCTTGCGCTTCTCCACGAACGCGGCCATGCCCTCGCGCCGGTCGTCGGTCGCGAACAGCGCCGCGAAGAGCTGGCTCTCCCAGGCCAGACCGGAGGTGAGGTCCATGTCCAGACCACCGTCGACCGCCGCCTTCGCCGCCCGCAGCGCCTGCACCGGCCCGGTCAGGAACGGCTTCACGTACGCCACCGCGGCGTCGTACACCTCGGCGGCCGGCACCACCCGGTCGGCCAGGCCGATGCGCAGCGCCTCGTCGGCGTCGACCATCCGGCCGGTCATGATCAGATCCTTGGCGCGGGCCGGGCCGACCAACCGGGCCAGCCGCTGGGTGCCGCCGGCGCCCGGGATGATGCCGAGCTTGATCTCCGGCTGGCCGAGCTTGGCGTCGGAGGCCACGATCCGCCAGTCGCAGGCCAGCGCCAGCTCGCACCCGCCGCCGAGCGCGTACCCGGTGATCGCGGCGACCACCGGCTTGGGGATGCGCGCGATCGCGCCCAGCGCGCTGGACAGGTCGGCCGCCCGCTCCGCCATGTCCACGTAGGACATGTCGGCCATCTCCTTGATGTCCGCGCCGGCCGCGAAGACCTTCTCGCCGCCGTACACGATGACGGCGCGGACCTCGGCGTCGGCGGTGGCCGCCGTGGCGGCGGCGCGCAATTCCTCCTGCACCTGGGTGTTGAGCGCGTTCATCGGTGGCCGCTCCAGCCGGATGGTCCCGATGCCGTCCTTCACTTCCAGCCTGACGAACTCGCCCACGCCGCCCTCACTTCCTCGTCGAAGTAGCGTGCCAACCTTACGACCCACGTCGTTGGGGTAGACAGTGCGGTAGCCGCCGGACACCGGGAGTGAGGTCATGACCACCTACTACGACGACCGGTCGGTCCGGGTCACGTCCACCGCGCTGCGGGTGGACGAGCACAGCTACCCGCTGGCCGAGCTGACCATGGTGTGGCACCGCCGGGGCAGCCGCTCCTGGCGGGTGCTGGCCGGGCGCGGCGCGATCGGCGCGGCGCTCGCCGGGCCGCTGGTGGCCGCGCTGCTGGGCATCGCGCTGGCGGTCTGGCTGCACCGCTCGCTCACCGTCACCGTCGCCATCGTCGGGGCCTCCGTGCTTGTCGGCCTCGCGGTCGGGCCGCTCGCCGACGTGCTCTTCGAACACCTGGACCGCTCGTACGTGCGGGGCAGCCGCGAGCTGGAGATGTGGGCCACCTGGCGGGGCCGGCCGGTGCGGCTGCTGCACACCGGCGACGCGCTGCGCTTCGGCCAGATCTACCGGGCGGTGCAGCGGGCCATGGAGCGCATGCCCTCGGGGCCCGGTGCCGGTCCCGGTGCCGCTCAGAACGTGATCGGGTCGTCTGGCACCAGGCCCAGCCCGCGCAGCAGGCCGTAGGTGTCCTGCTCGCCCCAGAACTCGACGATCCGGCCGCCGGCCAACCGGTACATCTTGCAGGCGCTCTGCACCGTGGTCGCCCCGGTCGCGTCCCGCCGGTAGGTCTGCGCGATCGACACCACCACCCGGTCCTCGGCCGCGAAGATCTCCACGACCTCCTGGTCGAGCACGGTCAGGCCGGGCGAGGAGACGGCGGCCTCGGGCCAGCGCCGGCCGCGTACCGCCGTGCCGGAGCCGTAGATCGCCACGTCCTCGTCGACCACCTCGGCCAGGTCCTTGGTGACGAACGTCCGCAGGTACCGCCGGACCACCTCGACGTTGCGCGCCCGCTCGTCCCCGTCCGCCATGCCGACCACGCTACCCACAGATTCCGCCCGCGCACTCCCAGTGGGTACGCTGATTTATGACCCTCTATTACCGGGACGACGCGGTACAGGTCACCTCGCAGACCATCCACGCCGGCGGGCAGGTCGTCGCGCTCGCCGACATCACGTACGTCTGGCACGCCCGCGGCACCACCACGATGGCGGTCCGGGGCCGGGTCCTGGGCCGGGGCGTGCTGGTCCTGCTGCTGTCGCTGCCGCCGCTGGTGGCGTTGGTCTGCGTGCTGTCGCTGGCCTGGGCCGCGCAGGACCGGGGCGACTGGAAACTCGCCCTGATCATCCTGGCCGCGTTCGTGGTGGTGGGGCTCGTGCTCACCCCGTTCCTGGAGGTGCCGCTGGGCTGGCTGGACCGCTCCTACGAGCGGGGCAACCGGGTGCACGAGCTGTGGGTGCAGGTCCACGGCCGGGAGACGATGCTGGTCCGCACGCCCGACGCGCTACGGTTCGGGCAGATCTACCGGGCCGTGCAGCGCGCCGTCGAACAGCAGGGAGACCGACGATGACCCACCGTCGCGGCGAGGCCGTCGCGCTCGCCGGGCTGCTCGCCGCCGCGGGCGTCACCCACTTCGCCCGCCCCGGCTTCTACGACCCGATCGTGCCGCGCGTCCTGCCCGGGCCGGCCCGCTTCTGGACGTACGCCTCGGGGGTCGCGGAACTGGCCGTGGCGGCGGCGGTGGCGCATCCGGCGACCCGACGACGGGGTGGGCTGGCCGCGGCGGCGTTGTTCGTCGCGGTGCTGCCGGCCAACGCGCAGATGGCCTGGGACTGGCGACGGCGACGGCCGGTGAAGCGGGCGGTCGCCTACGGCCGGGTGCCGATGCAGGCGCCGCTGATCTGGTGGGCGCTGCGGGTGGCGCGGCCGAACCGCTGATTCCCGCCCCGGTTCAGGTCAGCGGCAGCGTGGTGGCGATCGGCCAGGCGAGCACCACCGCACCGACCGCCGCCGGCAGCCACCACGGCGCGTCGCGACGGCGCAGCACCCCGGCCCACGCCGCCTGCCAGGCCACCAGCGCCGCGAAGAGCGGCACCACCAGCAGCACGAACCCGGGCGCAAGGCCGGTCACCGCCGCGGCGGCCAGGACCACCACCGCGAGCCCGCCGACCGCCGCGTAGGCCACGCCCCGGCCCTCGGTGACCAACTCGGCGCCGAGCAGGAAGGCCAGGCAACAGAGCGTCACCAGGGGCAGCAGCCACCAACGGGCGCCGACCGGTGCCCCCGACGTGAACCCCAGGTGCAGCGGCAACGCGACGGCGAGCACCGCGTACCCGAGAAGCACCGCCGCCACTCCGGCGGCGCGCGTCGGCCGGCGGGCGTGGCCGGCCGGCGGCCGACGAAGCCCGAAACTCCGGTGCGCCGCAACCAGCAGCACGCCGGTGAGCAGCAGGAACACGGCCACGTGCCCGCCGACCGCGAGCGGCAGCCGGTCGGTCGGCAACGGCGTGGCGAGGACCGCGCCGAGCCCGGCCGCCGGCACCGCCACCGTGAGCCACCGACCCGGCCGGGAGCGTGGTCCGCCGGCCGACGCGGCGGGCGGCGGCGGGCCGCGCAGCAGCAGCGAGGCCAGCGGTACGAAGCCGAGCCCCAGGCCGAGCAGAAGCAGCCCGCCGCCGGCCAGGCGGGTCAGCGGGGCCGGCGGCGGACCGCCGGGGCGACCCGGGATCGCGGCCAGCGTCGCGGCGTGGGTACGCGGCGCGAAGAGCACCGAGATGTGCTCGGTGCCGGGTGCCACCACCCGCTCCCGCGCCCCCGGTGGCCCGCCGGCCGCCGCCGCCTCGGCCGCCCGGCGGAAGTCGGGAAACTCCAGCCCGCCCACCACCACCGTGAGGCGGCCCGCCCAGCCGGGCGGCACGTCGTCCGCGTCGGGTAGCGAGATCGCCACGGTCCGGGTGATCTCCGGGTGGTCGACCGCATATCGGGTGACCGCCCCGGCGCCCATCGAGTGGCCGACCAGGACGATCCGGTCCGGGTCGACGTCCGGCCGGCTCCGCAGCCAGGCCAGCGCGACGTCCAGGTCGTGCCGCAGGACCGCCCGGGCCCGCTCGTCGTCCCGACCCGCACCGGGCAGCGCGGCCGGGTTGGCGCCGTGCCCGGCGAAGTCGAGCAGCACCGCGACCGCGCCGTGCCGGGCCACCGAGTCGGCCAGCGGTCGCATCAGCCGGGCGGAGCCGGCGAACCCGTGCGCGATCACCACCCCCGGTCGACGGTCGCCGCCCGTCCCGGACTGGCGAACCTCGGTGAGCGGCACCCCGGCGACGGTGGCCCGACGCGTGCTCAGGCCGGCGTCCGCGCGGACCAGCAGCAGCGTGCCGAGCACGACGGCGAGCAGGGCGAGCACGCCGAGCACGAGGGGTCGCCGCGGGGCCGAGCCGGGGGCGGGCATGCCGGCACCCTACGCGGCACGCCCGCGCCGCGGGAGAGCCGGCGTTGCCCCGGGGCGGCCAAGCGGTGACATGGTCAGAACCGCACCTGCATCCCGCCGTCATGCCCAACAATCCTCACCAGACAGTCCTACGGGGTAACACGTGTCCCTTAGCCTCGGCGGGTGAATGACGACCTTCTTCGCCGGCTCCGGACCGAACAGGCCCGGACGCTGCTCGGCGACGCCGACCCGCACCATGCGGTGATGCTGGCCTGCGACTTGCTGGTGGCCGGCGTCGACAGCCAAGCCGTGATGGCGCTCGCGGCCGAGTCAGCTCGGACGCTGCCGGCACATGGCGCGAATCGGCACCTGGCGGCGGTCATCGCCGAGCTCGGGCTTCCGGAGCCAGACCTACCGACGGCCGTGGCGCTGATCGCGGCCGACACCTGCAGGCGGATCCTCGACCGCAGCATCCCTGCCGAGGTGGGCACGCACCGCCTCTACGTGGTGGGACATGAGGGCAGCCCGCTCGACGACCTACTTCCGGCCGTCGCCGCCCTCGCGGCGTACCTCGAAGACGACCTTGGCGGGCGCGCCGACGACGAACTGCGAACCAAGCTTGCCGCGCTGGCCCTGACCATCCTGAACCGTCTGAAACGCCCCCTGACGGTGGAGCGTCGCCGACAGATGAGGGCGCAGTCCTGACCCGTGTCGGGGAGATCAATGCCCGCGGCCTGCTCATGGCGGGGCAGATGGCCCCCTTCGGCCAGGAGTAGGGACGGTCCGTTGTTGGATGACCAGGCCAGCGGATTTCACGAAGAGGGACCGTCGAGCGATCGCATCTCCACGCTGGTCAAGCTGGTAGCCGTCGAGCCACACCCACCCGTCGTAGGTCGTCCATTCGAGCTGGCGGATGACGCGGAACATGATCGGGTTGACGAACTGCGGGCTGGCCGCTCCAGTGACGTGGACCAGGTCCCCGGCACGGGGTGTGCTCATCGGGACCACCCCAGCAGGACGCATGCCCTACGCCACTCCTTGATCCGGGCACGCGCCTCCCCAACCGCAGGGCAGGGGTCGTCCTCCGAGCACCGATGGCAGCGCTTGTGGCGGTGATAGTCCAGGCATGACCACGCGAGCTGCACCAGGCACGGCACATCGCGGCGAACCGGGATCGTCATGACACGTCCGGCCAATGCCCCCGGCTGATCGGGACGCGGTGCTTCACGTGACAGGGGAGATCCCGACCGCAGCGACAGGTCACCCGTTTGAGCAGGTAGTCCCAGGTGGGCCGGTGCCTGCGCGCTAGGGTCAGGGCTGCCGCCCGGAGGTATTCGTCGAAGCTCACCGTCGCCACAATCCCAACCTACGTTACTAGGTACGCTGGGTACACCTGCGATACCCCGTGTCGCCTACTTGATCCCCCCGCGTGTTCCCTGAATGCAGGGAGGGTGACGGATGGCCGAGCCGCTGTATCAACAGATCGCCGACGACATCACGCGGCAGATCGAGTCCGGCGTGTTGAAGCCAGGTGACCGCCTGCCCAGCACGCGGCAGCTATGCGACATCTACGAGGTCAGCGAGACGGTGATCCGCTTCGTCATGATCCAGCTCAAGGCACGGAACCTCGTGTACGGACAGCCGGGCCGAGGCGTCTACGTCAATCCCTCGGCAGAGTAGATTCGCCGGCGGCGACGGGCAGCGGTTGGTAGGGCTCGACACCTCTTTGGCAACCGCATCGGCGGCGAAGGTGCACCGTCTGACTCAGGCGCCACCGGGCGTCGCTGGCTGGCGCGACGCACACTGGTCATCATGGCGATCCCACTTCCCCGGCCCCGCGCCGTCGTCGGCCTCACCCGCTCCGCCCTGGACCAGGCGCTCGGCTCGGCCGCCGCGTTCGCCGGCGTGCCCGCCCGCGCCTTCGCCGTGCTCGACGAGGTGGAGGCGCTGGTGCGGCGGATCAACGGTGCGGTCGACCGGATCGAGGGCACGCTCGACCGCACCGACCGGGTGCTCACCGACGCCGAGGGGGCGGTGCGTGAGGTGGCCGTGATCAGCGCCGCCGCCACCACCGCGATCGACACCGCGACCGAGGTGGCCGCCGCGGCGGCGGTGGTGGTCGGCGAGGCGGAGCGCGTCTCGGCTGCCGCCGCCACGGTGGTCGGCGAGGCGGACCGGGTGGCGCGGGCCGCCGCCGGGGTGGTGGCCGAGGCGGACACGGTGGCGACCCGGGCCGCCGGCACGGTGGCCACCGCCGAGCAGGCCGCCGGCACCGCGACCGAGCTGCTGACCGCGTACGAGGCGACGCTGCGCCGGGCCGCGCCGATGGCGGCCCGCTTCGTCGAGCAGCTCAGCCCGGAGGAGGTGACCGCCGCGATCCGGCTCGTCGACGAGCTGCCGAAGCTGAAGAAGCACCTCACCTCGGACGTGCTGCCGATCCTGGCCACGCTGGACCGGGTCGGCCCGGACCTGCACGACCTGCTGGACGTCACCCGGGACCTGAAACTCGCGGTGGCCGGCATCCCCGGCCTCGCCATGCTTCGCCGCCGCGGCGAGCGCGCCGAGGGTTAAGGCCGCGGCGAGCGCGCCGAGGGTTGAGAAGGGGCCCCGCCTATACCGGAGGCGTTAAGAAGGGGCCCCTCCTTGACGCCCGCCGAACAGCGCGTCGATCTCCGCGCGGTGGGGCAGGGCCACGGAGGCGCCGAGCTTGCGGACGCAGGCCGCCCCGGCCGCCGCCGCCCAGCGGACTGCCTCGGCCAGGTCGCGCCCCTCGCCCCAGGCCACCGCCAGCGCGGCGGTGAAGGCGTCCCCGGCGGCGGTGGAGTCGACCACGTCCACCGGTAGGGCCGGCACGTGCAGCGCCGGGCGGTCCCGGTCGACGTACCAGGCGCCGTCGCCGCCGAGCGTGAGCACCGCGCGGGGCACCAGGTCGAGCAGCGCCGCCGGCTCGTCCCGACCGCGGCCGGTCAACGCCTGCGCCTCGGGTTCGTTGACCACCAGCAGGTCGGTCGCGGCCAGCAGCTCGGGCGGCAGGGGCCGGGCCGGCGCCGCGTTGAGCACCACCCGGGTGTCGGCGGACCGGGCCGCCAGCGCCGCCTCGGTCACCGTCTCGACCGGCACCTCAAGCTGCGCGACCAGCACGTCCGCCTCGCGTACGGTGGCCAGCTCGTCCTCGGTGAGCCCGGTGAACGCCTCGTTCGCGCCGGGGGTGACCAGGATCGCGTTCTCGCCCGCGCCGCCGACCATGACCAGGGCGACACCGGACGGCCCGTACGTCACCCGGAGGTGGCCGGTGTCGACGCCGGCCGCGGTGATCCGGGCCCGGAGGGTGACGCCGAACGCGTCCGAGCCGATCGCGCCGAGGAAGACGCAGGACGCGCCGGCGCGGACCGCGGCGACCGCCTGGTTGGCGCCCTTGCCGCCGGGCAGCATCACGAAGTCGCTGCCGAGCACCGTCTCCCCCGGCCGGGGGAGCGCGGCGGCGGTGCCGACCAGGTCCATGTTGGCGCTGCCGACGACGGCGATCCGGGTCTGCGGCATGACAGTCTCAGGCGGCCCGGGCGGTCCAGCGGTCGCCGGTCCGCGAGACGACCAACGGCAGGCCGAAGGTCTTGGACAGGTTGTCGGCGGTGAGCACGTCGGCGAGCAGGCCCTGCGCCACCACCCCGCCCTCGCGCAGCAGCAGCGCGTGGGTGAAGCCGGGCGGGATCTCCTCGACGTGGTGGGTGACCAGCACCATGGCCGGCGCGTCCGGGTCGTACGCCAGCTCGGCGAGCCGGGCCACCAGGTCCTCCCGACCGCCCAGGTCGAGCCCGGCGGCGGGCTCGTCGAGCAGCAGCAGCTCCGGGTCGGTCATCAGGGCGCGGGCGATCTGCACCCGCTTGCGCTCGCCCTCGGAGAGCGTGCCGTAGCCGCGCTCGGCGAGGTGGCCGACGCCGAGCTGGCTCAGCAGCGCGGCGGCCCGCGCCTCGTCGGTGCGGTCGTAGCTCTCCCGCCAGCGGCCGACCACGGACCAGGCCGCGGTCACCACCACGTCGACGACCCGCTCGTCGGCGGGGATCCGCTCGGCGAGGGTGGCGGTGGAGAGGCCGATCCGGGTACGCAGCTCGTTGACGTCGGTGCGGCCGATGCGCTCGCCGAGCACGTGCGCGACGCCGCTGCTCGGGTGCAGCCGGCCGGCGGCCAGGTTGAGCAGGGTGGTCTTGCCGGCGCCGTTCGGGCCGAGCAGCACCCACCGTTCGTCCAGCTCGACCCGCCAGTCGACGTCGCGCACCAGCGCGGTGCCGGAGCGCGTGACGCCGACCCCGTCGAGGCTGACCACCAGATCCGCGTCCACGGTCGAGGGGGCGGGGGCGCCCACGGCGCCGGGGATCAGGTCACCAGTCACCGCCCCATCCAACCACGCACCCGGCCCGGCGCCCCCCACGGGCGGCGCCGCCGCCATAGGGTGGGGCGCCGTGTCGTTGGTCACCGCCTGAGGAAGGACGACTCATGCCCGACCGCTGCCGGGAGGCAGGCGGATGAGCGCGGTCATCGAGATCGCCGGCCTCCGCAAGACGTTCCGCACGCTGCGTCATGGGCGCCGGGTCGCCGTCGACGACTTCCACATGCTGGTCGAGGCGGGCCAGGTGCACGGCTTCCTCGGGCCGAACGGCTCGGGCAAGACGACCACGCTGCGGGCCCTGCTCGGGTTGGTCCGGCCGGATGCCGGCTTGATGCACGTGTTGGGCACCCGCTCCCCGGAGCGGCTGCCGGACGTGGCCGGGCGGGTCGGCGCCATCGTGGAGAGTCCGCAGTTCTTCGGCAATTTCACCGCGCACCGCACGCTGCGGCTGCTGGCGCTCGCCGGCGGCGTGCCCACCTCCCGGGTGGACGAGGTGCTGGAGCAGGTCGGCCTGCGGGACCGGGGCGAGGAGCGGGTCAAGGGCTACTCGCTCGGCATGAAGCAGCGGCTGGCGGTGGCCTCGGCCCTACTCAAGCGCCCGGAGCTGCTGATCCTCGACGAGCCGGCGAACGGGCTCGACCCGGCCGGCATCCGGGAGATGCGCGACCTGACCCGGTCGCTCGCCGCGTCCGGGGTGACCGTGCTGCTGTCCAGCCACATCCTCGCCGAGATCCAGTTGATCTGTGACCACGTGACGATCGTCAGCCGGGGGCGGCGGGTCGCGTACGGCCGGGTCGACGAGGTGCTTGCCGGTTTCGACCAGCACCAGTGGCGGGTCCGGGTGGCCGAGCCCGAGCCGGCCGCGCTGCTGCTGGGCCGGGCCGGCCTGTCGGTGGCCGGGCACGCCGACCATCTGGTGGTGACCGGCGTGGAGGACCCCGAGGTGATCAGCCGCACGCTGGGTGAGCAGGGCATGTGGGTGCGGGAGCTGGTCCCGATCCGACCCGACCTGGAGAGCGTCTTCCTGGAGTTGACCCGCGGCGACGAGCACGTGGCGGTGCCGCGCCAGGTGGACGGCGCGCCGGCGTACGACGGTGTGATCGATCTCGACGTCCGGGGCAGCCGGGAGGTGGAGGCGTGAACCTGGTCCGTGCCGAGCTGGAGCGGCTCGCCGCCCGGCGCTTCGTGCAGCTCATGGTGGTGTTGCTGGCGGTCGCGTTCGCGGTGACGGTGGTGACCACGCTGGGCGGCTCGCACCGGCCGACCGAGGTGGAGCTGAGCCGGGCCCAGTCGCAGGCCGCGGACGAGGTGCGCCGGCTGGAGCTGGCGCACGACCGGTGCCTGCGGATCAAGGCCGGCACGCTCACCCCGGACGAGAACGACTACCTGCCGCGTGACTGCGCCCAGATCGACCCGGCGCGGTCCGAGCAGTTGCCGACCGCGTCCGACTATCTCAGTGGCGTGTTCGTCTTCGCCAAGGAGGCGAAGCCACTGCTCTACTTCCTGATCGCGTTCCTGGCGCTGTTCGGGTTCCTGGTCGGCGCCTCCTACATCGGGGCGGACCTGAACTCCGGCGGCGTGGTCAACCTGCTGCTGTGGCGGCCCCGCCGACCGACCGTGTTCGCCGCGAAGCTCGGCACGCTGCTGGGTGGCCTGCTCGGGCTCTCCGTGCTGGCGTCGGTGGCGTACCTCGGGGCGTTCTGGCTGATCGGCCAGGCGTCGGGGCTGACCGGCCGGATGAGCGGCGAGTTCTGGGCCGGGCTCGGCGCGGTCTGGGCGCGCGGCGTGGTGCTGGTGCTGCTCGCCGCGGCGCTCGGGTTCGCCGTCGCCACGCTGGGCCGGCACACCTCGGCGGCGCTCGGCACGGTGGCCGCGTACGTGGTGGTGTGGGAGCTGGGCGCGCGGCTGGTGTTCCAGATCCTCCAGGTCGGCCGCCCGGACCGGTTCATGCTCTCCAGTTACCTGGGGGCGTGGCTCGCCGGCCAGGTGCGGTTCTGGGACGACAACGCGTGCAGCACCGGGATCTCCGGCTTCTGCGACGGCTCGTACACGCTGGGTTGGCCGGCGGGCCTGGTGGTCCTGCTCGGGCTCACCGCCGCGCTGGTGGCCGCCGCGTTCGCGGTGTTCCGCCGCCGTGACCTGATCTGAGCACGTCGGCGCGGCCCGGTCCGGCCGGGCCGTGCCGACGCGAGCCGACCGGACATCGCCGGCAACTCCTTGCAGACTTTGCCTACAGCGTGAAGAATTCCTTCACATGGCGGCCGGTGCGGTGACAGGTCGGCGGTCAGCCGACCGTCGAGCCGAACACCTCGTCCCGGACCGCGTCGAGCGCGGTCCGCAACGCGCCGCGCAGGATCGGCTCCTCGGTCAGCCCGGTGCTCACCACCCGGGGACGGACCAGCGTGATCGCCGCGACCTCCTGCTGCACCCGCTCGGCCAACGCGGCCCCGCCCGCCCGACCGACCGCGCCGGCGAGCACCACCAACGGCGGGTCGAGCACCACGCAGGTGCTCGCCACGCCGAGCGCCAGCCGGCGGGCCAGCTCGTCAAGCACCGGGCCACCGGCCTCGCCGGCGGCGATGGCGGCCTGCACCGCCTCGGCCGCCCGCGCCGCCGCCGCGACACCCTGCTCGGCCGCGTCCGGCGTGGCGAAGCCGTGCTCGGCCGCCACGGCGCGCACCGCGTCGGCGCCCGCGAGCTGCTGGAACGCCGGCTTGGCCCGCCGCGACACGTCGCGCGGAATGGGCACCCCGGGCACCGGCAGGTAGCCGATCTCACCGGCCGCGCCACTGCTGCCGTGGTGCAGCCGGCCGCCCAGCATGATCGCCAGGCCGACGCCCGCGTCCACCCAGACCAGCACGAAGTCGGCGGTGCCCCGGGCGGCGCCGGACTGCGCCTCGGCCACCGCGGCCAGGTTCACGTCGTTCTCGAACACGACCGGGGTGTCCAGATCCTCCCGGAGCGCGGCGAGCAGGCCGCTGTGCCAGCGCGGCAGGTTGAACGCGAACGTGATGTCGCCGGTCTGCGGATCGACCAGGCCGGGGGTGCCCAGCACGACGCGCCGGACCGCGGACAGCTCCGCGCCGGCGCTGCTGGCGGCCTGCACCACGGCGTTGTGCACCACCCCGACCGGGTCGTCGGTGTCCTTCGTGGACTGCTCGACCCGGCCGGCGACGGTGCCGGTGATGTCGGCGCAGGCCGCCACCACCCGCTCCGCGCCGACGTCCACGCCGACCACGTACGCGCTGCCCGGACGCACCGCGTAGAGCTGGGCGTTCGGGCCCCGCCCGCCGGCCTGCTCGCCGACCCGGGCGACCAGGCCGCGCTCCTCCAGCCGCTCGACCAGCTGGGAGGCGGTCACCTTGGACAGCCCGGTCAGCTCGCCGATCCGGGCCCGGGTCAGCGGACCGCGTTCGAGCAGCAGCTCCAGCGCCGCACGGTCGTTGAGCGCCCGCAACAGTCGGGGGGTGCCGGGCAGCCGGGTCGCACTCATGCCAACGTCCTCAATTTTTTTCGTAAGGTTGCTAACCATAAAACGCCTGCCGAAGGGTGCCCGTTAGCGTATCGGCCACCCTGTCCGACGGAGGTCGGACGACCCGGCAGGGAAAGGGGAACGACAGTGGGGCTGGATCCAGGACTCCGTCGGCTCGCGCTGGGCACGTTGCTGGCCGCGTACCCGGGCCCGGTGCCGCCGGACTGGGCGGTCGACCTGCTCGCCGACGGGCTCGCCGGGCACACCCTGTTCGGCACGAACGTGCACGACCCGGCCCAGGTGGCGGCGTCCACGGCGGCGCTGCGCGCCGGCCGCCCGGACGTGATCGTCGCGATCGACGAGGAGGGCGGCGACGTCACCCGACTGGCCCACGCCACCGGCAGCCCGTACCCGGGCAACGCCGCGCTCGGCGCGGTCGACGACCCGGACCTCACCCGGGCGGTGTACGCGGCGATCGGCGCGGAGCTGGCCGCGCTCGGCCTCACGCTCGACCTGGCGCCCACGGTCGACGTGAACACCGCCGACGAGAACCCGGTGATCGGCACCCGCTCGTTCGGCGCGGACCCGAAGCGGGTGGCGGTGCACTCGGCCGCCGCGGTCGCCGGCCTCCAGTCGGTCGGCGTGGCCGCCTGCGCCAAGCACTTCCCCGGGCACGGCGCGACGGTCGCCGACTCCCACCACGAGCTGCCCACTGTCGACGTGCCGCCGGCCGTGCTGCGGGAGCGGGACCTGCCGCCGTTCGCCGCGGTGGTCGACGCCGGCGTCCGCGCGGTGATGACCGCGCACATCCGGGTGCCGGCGCTGACCGGCGACGGCCCGGCCACGTTCAGCCGGGCGGTCCTGCACGACCTGCTGCGCGGCGAGTACGGCTTCACCGGCACGGTGATCACCGACGCGCTGGAGATGAAGGGCGCGGCGCTGGCCGCCGGCGGGGTGGGTCCGGCCGCGGTACGCGCGCTGGCCGCCGGCGCCGACCTGCTCTGCATCGGCGCCCAGGTCGACGCCGCCCTGGTCGAACACGTCGCGGCCGAGATCGTCGCCGCGCTCGGGGACGGCCGGCTGGACCGCGCCCGGGTGGAGGAGGCCGCTGGCCGGACCGCCGCGCTCGCCGGCTGGGCCGGGCCGGCCGACGCCCCGACCCCGCCCGCCGACGGCCTCGGCTACGCCGCCGCGCTGCGGGCGGTGCACGTCGAGGGCGACCTGCCCGGTCCGGGCGCCCCGCTGGTGGTGCAGGTGCACGCCGCCGCCACGATCGCCGAGGGGCGGGTGCCGTGGGGGCTGGGTCCGCACCTGGCCGCCGGAGTCGAGCAGGTCCGCGCGGTGGCCGGCGAGACCGACCCGGGCGAGCTGGGCCGGCTCGCCGGCGAGCGGCCGGTAGTGCTGGTCGGGCGGCACCTGCACCGGCTGCCCGGGGCGCGGGAGCTGGTCGAGGCGCTGGCCGCCACGCATCCGGTGACCGTGGTGGAGATGGGCTGGCCGGCGGCCTGGCGGCCGGCCGGGTCGCGCGCGTTCGTCGCCACCTACGGCGCGAGCCACGCCAACGGCCGGGCCGCCGCCCGGGTGCTCGGCCTGACCGGCTGATCCGTCCGTGCCCGCCGGCCCGCCGTCCACCCGACGGCGGGCCGGCGCGCGTTCGGGCCACACCAACTTGAACACGTTCAAGAAACGTCGTACGCTCGCCGACGACGACAATTTGAACGCGTTCAAGAGAGGCGACGGGGATGGACGTGAAGGTCTGGATGTACCTGGCGTACCTCGCGGTCAGCATCGGGCTGACCGTCTGGGTGGCGCGGACGCTCTCCCGCAACGGGCTGGTGTTCCTGCGGGACGTGTTCCCCGACGACCGGTTGGCCGAGGCGGTCAACAGCCTGCTGGTCGTCGGCTTCTACCTGCTCAACCTCGGCTACGTCACGGTGGCCATGAAGGAGTCCGACCCGATCGGCGACGCCAGCCAGGCGCTGGAGCAGCTCTCGCTGAAGGTGGGGCTGGTGCTCCTGGTCCTGGGTGCGCTGCACTTCTTCAACGTGTTCGCGCTCGGCCGCTACCGCCGCGGCCGGATGCGCCACCAGGCGACCCACCCGCCGATCCCGCCGGCCGGCATGCTCCCGCCGCCCGGCGTGGCACTCCCGCCGCAGGGCGCCGCGTTCCCGCCGCGGGGCGGCCCGCGACCGGTCCAGTCCGCCGGCCCGAACCCGCCGGCACGGTGACGTCCGCCCCCGGCGGGCACCCGCCGGATCCCACCGGGCACGGGGCCGGTGGGATCCGTGGGTTCACCGTCCTCTTCGACGCCGGCTGCCCGCTGTGCCGCTCCGCCCGGCGGTGGCTCGCCTCGCGGGACCACCTCGTACCGCTGGAGTTCGTGGCGGCCGGGTCGGCGCAGGCCCGGCGACGCTTCCCCGGGCTCGACCACGACGCCACGCTGCGGGACCTGACCGTGGTCGCCGACACCGGCGCGGTCTACACCGGCGACGGCGCCTGGTTCGCCTGTCTCTGGGCGCTCGCCGGGCACCGCGCCACCGCCGAACGGCTGGCCCGCCCGCACCTGCTGCCACTGGCCCGGCGGGTGGTGGCGGTCGCCGCCGCGGTCCGCGAACGCGTCCGGGAACCGGGATACGGTGACCACGATGACCGAGCACAGTGCGCCGACGACCGGTGCGGGTGACCCGAGCGGTGGGGCGACCGCCCGGGGTGAGCAGACCCGCCAGCTGATCCTGGACACCGCGATGCGCCTGTTCCGCGAGCGGGGGTACGCGCGCACCACCATGCGTGCCGTCGCCCAGGAGGCCGGCGTGGCGGTGGGCAACGCCTACTACTACTTCGGCTCGAAGGAACACCTGATCCAGGAGTTCTACGCGGACACCCAGCGCGAGCACCGGACCGCCGCCGCGCCGGTGCTCGCCCGGGAGCGGGACTTCGCGCCGCGGCTGGCCGGCGTGCTGCACGCCGGCGTCGACGTGCTCAGCCCGTACCACTCGTTCGCCGGCACCTTCTTCAAGACGGCGGCGGAGCCGACCTCGCCGCTCAGCCCGTTCTCCGCCGAGTCGTCGGCGCCCCGCGAGGCGTCGGTGGCGCTCTTCCGCGAGGTGCTCTCGGGCTCCACCGCGAAACTGGACGAGGAGCTGCGGGCGGCCCTGCCGGAGCTGCTCTGGCTCGGCTACCTGGGCGTGGTGCTCTACTGGGTGCACGACCGCTCGCCCGGCCAGGCCAAGACCCGGCAGCTCATCGACGGCGTGGTCCCGCTGGTCGACCGGCTCGTGGGGTTGTCACGGCTGCGGGTGCTGCGCCCGGTCACCCGCCAGGCAGTCACCCTGATCCACACGCTGCGTCACTGACCCACCGTTTGACTGCGACGACGATTCCACAGGTCAAGTCCGCAACCGGACAAGGTCAGCGTCTTGCTCGGCCGCATAGGTTCACCTAGCGTTACCGACATCGGGGCCTGGGGGGAGAGGCAGCGGACCGTGGATCCGGCCCGGGATCCACGGTCCGCGCCGCCGCTCAGTGCGGGAAGACGCCGAACGAGGTGAAGCCCCGGTCCGGGAACCCGGCCGCCTCGGCCACCCGGGCGGACGCCAGGTTGCCCGGATCGTGGACGTAGGTGGGGATCGCCCCCTCGGCCAGCACCCGCCGGGCCGCCTGCGCGACCAGCCGCCGGGCCAGTCCGCGCCCCCGGGCCGCCGGCACCGTGCCCAGCGCCAGCTCGTGCCCGAACGCGTCGTGCCGCTTGATCCCCACGCCGGCCAGGTACGCGCCGTCGGCGTCCCGGACCACCAGCACGTCGGTGTCGAACAGACCCAGCCACGGTGGGGCGCCGGGCATCTCCGGCGGCAGCCACTCCCCCACGTCGGGCAGCGGCGCCGGGTCGGTGCACCAACGGAACACGCCCCGGTTCGTGGTGAGTTCCGGGGTGCCGACCGCCGCCGGCAGCGCGGGCAGCCACTCCTCGATCGACCGCCCCGCGACCAGCGCGCGCACCGCCTCGACCCGGGCCGGCGGCACCGAGAGGACGGTGCTGTCGCCGACCGTGACGCCGATCGCCGGGCGCGGTCGCCCGTCCCACGCCGGGCGGGCGCGGCGCCAGGACCGGACCACGTGCAACCCGGGCCCCGCCGGCCACTGCCCCAACCAGGTCGCCAGGTGCAGGAAGAGCCGTCGGTCGAGCACATGATCACGGTACGCCCACCGGGCCCGCCCGGTCGCCGCCGGCCGTAAGAACCTGGCAATGGATCACGCGCCCGCCCGTGGCTACGCTGGCCTCCCGGTCGGCAGGAGGTGCACCGTGGGGCAGCGGGTGCTGGTGGTCGACGACGACCGGACGGTCGCCGACGTGGTCTGCCGCTACCTGGAGCACGCCGGCTACGAGGTCGAGCACGCCGGGGACGGGGCGGCGGCCCTGGACGCCGTGTCCCGCCGCCCGCCGCACCTGGTGGTGCTGGACCTGATGCTCCCCGTGCTGGACGGGTTGGAGGTGTGCCGGCGGCTGCGGGAGCGGCCGGACGGCGTACCCATCGTCATGCTGACCGCGCGCGGCGACGAGGCGGACCGCATCCTCGGCCTGCAACTGGGCGCGGACGACTACCTGGGCAAGCCGTTCTCCCCGCGCGAGCTGGTGCTGCGGGTGCGCTCGGTGCTGCGGCGGGCCGGCGGCGAGCCGGCCGGCGTGCTGCCGGAGCTGCTCACCGACGGCGGCCTGGAGGTGGAGACCGGGCCCCGGGTGGCCCGCCTGCACGGCCGGGAACTGGCCCTCACGCTGCGCGAGTTCGACCTGCTGGCGCACCTGATGCGGCATCCGGCGCGGGCGTTCCGCCGGGCCGAGCTGCTGGAGCGGGTCTGGGGCTGGAGCTTCGGTGACCAGTCGACGGTGACCGTGCACGTGCGGCGGCTGCGGGAGAAGATCGAGGCCGACCCGGCCAGTCCCCGACGCATCGTCACCGTCTGGGGTGTCGGCTACCGGTACGAGCCGGCCGATGGGTGACCTCGCGCTGATCTTCGGTGCGTCGCTGGCCGCGGCGCTCGCGGTCGGGCTGGCCGGCGCGGTGGCGCTGCGGGTGCTGCGCGGCCGGTCGATCACCGTGCACATCTCGGTGCTGCTGGCCACGACCGTCGGCGCGGTGGCCGCCGGGGTCGCGGTGGTCGCCCAGGCCATGTTCCTCTCCCCGCACGACCTCCAGGTGGTGCTGACCACGCTCGCCGCCGCCGCGGTGGTGAGCCTGGCGGTGGGCTGGCTGTTCGGCCGCCGGCTGGCCGCCGCCGCGGTCTGGGCGGACCAGGCCCGGGCCCGGGAACGCCTCATCGAGAAGGGACGCCGCGACCTGGTCGCCTGGGTCTCACACGATCTGCGGACCCCGCTGGCCGGGTTGCGGGCGATGGCCGAGGCGCTGGAGGACGGGGTGGTCGACGAGCCGGTGACGGTGGCCGAGTACCACCGCCGGATCCGGGTCGAGACCGACCGGATGACCCGGCTGGTGGACGACCTGTTCGAGCTGTCCCGGATCAACGCCGGCGCGCTCCGGTTGTCGCTGTCCACGGTGGCGCTCGGCGACGTGGTCTCCGACGCGTTGGCCGGCGCGGCGCCGCTGGCCGCCGCCCGCCGGATCCGGCTGGTCGCCCCCGAGTCGGGCTGGCCGGCGGTGACGGCCAGCGAGCGGGAGCTGGCGCGGGTGGTGGGCAACCTGCTGCTGAACGCGATCCGCTACACGCCGGCCGACGGCACGGTGACGGTGGACGCCGGGCGGGACGTCGACACCGCCTGGCTGGCGGTCGCGGACACCTGTGGCGGCATTCCGGCGGACGATCTGCCCCGGGTCTTCGACGTGGCGTTCCGGGGCGAGCCGGCCCGTACGCCGGCGGCGGTGGAGCCGAGCGGGTCCGGCGGCCTCGGGCTGGCGATCGTGCGCGGGTTGGTTGAGGCGCACGGCGGGCGGGTAGAGGTCCAGAACGTCAGCGACGGATGCCGATTCGTGGTCCGCCTGCCGGCCGCCGGAATCTGACGCTTCGGCGGAACCGAACGCCTCGACCCCGCGTCATATTCACTTTCATACATGGACAAGTTTCTCTGGGACGGTAGTGGTCATGCCTCAGAAGCCGAATGACCGATTCCAGCAGGACCCGGCGCGGAGCTGGCGGGCCGCCGACGCGGCCAACCGCTTCCCGGCGCAGCCGGCCTACCGCGAGGCCCGGCACCGGGGGCCCTGCTGGGCCGAGCTGAACGCGCAGCCGGCCGGCACCCCCGCCTGGCGCGGCCTCACGACGACGTGACGCACCACGACACCTGATTCCTTGGTGCGTCCCGTGCGACTCTTCCGGTGTATGGTCGGCGACATGACGCGCATCACCGTGGACGTGAACGACGAGTGGCTCGAGGCGGCCCGGGAGGCTCTGGGCACGGACACCAAGGTCGCCACCATCAACGCCGCGCTCCACGCGTTCGCGGTCCGGCGACAGGCCAAGGAGATCGTCGCGGCCTTCGACCAGGTCGAGATGGACTTCACCAGGTCGGAGCAGGCGTGGCGGCACGGCGGAGGGCGCGATCTGAGCCGGCTGGCCGAGCACGCGCGAGAGGGCGAGGCCGCGGCCTGATGGCCGGCCGGATCTATCTGGCCGACACCTCGGTGTACGTGCTCCAGGGCCGCCACCCCTCGGTTCGGAAGCGCTTCGAGACGCTGCTGGCGGAAGGACGGCTGGCGGCGTGCCAGATGACCTCCCTGGAATACCTGAACAACGCGCCCAGCCCCAAGGGCTACGAGATCCTCTGGCAGGCACTGCGCGGGCACCGCTGGCTGGACGTCACCACGGAGGCGATGGACCGCGCCCTGTCGGTCCATCGCCTCCTGGCGGCCGACAGCCAGCACCGCCACTTCCGCCTGCCCGACCTCGTCATCGCGGCCACCGCCGAACTCCACGGCGCGGTGGTGCTGCACTACGACGCCGACTACGACCGGATCGCCGCGCTGACCGGCCAACCGACTGAGTGGGTGGCACCGCGGGGCAGTCTCTGAGCGACGCGGGCGGCGACGCACCGGGCGGCGGTCGTACCGGCCTTCGTACGCCTGTGCGGTAGCGTCTTGTGGTCCGATTTCCGGCCTACGACAGGAGAAGCTCCGCGCATGGGCAAGAAGACGATCCACGTCTCCGACTTCACCGGCCAGGTGCTGTCCCCCGACGACGAGGTGGTCCGGGTCGTCGTGCTGGAGCACCCGGACCTGGTCGCCGGGCCCGTGCAACTGGACGCCACCCCGGTCGACGTGGAGAGCATCGACGACGCGGCGCTGGACGTGGCCGTGGTGGAGATCCACGACCGGCACGGCGGCGGTGAGCCGCGCCGGGTGGTGCTGACCGCCAGCGAGTTCGACGCGATGGCGACCGACGTGCCGATGGCGCAGTTGCTGCGGACCGCCGAGCGGGTCAGGCCGCCGAAGACGCGGCGTACCGCCGAGAAGATCGACTACGGCACCATCGAGCACGCCGGCCGGCCGCACCGCGGCCGGGTCACCGAGGAGGAGGCCCGGCTGGTCCGGGACCGGCTCGACGAGGTGAACAAGCTTCTCGCCGACGCCGGCATCCGCCAGGTCGACCCGGCCGATCCGGAGCACGCCGCCCGCTACGGATTCCCCGCCGTCGACTGACAACCGTACGTCGGGCACGCGCCCCTGTGGCCCGTGCCCGACGCGGTTCAGGCGCGCTTACGGGTCAGCTCCGCCAGCGCGCCCTCCACCGCGGACTCCATCGCCTCCTTCGTCAGGCCGAGGCCACCGAGCACGCCGTCGACCCCCTCCTCCTCCAGCAGGGCGAGCAGGATGTGCTCGGTCCCGACGTAGTTGTGCCCCATCCGCAGCGCCTCCCGGAACGTCAGCTCCAGGACCTTCTTGGCGCGTGCGTCGTAGGGGATCAGGTCCGGAACCTGGTCGGCCTTCGCCGGCAGGGTCGCGGCCACGGCCTCCCGGAACATCTCCAGGGGTACGCCCTTCGCCTTGATCAACGCAGCGGCCAGCCCGTCCGGCTCGGCGAGCAGTCCCAGCGCCACGTGCTCCGGGGTGATCTCGGCGTGGCCGGCGGCCCGTGCCTCCTCCTGCGAGGCCAGCACCACGTTGCGGGCGCGCGGCGTGAACCGGCCGAACCCGGCGTTCGGGTCGAGCGCGGCGGCGGTCTCGGCCTTGGCGGCGGAGCGCTTCTGGGCGGCCTGCTTGCTCACCCCCATGCTGCGGCCGATCTCCGTCCACGAGGCGCCCGAGCGGCGCGCCTGGTCGACGAAGTGCCCGATCAGGTGGTCGGCGACGTCGCCGAGGTGGTCGGCGAGCAGGACCGCGTCGGCCAGTTGGTCGAGTGCGTCCGGGCGGGCTTTCTTGATGCCCTCGATCAGGTCGTCGAGGCGCACCGGGTGGCTCGTCTTGAGCGGTTCGGTCTCGTCCATGCGTCAACCATAGGTTGACGCACACCCCCCGTCAACCCCCGGTTGACGCTGCCCCATCCGGTCCGTCGGCCGGTCGGGGCGCCCGACCCACGTCTGCCGGGTAGTGGTCGAACCGGCGCAGGCCCAGCTTGCGCACCGCGACCGGCCACGGCGTCTCGGTCGCCAGCACCGCGAGATGCTCGAAGTTGGACAGGTACGACTCACCGCGCACCGCCCGCTCGGCGAGGATGTACGGCTCCAGCACGGCCCACGCCTCCCGGGCGCGGTAGCCACCGGTGCCGAGCAGCAGCGCCGGCTCGACCACCTTGAAGGCCAGCATCTGGCCCAGCCCGTTGTAGTAGAGCGCGATCCGGTTCACGTGCTTGCGGGCGTCGGCGGGCAGTTCGCTGACCGGCACGCCGCGCGGGGAGGCGGTCCGCAGCTCGGTGAGCACGAACTGCTGGCTGTCCAGGAACGTGTCGCTCATCCGGTCGCGGGTGAGCAGTTCGATCGCGACCAGGGTGTGGTTCGCGCCCTGCGCCAGCCGGAGCTGCCGGAGCGCGAAGAACGCCGAGACGACGACGGTGAGCACCGAGATCGCGGCCACGACCACGTTCGTCACCGCGGCGACATCCATGACCGTCATCGTAGGAGGGACGCGCCAACCCGGCCGCCCCGTGACGGGACGGCCGGGTCGGCGACGGGTGGCGGGGTCAGCCGCGTACCCACTGCTGGTTGCTGCCGCCGTTGCAGGTCCAGATCTGGACCGCGGTGCCGTTGGCGGTGCCCGCGCCGTTGACGTCCAGGCAGAGCCCCGAGCCGACGCCGACGATGGTGCCGTCGGCGTTGAGCCGCCACTGCTGGTTGCTGCCGCCGGTGCAGGTCATGATCCGCGCCCGGCTGCCGGAGGCGGTGCCCGCCACGTCGAGGCACTTGTTGCCGTACACGGTGAGCTGGTTGTTCGTGCCGACCGTCCACTGCTGGTTGGCGCCGCCGTTGCAGTCCCAGATCTGCACCACCGCGCCGTCGGCCTGGCTGGCGCCGTTGACGTCCAGGCAGCGGTTGGCGTTGGCGCTGCGGATCTCTCCGGTCGGGCTGCTGGAACCGTCGCCCGGCGTGATGGTGAGGTTGTCGAACTGGGCGGTGACACCCTGGCCGGTGCCGTACCCGATCTGGCCGGCGACCCAGGCGGAGTCCGACACGGTGCCGACCGTGGAGCCGTCGATCGCCGCGGTGAGCGTGCTGCCGTTGAGCTTCAACGACAGGTTGTGCCAGCGTCCGGTGCCCAGCGCCGAGGTGTTGCCGCTGGCCAGGGTGCGCCAGTTGCCGCTG
This sequence comes from Micromonospora sp. NPDC049240, assembly GCF_040647835.1. Lineage (NCBI taxonomy): Bacteria > Bacillati > Actinomycetota > Actinomycetes > Micromonosporales > Micromonosporaceae > Micromonospora > Micromonospora sp. NPDC049240. The sequence goes on from NZ_JBEZCX010000010.1 coordinate 258,152, forward strand.
GTGTTGTTGCTCCGGATGGACCAGGCGCCGCCGTCGGTGACCCGGAAGTAGTAGCCGTTCATGTTCTGCGGGCCCTGGTGGTTGTAGGTGTTGCCGCGCCCGATGAGCTGGACGTAACCGGGCTTCTCCAGCAGCACGTCCGAGGAGACCGTGTAGTTGCGCCAGGTCAGGTCGCCCAGCAGGGCGTACGGTTCGGCCTGGCCGGTCGTCCAGTAGATCGGCGCCTGCTCGGACATCTGGCGGACGCACTGGCCGGTCCGCCCGGCGGCGCACCCGGCGATCTCGAACGAGCCCTGCTGGTCCATCAGGTACTTGGCCTCGCGGCCGGTGGCGTAGCTGTCGAAGTTGTCGCTGTACGGCAGCTTCAGGTTGCCCTGCGCCGGGCTGACCGCGGTGCCCTTGCCCTGCCCGGAGGTGGTGGTGATGCTGTAGACGTAGCCGGGCTGGACGGTGAGCGAGAAGCGCCCGCCGTTCGGGGTGATGTCGCTGCCCCGGACGAAGTGGTCGGCGCTGTTGTTGGACCTGACGTTCGTCGCCCAGACGCGCACGGTGCCGGTGGAGAGCCCGCCGGTGACGGTGAAGTCGAGCTGCTGGGCCGCGCCGGCGTCCTGCGTCTCGATGATGGTGCTGTAGTCGCTGTTGTTGGTGGACTTCAGCGAGACGTAGCTGCCGTTGTTGCGGTTGCCGCCGAGATAGCCGCTCGACGCGTCGAGGTAGCGCCAACCCGGGGCGGCGAACTGCGTGGTGTGTGCCATCACCCAGGTGCTCTTGCCGATGGAGTACGCCCCGGACCAGGGCTGCTGGGCCACCGCGACGCCGGTGGTCGCCCAGGGGATGTTCGGGGTGATGGCGGCGATCACCGGCCAGTTGATGTAGCCGGTCATCTTGCCGTCGATGTAGCCCCGGTTGATGCCCCGGGCGAGCGCCGGCGCGCCGGCGTTGTAGTCGTCGGAGCCGTTCTCGCTGGCCCACAGCGGCTTGCCGGTCGAGATGGCGTTGGCGGAGCTGGGGCAACTGCTCTGGGCGCCGCGGTAGCCGCAGACGTAGTGGCTGCCGAAGACCTGCACCGCGGCGGCGAACGCCGGGTCACGCAGCGAGTCGTCGGCGGCCCCCCACCCCCAGTCGTCCGAGGCGACGATCTTCACGCTGCCGTAGCCGCGGGCGTTGAGCGTGGACCGCAGGTTCTTGTACCAGGTGGTGTTCCAGCCCTTCTCGTTCCATCCGCCCAGGTAGTTGATGGTCAGCCCGTGCGTCGCCGCGCAGTCCAGCCAACCCACCAGGTAGTTGATCGAGTCGGTGGACCAGAAGTTGCCGTTGCCGATCCAGCCCGGCGCCCCCCAGGCCAGGCCGGCCAGCGCGATGTTGGGATTGCGTTGCCTGGCCTGCTCCATCAGCCACCACTCGTAGCCCCGGTTGCAGTTCACGCTGCCCCGGGTGTGCTCGTGGCTGGGCTCGGCGCCGGAGGTGGAGTTGGTGTCGCCGCCGATCTCCGCCTTGAGCAGTTGCATCGCGGCGCCGTAGCCCGGCTTGAACAGGTAGTCGAGGATGTCGCTGCGCTGCGGTTCGGGGTAGTCGATCAGCAGTCTGCTGTTTCCGCCGCCGCCGCTGACCGCGCCGACGCCGTCGAGCGTCCGCCCGCCGGACGACCCGTTGATGGTGATGGCGGTGGCCGCCTGGGCCGGAGAGGCGGACGCGGTCAGAACGGCCGCCGCCGCGAGGACCGATGCCGCCGCAGCCGACATCACCGCCCGCCACGATCTCCGTGGACGACTCACTGTGCTGAACATCCGATCCGCCTCCCGGTCCCGATTAATCGATCAATGTCAATCTATAAGACGTCATATGTTAGCGTTCACACAAGGAGCGGTCAACGGCTCAGACGCGGCTCCACCGCTGGCTGGCCGCGCCGGTGCAGTCCCGGATCTCGGTCCGCGTGCCGTTGGTCGTGCCGGCGCCCACCAGGTCCAGGCACCGACCCGATCCGACCCCGGTGACGGTGCCGTCCGCGTTGAGCCGCCACTTCTGGTTGGACTGGCCGTTGCAGTCCCAGATGATCACGGAGCTGCCGTTGGCCGTACCGGCGCCGTTGACGTCCAGACACTTGCCGCCGAAGACCCGCAGTTCCTGGGCCGCCGTCGAGGTCCAGGACTGGTTGCTCTGGCCGTGGCAGTCCCAGATGATCGCCGCCGCGCCGTTGGCCTGCGAGCCGCCGTTGACGTCCAGGCACCGACCGGAGGCGGCGTTGCGGACGATCGACGTGCCGCCCGGCGGCGGAGTGGTCGGGCTGACCGTCGGGGTCGGGGTCGGGGTCGGATCGGTGCCGCCGAACTGGGTGAAGAACCGCCACACCTCGGTCTTCGTCCAGGTCCGGGCGCCGCTGTCCCCGCCGCCGTCCACCGGGCCGGGGGTGTGGCCACCGTCGAACGCGGCCCACACCACCGGATAGCCGGACCGGCAGCCGGCGTAGGTGGTGGTGGTGTGCGTCAGGCTGCCCGCCCTCGGCTCCGGCGGATTCTGCGGGGTGCAGCCGTTGTTGCGCACGAACGTGTCCCGCAGCGAGCGTCCGGCGGAAATGTTGAGCACCGGGTCACCGATGCCGTGGATCCCCAGGTACGCGATCGGCTGCGTGCCGCCGGCGCACCCGCTGAGTTGGCCACCGGAGTAGACCGCGACGGCACGGAACACGCCCGCCCGGGAACAGGCCAGCGAATAGCTCATGCCGCCGCCGTAACTGAAGCCGAGCGCGAAGAGTTGCGTCGTGTCGACGCACAGGTCCCCCTCGATCAGCCTGATCATGTCGTCGACGAAGGTGACGTCCTGACCGCCGGGGTTGGCCCAGCCGTTGCCGTTGCCCTGGGGCGCGACGAAGATGGTGCTGTTGTTCGCCTGCTGTCGCAGACCGTAGTAGGACCAGGCCTCCCGGTCCGCCCCACCGGAGTCGACGTCGTTCGCGGTGCCGCCGTTCCAGTGGAATCCGAAGATCAGCCGGTAGGCGTGGTTCCGGTCGTAGTTGTCGGGGATCCGCAGGATGAAGCTCCGGTTCTGGCCACTGCTCTGGATGGTCCGGGGACCACTCGTCAGCGTGGGCGCCCGGCCACAGCCGGCGGTCCCGGCGAGCGTGCCGGACTCCGCGGCCGAGGCGGACCCGCCCGGGCCGCCCGCCACTGTCGTCGCGGCCACCACGACCAGGACCGCCATGGCCGCGAGGGGCCCGAGGACGGTGCTGCGAAATTTCATGACGCGGCTCCTTCGCCACTTGGTGGGAACCTGTCCGGTACGGGGATCGACGACGACCCCCGTACCGCCACTCCGCCGGCCGGCACGGGGAGAACGCGCACGACGGGGTCCGCCGTGCGCGGCGTAGCTGTCCCGGACTTCGCCCCTGGTCCGCATGCCCGGTGCGCGACCAGCCGGCCGTCGCGTCGGCGGCGGCACCCGCACCGCACGTGCCCGATCGCGACCCGAACCGCCCGCCGTCGCCGCTGGAACGCCACAGCACGACTCGAATCGATTCGACCAGACCCTAGGCCGAGCAGTGAAGTATGTCAATGCTGTTGCCGGCGGGTGAGGTGCCTGTGACGTCGGACCGAGCCGGTACGGTGAGCCCCGACCGAGTCCCGTCGGCCGGACCGGTCCACACCGGCGTGAGGGAGGGCTGCGTGGCGTCCAGGGAAGCCGACATCGCCGCCGAGCAGAAATACTTCGACACCGCGGCCGAGCGCCGCGACCAGCGCCGCGACCACCTCGCCCGGCTGCCGTCCGCCGCCGCCCACGCCACCGCCGCGGCCCACCTGCGCCGCTACGCCGACGCCGCGGGGCGGGCGCTCGGCGCGGCCGACGAGGCGGTGGCGTTCGGCCGGATCGACGACGAGGCCGGCGGGACCCGGTACGTCGGACGACACCTGATCCGGGACGCCGACGGCGAGGTGCTGGTGGTCAACTGGCAGGCCCCGGCCGCCGCCGGCTGGTTCGAGGCCACCCCGGAGAACCCCGCCGGGATCCGCCGCAAGCGCGCCTTCACCTGCACCGGCAACACCATCGACGACCTGACCGACACCATCCTCGCCGAGATCGCCGAGGCGGTGGACGCGCACCTGCTGGCCGAGCTGAGCCGGGGCCGCACCGGCACCATGCGGGACATCGTGGCCACCATCCAGGCCGCCCAGTTCGCGCTGATCCGCGCCCCGCGTGACCAGGTGCTGGTGATCGAGGGGGGTCCCGGCACCGGCAAGAGCGCCGTGGCGCTGCACCGGGTGTCCTGGCTGCTGTTCCAGCACCGCACCGAGTTCTCCGCCGCGGACGTGCTGGTGGTCGGGCCGCACCCGACCTTCGTGCGCTACATCGGCCAGCTTCTGCCCGCCCTCGGCGACGACGGGGTGGAGCTGCGCGACGTCGGCCGGCTCGCCCCGGACGTGCCACGCGGTCGGACCGAGTCCGACGCGGTCGCCCGGATCAAGGGCGAGGCCCGGATGGCCGAGCTGCTGGCCCGCGCGCTGGACGCCCGGGTCGGCGTCCCCGACCCGGCCGAGCGGCTGCTGGTCGGCGGTCGGTTCGTCACGCTGCCCGGCACCGAGGTGGCCGAGGCGCTCGCCGTGGCCCGGGCCGCCGCCCTGCCGTACGCCGGCCGGCGCCGGCTGCTCGGTGACCGGCTCGCCGCCCTGGTGGCGGCCCGCACCGGCGTCGACCCGGCCCGGTCCGAGGCGGTCGGCAACCTCGTCGAGCGGCTCTGGCCACAGCAGACGCCGACCGGGCTGCTGCGCGACCTGCTCGGCTCCACCGCCCGGCTGCGGGCCGCCGCCGGGGACGCGTTCGCCCCGGCCGAGGTGGCGGCGCTGCACCGGCGCGGCGCGGACCGGCTGTCCCGGGAGACCTGGTCGGCGGCCGACCTGCCGCTGCTGGACGAGCTGGCGTTCCTCATCGACGGGCCGGGCCGACGGTACGCGCACGTGGTGGTCGACGAGGCGCAGGACCTGTCCCCGATGCAGTTGCGCGCGGTGGCCCGGCGCAGCGCCACCGGGTCGCTGACGGTGGTCGGCGACCTCGCCCAGTCCACCGGCAGGTGGGCGCGCGACTCGTGGGACGAGGTGCTCGCGCACCTACCGACCGTGCATCCGGCCCGGGTCGCCCCACTGCGGTACGGCTACCGCGTGCCCCGGCAGGCGTACGCGACGGCGGCGGCGCTGCTGCCGGTGGCCGCGCCGGGCGTGCCGCCGGTGGAGGTGGTCCGGGACGGCCCGGCCGACACCGGCGTGCACCGGGTCGGCCTGGCCGAGCTGGCCGCCCGGGCGGTCGCGGTGGCGCGGGAGCACGCCGAGGCCGGCCGGTTCGTCGGCATCGTCTGCCCGCCGCGGCAGCGACGCCCGGTCGAGGCGGCGCTGGCGGCGAACGACATGGCCTGGAGCAGCGCCGACCGGGGCGAGCTGGGCGGCGCGGTCAACCTGGTCAGTCCGCAGGAGGCCAAGGGCCTGGAGTTCGACGCGGTGGTGGTGGTCGAGCCGGAGGAGATCGTGGCCGGCGACGAACGCGGTCACCGGCTGCTCTACGTGGCGCTGACGCGCACCACCGGGCACCTCGACATCGTCTGCACCGGCGACCCGGTGCCGCTGGACGCGCCGGCCCGGCCCCGGCAGCGGGTGGGCGGCCCGACGGACGCGCCGTTCAGCAGGCGGGAGGCGCGGCGGCTCGCCGAACACCTGGCCGGGCAGGTGCGCAGCGCCGCCCCGGCCGCGTTCTGGGCCGAGGTGCTCGCCGAGGTGCGGACGCTGCTGCCGGAGACCGCAGGCAACCCCGAACGGCCGGAGGCCGCGGTCAGCCCCGGGCGGCCGGCGGACGGCTGACGGCGGCCGAGTCCAGCCGTCGCCCCACCGTCCACTGCACGATGTCGCGCTCGATGTCGGCCTTCCGTGCCTTGCCCGGCACCGCGATGCCCAGCTCGCCGGCGAGCGCCCGCAGCTTCGCCACGGTGAGCTTCAGGTCGGCGAGGTAGCGGACGCCGGCCGCGCGGTCCCCGATCGCGGCGAGGTCGGCCCGGACCCGGTCGGCGTCCACGCCGGCCGACGCGGTGGTGGCCGGCCGGGCGGCGGCCCGCGTCCGGTCGACCACGGCCAGCTTCGCGGTGCCGTCGGCCAGCGCGCTGAGCTGGTCGGCGGGGAGCGCGCGGACGAACTCCGCCACCCGCAGCAGGACGGCGTGGGCGAGGTCGGCGGGGTTGGACACCGGGAGTCTCCTTCTCACAGGCGGGTGCGGGCCAGGAACTCGCTGGCCAGCTGCCGCAGCTCGTGCTGCACCGTCTCGTTGGCGTTCGGCACCAGCACGGCGGGCAGCCGCCGTTCACCGGCGGTGCCGAACAGGGTCTTGTTCTCCCGGACGGTCTGCCGGAACACCGGGACCTCCAGGCTGTCGGTGTGCCGCATGTAGTTGCGGGACGCGTTGATCGGCCCGCCCGCGGCGTACTGGATCATAGTGAACACCACGCCCAGGTACTGCGGGTCGATTGTCGGTCCGGGCGCGGCGACCCGGTTGAAGTCCCGGACCAGCTCGGAGACCTTGCTGCGCAGGTAGTCGATACCGAGCGTGGACAGGTAGTCGGGCCGGGCCGGGGTGAGGATGTGCTCGCTGGCCACGATGCCGGTCCGGGTGACCATGGTGAAGTTCGGCGCGCAGTCGATGAGGATGTCGTCGTACCCGGCGAACTCCTCGGCGGCGAGCGCGTCGGCCAGCGCCCGGTGCAGCGGCAGGAAGTGCGGGCTGCCGTGCTGGAAGCGCGACCCGCCGAGCGCCGCGGCGAGGTCCAGGTCGACGTCGACCAGACCCAGGTGGGAGGCGACGAGGTCGAGGCGGCCCTCGTCGGGCAGCAGCGCGTTGGCCGGTTCCGGCGTGATCACGTACGGGTGCAGCGGGCCGGTGGGCTCCTCGGCCAGCACCGAGCCGAACCACTGGAGGATCGTCTTCTCGTACGCGAGGTCCTTCTCCCACTCGTCCGCCGGATAGAACGAGAAGGTGAGGCTGGCCTGCGGGTCGAGGTCGATCAGCAGGACCCGGCGGCCACGGGCGGCCAGCTCGGCGCCGAGGTTCGCGGTGATGGTGGTCTTGCCGACCCCGCCCTTGTAGTTGATCACCGACGTGATGCTCATACCGCTCCCCGCATCGCATGATGATCGCAGGCGTGGGTAGGGTCGGTCGAGGTGAGCATCCACTCGACGTTGTTGTTCGTGCTCGCCGCCGTCGCGGTCATCATCGCCGTGCGGTGGGTGGCGGCCCGCACCGGCCTGCCGGCGGCGGCGCTCCTGCCGCTCATCGGCATCGCGTACGCGCTGCTCCCCGGCCCCAACGTCGGCCTCGATCCCGACCTCGTCCTGATGGTCGTGCTGCCGCCGTTGCTCTACAGCGCGGCGCTGGACTCCTCCCTGCTCGACCTGCGCCGCAACCTGCGCATCGTGGTCAGCCTCTCGGTGGTGCTGGTGCTCCTCACCGGGCTGCTCGTCGGCATCGGGTTCCACCTGTTCGTCGCCGGCGCGACGCTGGCCGCCGGGATCGCGGTCGGCGCCGCCGTCGCGCCGCCGGACCCGGTGGCGGCGCTGGCGGTCGGCCGCCGGGTCAACCTGCCGCCCAAGATGGTCACGATCATTCAGGGTGAGGGGCTGCTGAACGACGCCACCGCGCTGACCATGCTCAGCGTCGCGGTGGCCGCCGCCGTCGGCGGGACGTTCTCCTTCCCCGGCGCCGTCGCCCAGTTCGTCGTCGCGGCGGTCGGCGGCGTCGCCGTGGGCGCCGCCGTCGCCTGGGCGAAGCGGCTGGCCCGACCGCTCACCGCGGATCCGTTGCTGTCCAACGCGATCTCGCTCGCGACCCCGTTCGTCGCCTACCTGATCGGCGAGGAGCTGCACGTCTCCGGCGTGCTCGCGGTGGTGGTCGCCGGGCTGATCGTCGGCCACCAGACGCCCCAGTTCGGGTCCGGCGCGGCCCGGCTCCAGACCAACGCGGTGTGGCGGCTGGTCGACTTCCTTCTGGAGGGGTTCGTCTTCCTGCTGATCGGCCAGCAGCTCCCCGAGGTCGTCAAGAACCTGCGCCAGTACGACACCTCGACAATCGTCACCGCCGTCGCGGTGTCCGTCGGCGTGGTGTTGCTGCTGCGTCCCGCCTGGCTGGTCCTGACCCAGTCGCTCCCCCGGTCGCTGCACACCCGGCTCGGTGGCATCGCCGAGCCGGACGACGCCGACGAGCCGGCGAGCGCCCGGCAGGTCGCCCGCGCCGACCGCAACGCCGACCGGCTGACCGCACGGGAGGTGGCGGCGCTGAGCTGGTCCGGCACGCGCGGCGTGATCAGCCTGGCCGCGATCTTCACGCTGCCGCTCACCACCGACGGCGGCGCTCCTTTCCCGGACCGTGACCTGCTGCTGTTCTGCACGTTCGTGGTCGTCCTGGTGACGCTCGTCGGGCAGGGCCTGACGTTCGCGCCGCTGGTGCGCCGGCTCGGCCTGCGCGCCAACGAGGCCGACCAGGCCCGGGTACGCAACGAGGCCCGCTCCGCCGCGGTGGAGGCCGCCCTGGCCCGCCTCGACGCCGTCGCCGCCGAGGATCCGGAGAGCGGCGTCGCCGTCAACACCATCCGTGCCCAGCTACTGACCCGCCTGGCCCGCTACCGGGGCCGGCTCGACCTGATCGAGCAGAGCGGCTCGTCCGAGATGCCCACCTCACCGGCGTACGAGACGGCGCTGCGGGTCCGCCGGGCGACCATCGACGCGCAGCGCGAGGAGCTGGTCCGCTGGCGGGACTCCGGCCGGCTGCCCGACGAGGAACTCCGCGTGCTGGAGCGCGAACTCGACCACGAGGAGCTGCTGCTCCCGAAGCGGTCCACCTGACCGGTCGCCGCGGACCCGACCCGGGGCGGTCACGGACGGCCGGTGATGCCGTCCAGCACGGTGACCAGGTTGTGGTGGAACGTTTCCGCGGCGTCGAGGTGGGCGCCGTCGACGACGAGCCGGGCGACTGTCGGATAACGACCGGTGTCGAGCATGCGGGTCAGGTAGGGCCCGAGGGCGGTCTGCCAGGCGGCCACGTCGGTGCCGGTCGACCGGGCGGTGCGCCGCTCGGTGATCTCCCGGCGGAGCGCCCCGACGACGAACGCGTTGAGCGCGCCCAGGCCCCGTTGCAGATCGTCGATCCCGCGTACGGCGGGGGCCCGGCTGAGCGCCGCCGCGGTCGCCTCGGCCACGGCGAGCGCGTGCGGGCCCAGGTGGGGACGCGCGCCGAGCAGGTCGACGAACCACTCGTGCGCGAGCGCGGCCTCCCGGGTCCGGTGCATGACGGCCAGCACCGTGTCGCGCCACCCGTCGTGCCGGTCGGCCTCGGCGATGCCGGCGTACACCGCGTCGACCATCAGGTCGAGCAGCTCGGACCGGTTGAGCACATAGTCGTAGAGCCGCATCGGGCCGACGTCGAGTGCCTTGGCGAGCTTGCGGATCGACACCCCGTCGAGGCCGTCCGCGTCGGCGAGCCGGATCGCGACGGCGGCGATCCTCGCCCGGCTCAACGGCACCGGCGCCGCCCGCGGCTGAGGTTCGGGGCGTTCCCAGACCGGCAACGGTACGCTACCGTACGGTGTATACATGAAATACAGCGTACGTTAAAGGAGGCGGCGATGCGAATCGCGATCGCCGGTGGCGGCCTGGGCGGCCTGACCCTGGCCCGGATCCTGCACCGGCACGGCATCGACGCGGTGGTCCACGAGCGCGAGGCCGACCGCACGACGCGTTCCCCGGGCGGGATGCTGGACCTGCACCCCGAGTCCGGCCAGCGGGCGCTGGACGAGGCGGGCCTCACCGGCCGGTTCCGGTCCGAGGCGCGGCCGGAGGGCGAGGAACACCGCATCCTCGACCCGGCCGGTCGCACCCTCGTGCACCACGAGCCGCAGCCCGGCTCGTTCGACGGCCGCCCCGAGATCGACCGCGGCGTACTGCGCGACCTGCTGCTCGACTCGCTGCCCGCCGGCACGGTCAGGTGGCGGCACCGACTCGTCGCGGCAGCGCCACGCCCCGGCGGCGGCTTCCGGCTGACGTTCGACGGCGGCCACCACGACGACTGCGACGTCCTCATCGGCGCGGACGGCGCCCGCTCGGTCGTCCGGCCGCTGCTCACCGACGCTCCCCTCGCCGCCGTGTCCACCATGGTGGAGCTCCGCATCGGCGACGCGGACCGGCGCCACCCGGAGGTCGCCGAGCTGGTCGGCCCCGGCAACCTCTGGGGCGTCGGGGTACGCCAGATCCTGTCCGCGCAACGCCTCGGCGACGGCAGCATCCGGGTCGGGATCTCCCTGCCCCCGGACGACCGGCACCCGGACACCTGCCGCACCAAGCGCGACCTGCTGGCCCTCTTCGACGACTGGAGCCCCCGCCTGACCGCACTCATCGAAGCCGGCGACGGGCCGCCGATCCTCCGCCGGATCCAGGCCATGCCCACCGGCACCCGCTGGACGCACCGCCCCGGCGTCACCCTCATCGGCGACGCCGCCCACCTCATGCCGCCGGTCGGCGAGGGCGCCAACCAGGCCATGCTCGACGCGGCGGAACTCGCCGCCCAGCTCGTCCGCACCCCCGCCGACCCGGACGCGGCGATCCGGGCCTACGAGGAGGCGATGTTCCGCCGGATCCAGCCGATCGCCGAGATGTCCGCACGGGTCCAGGCGATGATGCTGTCGCCCACCGCCGCCGACGAGATCGTCCGCTTCTTCACGCCGGCGCCGGGCTGACGCGTCGGCGCGTGCGGCCCCCGGCCGGCCGCACCGGGCGGTGGCCGGACGGGCACCCGACTCAGGCCGGGCCCGCCCGGAGCCCGTCGACCAGGATGGCGAGCAGCCGGGACCCGCGGGCGTCGAGTTCGGCGTCGTCCAGGCGCGACAGCCAGCTGATGAGCACGATGACGTCGCGGGCGTCCGCGTCGGGACGGATGGTGCCCGCCGCGCGGCCGGCGGCGAGCAGCAGCTCGACCGACTCGCCGATCGGGCCCAGGCTGTGCGCGGCCAGGCCGCGCCAGGTGGCCGCCTCCACGGCGGCGAACACGTCGCGCTTGACCCGGGCGTACGCGGCCACCCGGTCGAACCAGGCCGCGAGCGCGTCCACCGGCTGGTGTCGGGCCAACAGTCGCGGGGCAGCGGCGACCAGCTCGTCGACCTCCTGGCGGTAGACCTCGGCCAACAGGTCCTCCCGGGTCGGGAAGTGCCGGTACAACGTCCCCTGCCCGATGCCGCACGCCTTGGCGACCGCGTTGAGCCTCAGCTCGCCCGGTTGGCGCACCAGCTCGCGGGCCGCCGCGAGGATCCGTTCGCGGTTGAGCTGCGCGTCGGCCCGCCGCGACGAGTGGCCGGTGGCGGAAGCGGACACGTGTCCGCTAGGCTGGTCGGGGTAACCGGACATGTGTCCAGTCTAGGGGGAGGCATCATGGCCATCCAGGGCAAGGTCGTCGCCGTCACCGGCGCCAGCAGCGGTATCGGGGCGGCGACGGCTCGCCACCTCGCGTCGCTCGGCGCGACCGTCGTGCTGGGCGCCCGCCGTACCGACCGGCTGGACCAGCTCGTCGACGAGATCACCACCGCCGGTGGCGCCGCGACCGCCGTACGCGTCGACGTCACCGACGCGGACGACCTCACGTCGCTCGTCGACACCGCCGTGCAGCGGTACGGGCGGCTGGACGTCCTGGTCGGCAACGCCGGGATGACCAGGATCGGCCCACTGGCCGACCTCGACGTGGCCGGCTGGTCGGCCATGATCGAGGTGAACGTCAAGGGCATCCTGCACGGGATCGCCGCCGCGCTGCCGACGTTTCGCCGCCAGGGCAGCGGACACCTGGTCACCGTCGTGTCGACCTCGGGGCTCAAGATCGTCCCCACCCAGGCGGTCTATGCCGGCACGAAGAACGCGGTCCGCACGCTCCTGGAAGCGCTGCGCCAGGAGAGCACCGACGGCTCGCTGCGCACCACGTCGATCTCCCCCGGTTACGTGCGTACCGAGCTGATCGACAACGCGCTGGACGACCCGGCCGCGCGCGAGCAGGCCCGGCAGCACATGGCCGGCCTCGGTATCGACCCGGCGGCGGTGGCCCGGGCGATCGCCTTCGCCATCGACCAGCCCGACGACGTCGAGATCGGCGACCTGACCATCCGGCCCACCCGTCAGGGCTGAGCCGCGGCGCGACCGGGCCCGCGCGGGAGGTCAGCCGTCGAGGAGCTGCTCACGGAGAATGTCCGCGTGCCCGCAGTGCTGGGCCAGCTCACGCAGCACGTGCAGGTACACCCACCGCAGCGGCAGCGGGCCCCGGCGATGTCCACGCAGGACGTCGTCCAGGCCGAGGGACGACGTGGCACGTCGGGACGCCGCACAGGCGTCGCGGTGCGCCTGCCGCACCGTGGCGATCGTGTCGCCGTCGTCGAGGACGAACGACTCCTCCGACCGCTCCGGGATGCCGATCTCGGCGCGCGACCGGCCGGTGACGGCCTCGTCGAACCAGACCTTCTCCACGAAGGTCGCGTGCTTCACCAGACCCAGCAGCGTGGTCCGGGAAGCGACGAGCGACCGGCGTGCCTGCTCCTCGGTCAGCCCGTCCAGGCAGCCGGCGAGCGCGTCGCGGTGCTCGTCGAGGAACGCCTCGAACTGGGCGCCGGGCGGCAACGCGACGACCCGGTCGGCGAAGGTGGGTGGAAAGGAAGGCATGGCCGAAGCATTCCAGGCCGTCACCCGAGCAGGTGGTGTCGACGGGCGTAGGCCGGGAAATCCGCGCCCGAGCAGGGCAGCCCGACCACCCACCATCGACAACAACGAAAAAGGCCCCGACCCGGTGTGAACACCACCAGGTCAGGGCCTTGATCGTTGGTGCGCCGCCAGGGACTCGAACCCCGAACCCGCGGATTAAGAGTCCGCTGCTCTGCCAGTTGAGCTAGCGGCGCTCACCGACAACGGGACGGAACGTTAGCAGCCTCCGCGCCGGCCCTTGACGGCAGGGCCACCTCATCGCACCGCCAGCGTGACCTCCCCGGTCGCGGCCCCCGACGGATCCACCGACAGCGTGTACTCCCCGGCCGCCGGCAGCGTGGTCGAGTCGATCCCGCCGGCCCCGTTGATCACGCACCCGGTGGCGAGCGTGCTGCCGTCCGGGGCGTTCAGCACCAGCGTGCCGCACTGGTCGGGCAGCGTGGCGGCGGTCGCGGTGACCGTCACCGACGTGCCGGCGGCGGCGGTGAACCGGTAGCCGGTGACCGCCCCGGGCCGGTCGATCCCGGCGACGACCGGCGGCCCGCCGACCGTGATCGTCGCGTCCCGGTCCCGGCCGGTGACCAGGCGCAGCGTGGCCGTGCCGGTGCCGCGCTCGACCGGGTCGACAAGCACCGTGTACGTCCCGTCGGCGGGCAGGAGCGTGCCGTCGACCTCGCCGACGCCGTTGATCACACAGCCGCTGCGCAACAACTGCCCCTCGGCGTCCCGCAACTCCAGCGGGGAGCACTGGTCGGGCAGCGTGCTCTCGGGCACCTCGACGAAGACCCGCTCCCCCTTGCGGCCGGTGAACCGGTACTGCGCCCGGGCGCCGGGCTGCTCGACGGTCGCGGTCACGGCCGGGCCGTTCGGTTGAAGCGTGCCGCCGCTGTCCCGGGCCAGGTAGACCCGGACGGCGGCACGGCCGGCGTCGCCGGGGACGGCGGCGACCCGGATCGCGTACGTGCCGGTGGTGGGGAGGTCGACGCGGTCGACGTAACCGGCGCCGTTGATGTTGCAGCCGCTCGCGATCTCCCGCCCACCGGGGTCGACGAGCAGGTACGGCGAGCAGCGGTCGTCGATGCCGGGGGCGGTGGCGTCGACGAAGACGGCGTCCCCGGCGCGGCCGGCGAACGTCAGCGGCTCACCGCCCGGCGTCAGGCTGGCGGTGGCCACCGGCACGGCGGTGATCGGCGCGGCGGCCGGCGGGGCGACGCGTTCGGTGGTGGCGACGGCGACGGCGAACTCGGGGCGTCCGCTGACCGCGACGTCGAAGACGCACTCGGCGAGCGGGCCGGGGGCGGTGACGCCGGCCCACCGGCAGACCTGTTCGGCGGCGGCGCGGCGGGCCGGGTCGAGGTCACCGGCGGTCACCTGCCGCTCGGGGAAGCTCCGGTCGGTGAACCTGCCGGTGTCCTCCCCGGCGTCGTAGGGGAACAGCGAACGGTCCGCGGTGATCCGCCAACTGTCCGCGTACGCCGGGTAGAGCTTCGCGAACGGCGCCGGCTGGGTGAGGGCGGGGCCGGAGGCGGGCGCGATGTCGTCGGCGGGGTCGCCGTCGAAGTCGCCGAGCAGTCCACGCACCTTCCCGGCCCGACCGTCGGCGAGCCGGACCAGCACGCGGTAGCCGTACCGGCCGATCTGGTCGACCGCGGCGGCGGAGCCGTCCGGCCACGTGACGTCGTACCCGTCGGTCGGTCCGGTGTCGGAGGGACGGCGGGTGAGGCTGCCGCCGCCGGCCAGGTCGGTCCGCTCCGGCGGCGCGGCGAGCGGCGTGCCGTCGACGTGGACCCGGGTGGCGCCGTCGGTGAGGGTGAGCGCCAGCCGGTGGGCGCCGACCCGGAACGCGACCGCGGAGTTGACCGAGGCGGTGCGGGTGCCGGCCATCGGCACCTGCCGGACCTGCACCTCCAGCGGGTCACCGCCGACGGCGGCGACCAGCGTGAACTCGCCGACGGCCTGGAAGTCGTAGTAGACCCGGTCGAAGGTGACCAGATGGGGGTCGCCGTTGCTGCCGCCGCAGTCGGCCCCGTCCTCGCAGAGCTTCACCGGGCCCTTCGGCGGGGGCGTCTTCTTCGCCGGCTTCTTGCACTCGTCGAGGCTCTTCGGCAGCGGGTTTCCCTTGTACTGGGTGCGCGGCGGCAGGCCCTTCGCCGCCCGGTAGCGGTTCTCCGCGAGCGTCGCCTTCACCTCCGCGGTGGGGATCCCGGTGCTCCCGCACTGGCCCGCCGGGACCGCGTCGCGGGAGATGTCGTCGGCGTGGTTCAGCTCGTGGTAGAGCGCGGCGCAGGGGTTCCGGGCCACCCCGTCCTCGTACGGGTCGGTGGACGCCGGGTTCCAGGTGACCGTGGACGAGCCCTTGCCGTCGGCGCTCTCCGGCGTCTCGAACGCGCCCGAGCCGCCCGGGGTGGGGATGATCCGCACCTTGGGGCTCTTCTTGTCCTTCAACCGGGGTAGCAGGCCGGCCGGGTCGCCGCCGGGCAGCGCGAACCCGGCCAGGCAGCCGTCGACCGCGGCCTGGAAGTCGACGCCGCTGACCGGCACGCCGGCGGTCGGGTCGACCGAGTAGTCGGCCCGGGCGGGCCGCGAACCGCCGCCGACCAGCGCGCCGACCGCGACGAGCAGCAGTGCCACGCCGGCGGCGGCCGGCCGACGGTGGCGGCGTACCCACAGCAGGACCACCAGCGCGCCGACGAGGAGCACCAGCAGCAATGCCCCGGCGGCCGGCCAGAGCCAGCGGCGGACGGGCGCGCCGCCGTCGCCGATCGTGAACGTGGTGGTCCGCAGTTCCGTCGCGCCCGGGCAGGGGTTCGCCGCGCCGGTGACCGGCAGCGTCACGTAGCCGGCCGTGATCTCGTACCGGCCGGCGGCGCCGACCGGCCAGAGCGAGTCCAGGCCGCCGCCGTCCGCAGTGGCGGCCACCGACCGGAGCACCACGTCGCCGGGCGCGTCGCCGTCGTGCACCCGGAGGCCGGTAAGCGCCACGGTCACGGTCGCGCCCGGCTCGACCGTGGTCAGGCCGGCGGTGGCGGCGGCGGCGATCCCGTCGTCGTGGAAGCTGCGGGCGAGCACCGGCGTGAGGTCGCGCCCGTCCCGGCGTACCCGGGTCACCTGGACGGTGCCGGCGGCCTGGGTAGGCAGCGCGCACGCCGCCGCGGTGGTGTTCGTGACGGTGAGATCCAGGCGGACCTGGTCGCCGGCGCGGTAGTCCGCCGTCGGTGGGCGCAGGGCCAGGCCGAGGCCACCGTCGGCGGGCGCCGCGGCGGCGCTCACCGCCCCGGCCACCAGGGCCGTCGCCAGTACGGCGAGCCCGGTCGTGAATCGCACCGTCCACTTCATGGAGGGGACTGTAGGGGCGCGACACCACGATTCCCTGGCTCTGTCGGGGACCGGTCGCTCAGCGGCGGACGAGCGCCCGGCGGACGCGTCACGGCAGGGCGGCGAGGCCGATCAGATTGCCCTCCGGGTCGGTGAGGTGGCCGACCACGAGACCGGCGGCGTTGCGCTCGGGCCCCATGACCCGCCTGCCGCCGAGACTCTCCGCCCGCCGCAGTGCCGCCTCCACGTCCGGCACGTTGACATAGAAGACGACGTGACTGTCGAAGCCCGGCCCGCCTCCGATGCCGCCGGGGATCCGCTGCCCGGTCTCGTCGGTGGCGTCCATGAAGCCGTACCGGCCCGCCTCGGAGACCGACGGCGCGACCGGACCGCCGGTCTCGAACCGCCAACCGAACAGGTCACCGAAGTAACCCCGGAGCCGCTCCGGATCCTTGCCGATGATCTCGAAATGGATAACTGGATTGCCCATCGTCCCGACCGGTCCCCTTCGTTGCGTCGTCCGCGCGCGCCGTTCCCGCCCCAGCCCACCGTGGGCGCCACCTCGGTGCTGCTGTTCCTGCGCACCGCCGGCCGCCCCGACCCCGGCGATCCGCCGTCGACCGGTCGCGTCGAGCTGGCCGAACGGGTCTGGACCGTCCGCACCGCCGCCGGCCGGACAGAGATCGCGCCGGGCGGGCCACCCGCACCGGAGTACGACCTCCGGACCGACCCGGCGACCCTCAACGCGGCGCTGGACGCACCGGACACCCTCGACACAGCCCTGCGCGATGGCCGCGCCACGTTCAGCGGCGACCGCGGCGCGCTCGACCGGCTGCTGCGCGCGGTGGCCCGCCAGTCGCCCGTCGGCGGACATCCACCCCAGCCGTAGGTGGCGGCTGAGACCGCCCTCGTAGGCCGTCCCGCGGGGGCGGGGTCGCCAAAGGCAACGGCGAGAGCGCACCCGGCATTGCCTTTTGTCGACCAAATGCGTCCAACCACTCAGATTCGTCCGAAACACTCAAGTGCCAATCATCCGAAGCCCTGACGACGTTTGCACGCCGTCAACCGAAGACGGATGACAGACACGAAGCATTGACATCGATCCCTCCTCCCGGCAGGCTCTGCGCAACGCCGGAAAACGGGCCGCATTTCAGCCTTTCCTTTCGCTGACGCGCCTTTTCCGCGCGCTTGAGGACGAGTTGACACCGCTTTCCCGACGGATCGGAGATCTGATGCGCGTCGCCCTCCTGACCACGACGCAGCACGGTCATCTGAACCCGTACGTTCCGGTGGTCAACGCGCTCCGCGCCGCCGGCGGCGAGGTCACGCTGCTGCTGTTGTCAGCGGACGGAGGCATGCTCGACGACCAGCGCCGCCAGGCCCTCGGCACCACGCCGGTCCACCTGATCGGGAAGGTCGAGATGGCGCCGTGGAGCGACGATCCGGCGAAGATCGGCGCGATGCTCCAGGCGTCCCCGGTGGCGGACCAGACGACCGACGCGCTGCGCGCGACGGCACCGGACTTCGTGCTCGTCGACTCGCTGCCGGTCACCGCGTCGGCCATGGTCGGCACCGAGACCTCCGGCATTCCGTACGGGATGATCTGGGCCAACCTGGGTGGCGTCTGCCCGCGCGAACACCGACGGGGACGCTGGGCCTACGACGAGCAGGTCGGCGACTATCTGACCCGGCACGGGGTGCGGTGGTCAACCCGGACCCATTCGGCGCGATCGCCGATTCTCAATCTGATGCCGACGATTCCCGCACTCATCGGGAACGACGGCGTGACCGACGACGGCGTGCGGCTGATCGGGCTGCCGGGCGCGGCCGGAACCCGCGGCGACGAGGTGGCCTTCGCCGGACTCGACCGGATCGAGCCGGGCCGTCCGGTGGTGTACGTCTCCTTCGGCACGATCTTCTACCGGCGACCCGACCTGCTGCGCACGGTCATCACCGGCGCGGCGGCCACCGGCGCCCAGGTGATCGCCGCGGTCGGCGACCTCGCCGAGGACCTCGCGTTGCCCGACGACGTGCTCACCGCCCCGTACCTGCCGCAACGCGAGGTGCTCGAACGCGCCGACGTGTTCGTCACCCACGGCGGGTACAACTCCGTGGCCGAGTCGATCCGCGCGGCGACACCGATGCTGGTGATCCCGCTGGCGGTGGATCAGCCGGTGCAGGCGCACTTCGTGGGCGGCGCGGGCTTCGGGACCGCGTTGGCGCCGGCCGACGTCACCGCGCGGGCGGTCACCGACGCCGTCACCGACCTGCTCGACCCCACCCGGGACTACCGGGCCCGGCTGCGCGCCGCACAGCCGGAGTGCGGCGACTCCGCCGCGCGGACGGCGGAGCTGGTCCTCGACACGGCCGGGACGCTCCGGCGCGAGGAGAAGCGGTGACCACCGAGCCACGGCGACCGGCGGGCGACCCGATCGTGCTCGACGACCAGGAGCGCCACTCCTTCCGGGTGGACCGCCGCGCCTACACCGACGACGAGCTGGCCGCCCGGGAGATGACCAGGATCTTCGACCGCTGCTGGCTGTACGTCGGGCACGAGTCGGAGGTGCCCGGACCGGGCTCCTACGTGGCACGTGACGTCGGCGGGCGGCCGGTGGTCATGGCCCGCGGGTCCGACGGGGTGATCCGGGTGTTCGCGAACAGCTGCCCGCACCGCGGGGCGCTGATCTGCGCGGAGCCGGCCGGGCAGGCCAGGTCGTTCCGGTGCCCCTACCACGACTGGACGTTCTCCAACCGGGGCGACCTGGTCGGGGTCCCGATCCCGGACGGGTACGGACCGGGCTTCCGGAAGGCGGACCACGGCCTCACGCAGCACCGTGGTGACGCCTACCGCGGATTCGTGTTCGTCACCTTCGACCCCGGGCAGCGGCGCACCCTGACCGAGTACCTGGCGGGCGCGACGGAGTACCTCGACCTGATCGACGACCAGTCCGAGGTCGGGATGGAGGTGATCCAGGGCGCGCAGCTCCACGGCGCGCGGGCCAACTGGAAGCTCATGATGGAGAACAGCGTCGACATCTACCACTTCCGGGCCCTGCACAAGCGTTACGTCGGCTACATGGAGTCGCTGGGGTCGGTGCCACCACGACGGCGAGGCGGCTTCGGCTGCGCCCTCGGGCTGGGACACGGCGCCAACGAGCTGCCACCGGCGGCGGCCCGCCCGCTCGCGTACTGGACGCCGATGTTCAGCCCGGAGGTCCGGCCGCGGATCGAGGCGACGGCCGCCCGGTTCGTCGACAGGTTCGGCGCCGAGCGCGCGGAGCGGATCACCGGCACCAACCGCGCGTTGCTGATCTTCCCCAACTTGATGATCATCGACGCGATCGCGATCACGATCCGCAAGATCGACCCGATCGCCCCCGACCGGATGGCCATCACCTCGGTCGCGCTGGCCCCGAAGGACGAGGAGCCGGACATCCGGGAACTCCGCAAGAGCCACTACCTGACGTTCCTCGGTCCCGCCGGCTTCGCCACCCCCGACGACATCGAGATCATCGAATCCTGCCAGCGGGGTTACCTCAACCGGTCGGTCCGCTACTCGGACCTGTCCCGCGGCATGAACAGGGCCGTACCGGAGACGACGGACGAGCTTCCCGCCCGCGAGTTCTGGCGCCAGTGGGATCGGCTGATGCACGGCGACGACGATCACCACGAGATCGCTCGGCCGGCGGAGCGGCAGGGGGCGGAACCGCGATGACCATCGAGCTGACCGTCGACGAATCGGCCCAGGTGCGGTTGTGGCACCGGGTGAACCAGTTCCTCTTCCGGGAGGCGCGACTGCTCGACGAGTGGCGCCTGCGCGAGTGGTACGACGAGATGCTGACCGACGACATCCGCTACCGGGTGCCGGCCACCGACGTCCGCGACGAGGGGGCGAACGTGCTCGGGCTCATCGACGACGACGCCGCCCGCCTGCGCCAGCGCATCGACCAGCTCCTCACCGGCGAGGTGTGGTGCGAGAACCCACGATCGCGGACGAACCGGCTGGTCAGCAACGTGGAGATCCTGACCGACCGGGGCACCCACCTCGACGTGGCGGCCAATGTCGTCGTACACCGGTTCGGGCACGGGCGCTCCGACGCCTACGTCGGGAAGTACCGGTTCGAGCTGGTCGCCGAGGGCGGGTCGTTCCGGGCCCGGCGCCGGGTCGTGGTGCTGGACCACGAGACGCTGGTCGAGCACGGAAAGCTCAGCATCATCCTGTGACCGGGCAGTGAAGACGGCCGTTCCGGGCAGCGTCCCACCCGTCGCCGCCGCCCGACCGGGTCTCCCGCGCGAGGTCTACGTCCTCAGCGTCGTCGGCGGATGCGTCATGATGGGCCTGGGGCTGGTGCTCCCGGTGCTCCCGGTGTACGCGGCGACGTTCGGGGCCGGGCCGACCCGGATCGGCGCGCTCGTCGCCCTGTTCGCGTTGATGCGGCTGGTCGCCAGCCCGTTCTGCGGCCGGCTGGGCGTGCGTTTCGGGGAGCGGCGGGTCCTGGTCGCCGGCCTGCTGCTCTGTGCGGTCTCCTCGGCGCTGACGGCCTTCGCCGGGTCCTACGGGCAGCTGCTCGTGTTCCGGGGCCTCGGCGGCGTCGGCTCGGTGCTGTTCTCGGTGTCCGCGCTGGCGATGCTCCTGGCGGTCGCGCCGGCCGACCGGCGGGGGCGGGCCAGCGCCGTGTTCGAGGCGGGCTTCCTGCTCGGCGGAGTCTGCGGACCGGCACTGGGCGGCTTCCTCGCGCTCGTCACCCTCGCCACGCCGTTCCTGGCGTACGCCACGATGTTGCTGGCCGCCGCGGTGCTGACGCCGGCGCTGCTGCGCACCGGCCGGACCGCCGGCGCGGAGCCCGGCCGTCCGGTGATCGGACTACCGGCGCTGCTGCGGGACCGACGCTACGTGGTGGCCTGCCTCGCCGCGCTGGCGCAGGGCTGGGTCCTGTTCGGACTGCGCAGCGCACTGGTCCCCACGCTGGTCGTGGTGGCGTGGCGACACGACGTGTCATGGGTGGGATGGGCGTTCACCCTGTCCGCCGCCGTCCAGGCGCTGCTGATCGTGCCGGCCGGCCGGATGGTCGATCGGGCCGGCCGCCGGGCCGCCATGATCACCGGCACCGGTGTGGCGGCGGCCTCCGTCACCGCCCTGGCGTTCGTCGACCGGTACGCCTGGCTCGTCGCGCTGCTCTGCGCGTACGCCGCGGGATCGGCGCTGCTCAACGCCGCGCCGGCCGCGCTGGTCGGTGACGTCGTGGCCGGCCGGGCCGGCAGCGGCGTCGCCGGCTTCTCGATGTGCACCGACGTCGGCGCCGTGGCCGGGCCGGTCGTCGTGGGGCTCGTCGCCGAGCGGGTGAACGTTCCGGCCGCCTTCGCCAGCGGCGCCGCGCTGCTGGCCGTCGCCTTCGTGGCGTCGGGCACGTTGACCACCGTTCGTCCGACCCGAAGGAGTTGACGATGGATCAGTCGGCTGACCGCCACGAGCGGGGTGAGGCCATGTTCCAGCAGGTCTTCGGACGTGAGCCGCGCCCCGGCTCCTACCCGGAGTTCCTGCGGATCACGGTCGACCACCTGTTCGGGGAGATCTGGACCCGCCCGCACCTGAGCGTCGAGGAGCGCGAACTGGTCGCGCTGACCGCTGTCGCGCTGGCCCGGACCGACTGGGAGCTGCGCGGCCACATCGGTGCCGCCCTGCATCTCGGGATGTCGCGGGAGAAGATCGTCGAAGTCATCATCCAGCTCGCCTACTACGGTGGCTGGCCGGTCGCCAACAACGGGCTGCGCGTGGCCCAGGAGGTCTTCGCCGAACTGGACGACGCCACCGGGAGGACCGCGTGACCGGTCAGCCGTCCCCCCTCGACCCGGACGAGAAGGTCGACCTGTGGCGCCAGCGGTTCTTCGAGGCCCAGGCCGCCGCCGAGGAGTTCGTCCTGGGCGAGCACGGCGAGGCGGGGCTGACGGCGTGGATCCGGGCGAACTCCCGCATCACCGCGGCGCTGCTCCGGGCACAACGGCCCGCCGGGGTGTCCGCCACCGACCACTTCATGACCCGGCTGCAACGTCAACTGCTGCTGTACGACTCGGCGGTGACCAGCGAGCGTCAGCCCTCGGGCACCGTCCTGCGCAACACCGACTGCGGGATCCTGCGTTACCGCAGAAAGGCCGCCCGCGCCGGCGTCGTGCTGACGCTCTCCTCACCGTGCACGTACTGCCAGCCCCTCCACGAGACCATCGCCGCCCGCTACCTGGACCCCGACGTCAGGGTGTCGTGTGTGCGGGCCGGCGACGGGTGCACCTGGCGTGCGGAGTCTCACGTCCCGGGCGAGGAGACGGACGGATCGCCGCACCGCGGGCGAGCCGGCGGCTGAACCACCGGCAGCAGCGTGCGCTCGTCGGCCGGCGACCGGCTGCCGGCGAGCGTCATGCCGAGTTGCCGGCCCACTGCCACACACATGTCGAACGCCGCGGTGCGGGTCAGGTCCTGATGATCGTTACGGGTGAAGCAGGCCGACGCCACATTCCGGTTCCGCAACCGCAGGTACCACGGGAACAACGCGCCCAGCGCCGGTTCGGTCAGCATGGTGCGCGAATGCACGATGGTCCCGACCAGCAGGTTGCCGAACGGTCGCTGCCGGGCGTTCATGAAGCTCTTCAGGCGCTCCTGAAAGATCTTCAGCACCGCGGGGACGTTCCCCGCGTACACCGGCATGGCGAGCAGCATCGCCTGCGCACCCTCGGCCAGCTCGACGACGTGCGCGAAGTCGTCGTCGATCGGGCATCGGCCCACCTCGGGATCGAGACAGGTGTCCTCGCCCTCGCACATGGCGATGGAATGGTCGATCAACCGGATCCGCTGGATCTCCGCGCCGTCGACCTCCCGGACGACGCCGCTGATCGCTGCCTCCAGCAGCGCGTCGGTCACCGACGGCAGGCGCTTCTGGGTGCAGGACAACGCAACGATCTTCATTCGGAGGTCCTCCAGGAATTGACGATCGTCGAAGCATAGCGGGATAATCTCCACCGGAGCCGGGCTGGCCACATGCCGAACCTCGCGGTGCGCCGACACCGGCGAACCGTGGGCACCCACCCGACGTCGCTGCCAGCGGGCCGCTGAGCCGAGTCGCGGACCGTCTCCCGGGCGGAGCGAGCCGTGACGGCGCCGAGCAGCACCTCGAACGCCAGCGGGAGAAACCACCGATGACACCCTTCCCGGCCGGACCGACGGCTGCCCCCACCCGATCCTCGCGTCGCCCGACGCTGGTGGCGGCGGCCACCGCCGCGCTGCTGACCGCCGTGACGTCCGGCCTGGCCGTCACCGCCGCGCCCTCGATGGCCGCCGCCTGCACCGGCTACGTGGCCCTGACCTTCGACGACGGGCCCACCCCGGGCAACACCACCACACTGATCAACACGCTCAGGTCAGCCGGCGTACGGGCGACGTTCTTCAACGTCGGCCAGAACGCGCAGAGCAACCCGGCGCTGGTCCGGGCGCAGCGGGACGCCGGCATGTGGATCGGGAACCACAGCTGGACGCACCCGCACATGACCCAGCTCAGCCAGGCGCAGATGGCCTCGGAGATCTCCCAGACGCAGCAGGCGATACAGCAGGCCACCGGCGCGGCCCCGAAGCTGTTCCGGCCGCCCTACCTGGAGTCCAACGCGACGCTGCGGGCGGTCGAGGCCCAGTTCGGGCTGACCGAGATCAACGCCGACGTGGACTCCCAGGACTGGAACAACGCCAGCACCGACCAGATCGTGCAGAACGCCAGCCGGCTCCAGGCCGGCGGGTCCATCCTGATGCACGACTGGCCGGCGAACACGATCGCGGCGATCCCGCGGATCGTCAGCGATCTCGCCAACCGCGGCCTGTGCGCCGGCATGATCTCGCCGGCCACCGGCCGCGCGGTCGCCCCGGACGGCGCCACCCCGCCGCCCAGCACCCCGCCGCCGCCCACCACCGCACCGCCCACCACGCCACCGCCGAGCACGCCGCCGCCGGACCCCTCGGGTGTCTGCACCGCCACCTACCGCCTGGTGAGCAGTTGGACCGGCGGCTTCCAGGGCGAGGTGACGGTGAGCAGCACGGCGGCCATCAGCGGCTGGACGGTGCGGATGACCCTGGCCGGTGGACAGAGCATCAGCAACGTGTGGAACGGCGTGGCCACCGGCGCCAGTGGCCCGGTCAGCGTGCGCAACGCCGCCTACAACGGGGCCCTCAACGCCGGCGGGTCGACGAGCTTCGGCTTCCTCGCCAACGGCAGCAGCTCCCCCGCCCCGAGCGGAATCACCTGCTCCGGCGCGTAGCGCGCCCGTCATCCCGTCGCCCCGGAGGAGCACAGATGCCACCCACCCGTACCCGGCTCCGGTCGGCGGTGGCGGTGTCCACCGCCGTCACCGTCGCCGTCGCCGCCGCACTCACCACCACCGTCTCCGCGCAGGCCGCCGCCGGCTGCCGGGTCGCCTACACCGTCACCAGCCAGTGGCCGGGCGGCTTCGGCGCGAACGTCGACCTCACCAACCTCGGCGATCCGCTCACCAACTGGCGGTTGACCTGGTCGTTCACCGCCGGGCAGGTGGTCGGGCAACTGTGGAACGGCACGGTGGCCCAGTCCGGCGGCCGGGTCACCGTGACCAACACCGGCTGGAACGGCAACCTCGGCACCGGCGCCGGCGCGCAGTTCGGCTTCAGCGGCTCGTGGAACAACTCGTCGAACCCGGCGCCGACCGACTTCGCGCTCAACGGCGTGCCGTGCACCGGAAGCCCGACCCCCACCACGCCTGCGCCGACCACCCCGGCGCCGACCACCGACCCGCCACCGCCCACCGGCCCGCCAGAGACCCACTGGCCACCCACCACCACGCCCACGCCGCCGCCCACCAGCCCGCCGCCGCCGTCCGCCGCGCAGACGAACACGGTGGGGCGCGTCCGGGCGGTCGGGAGCAGCGTCCAGTACACCTGGCCCGGCACCTACTTCGAAGGGCGGTTCCGGGGCACCGGCGTCGGGATCGTGCTCAACGACAGCCAGAACGACTACGCCGTCCAGATCGACGGCACGACCGTCGCCACCCTGGTCACCCCCGGGCAGACCACCTACTGGGTCCGGAACCTCACCGACGCCATCCACACCGTACGGCTCGTCAAACGCACCGAGAGCCCGTGGGCGGCCGGCGAGTTCGGTGGTCTCGTCGCCGCACCCGGTGGCGTGATCCTGGCCAAGCCCGCCGCCCGCAGCCGGCAGATCGAGTTCATCGGCGACTCGTGGACCGCCGGCTACGGCAACATGTCGACGACCCGGGACTGTTCCGCCAACGGCGGGGTCACCCGCAACTCCAACGCCGACGTCACGTTCGGCGCGCTCACCGCACAGAGCCTGGACGCCGACTTCCAGCTCATCGCCTGGTCCGGCCTGGGCATGGTGCGCAACTACAACGGCGGGGGCACCGACAACTTCCGCACCTACTACGAGACCGACCTCCAGGCGCTCTGGAACAGCACCGTGTGGCAGAGGCCGGCCACCTGGCAACCACAACTGGTCGTGGTCGGCCTGGGCATCAACGACTTCTCCACCGCCCTGCACGCCGGTGAGCGGTGGAGCACCCCCGACCAGCTCGCCGCCGACTTCCGGACCGCGTACCTGGGCTTCCTCGACAAGCTGCGGGCCCGCTACGGCCCCGACACGTTCATCGTGCTCACCTACCCGGACCTGTCCGGCACGCCGCTCGCCAGCTCCGTGCAGCAGGTCGTCCGGACCCGGACGGACGCGGGCGACACCCGGGTCCGCTCGCTCTACTACGACGACAACGCGCTGGGCCTGGACAAGCTCGGCTGCGACTGGCACCCGTCGCGGCGCGACGACCAACTCCTCGCCGGCGCGCTCACCCGGTTCATCGGCACCCTGCCGCTGAACTGGTAGCCCGACGTCGAGGTGGGCCCGGCACACCGGGCCCACCTCGGCGAGCGGCACCGAGCGACCGCCTACCGCCCGCGGGACGCGGAGAAGGCCCCGACCCGCGGAAGCGGACATCAGGGCCCTGCTCGTCGGTGCGCCGGCCCGGGGCCGGGCCGAGTCGGCCCGGCCCCGGGGCCGTCGGTCAGTTGCGAAGGCTCCACTGCTGGTTCGTGCCACCGTTGCACGACCAGAGGATAATCTTCGTGCCGTTGGCGGTGGCGGCGCCGTTGGCATCGAGACAGAGTCCGGACTGGACGTTGGTGACGGTGCCGTTGGCGTTGACGTTCCACTGCTGGTTGGTGCCGCCGTGGCAGTCCCAGATGATGACCGTGGTGCCGTTGCTGGCGCCCGCGCCGTTCGCGTCCAGGCACTTGTTGCCGTACACAGTCAGTTGCTTGCCTGCGGTGTAGGCCCACTGCTGGTTCGCGCCGCCGGCGCAGTCCCACAGTTGGACCTGCGTGCCGTTGGTGGTGGCGGAGTTCGGCACCTCGACGCACCGGCCGGACTGGCCGCCCACGAGCCGGCCGCCCGGCTGGCCGGTGCCGGTGCCCTGCTGCCGGACGATCGAGCTGGACTCGGCCGACCGGTTGCCCTGCGCGTCGAGGACGTAGAGCCGGTACTCGCCCTGCGACGTCGGTACGGCGATGGACGTGTCGGTGCCCCCGGCCCTGGTCATCGTCGGGCCGGCGGTGAAGGCGGTGGTGCCGGCGGGAGCCAACCAGACCGCCCTGGTCGCGTCCCCGGCGCTCCGGATCGGAATCGATGCCGTCCCGCTCGTGACGTAGGTGCTGGCCGGCAGGACATGGTTCGGCAGGGACAGGTTGGCCGCCGGGACGATGTCCCGGAACGCGTCCTCCAGCCCGGAGTTGACGGCGATGCCGTACGCCGGTGCCGGCCAGACGTAGTCGGCGGAGACGATGATGTCGTTGATCGTGCTGTTGGGCAGGTTCTTGTTCGAGACCTTGTTGATGGGGCCGTAGGTCTGCGTGATGCTCAGGTCGTGCTTACGCCCGAAGTCGTCGGAGTTGATCATCCAGGTGACGTTCTTGTCCACGCTCAGGACGTTGTCGCGGAAGGTGAGGTACGCCGATCCCTCGTCGGGGTGGAGGCCGTACTTGTGCCCGGACGGCACGCCCTGGAGATAGTTGTTGGTGATCGTGGTGCCCGGTTGGCTGCCCAGTGTGTAGATGGGCGCCGTGTCGCTGAGGCGCTGCACCGTGTCGATGATGTGGTTGTAGCTGATGGTGTTGTTCCGCGCCGTCGTGGTCGGCCGGTTGGGCGCGATCGAGCCCGATGATCCGTCGAAGTTCCACCAGCCCCAACCGAGCGTGATGCCCGCCCACGGCGACTTCTCGATCCGGTTGTGCTGCACCGTCAGGGTGTCGACGAAGTACGCCGAGATGGGGCTGTGGCCGTTGAACAGCACCGCGCTGTCGTAGATGTAGTTGTTCCTGATGGCGATGTTCTTCGGCAGCCCTTCGACCTGCGGGGACCACTTCTCGCGGTTGGTCGACGTCCCGTCGCCGATGTAGACGTGCTGGGGATGGCCGACGGTGACGGCGGAGCCGGCGACGTCGTTGGTGTGGTTGCCGACCAGCTGACTGTTCTGCACGTCGTTGACCATGTTGATGCCGTCGACGCCGGTGTGCTGGACCCGGTTGCGTTGCAGGAGGATCCCGTCGGCGTTCTCCACCTGGATGATGCCCGGGGTGACGTCGACGTTGCGGTAGTAGTAGTCGTGGAAGTTCCGCTTCGCATACGCCTGCGCCCCGAGGTTGCCCTGCTGCGCCTGCTTGAACGACGAACCGGCGACGTTGAACAGGTTCCAGTCCGAGTGCTGGACGGTGAGGCCGGAGAACGTGATGTTGCGAGCGTGACTGCTCGTCGAGGTGCCGGCGACCCGCAACAGGGTGGTCACGTTGTTCGGCGCGAAGACCGACGCGGTCGCCATGTTCTCGGAACTGCTCTTGTAGTAGTAGAGCGTCCGGCTGCCCTTGTCGAAGTAGAACTCACCCGGCGCGTCCAGGAACTCGTAGGCGTTCATCACCTTGTGGCTGCCGCCGGTCTGGGCGTTGCCGTTGAACGCGCCCTGGGCGATGGCGGCGCCCGGCTGCTGGAACAGCGCCACCCGGTTGGCACCGTCGGCACTCGTGGTCACCTGGCGGACCCCCACGATCGCCGTGGTCCAGGTCGTCCCCGTCTCGATCTCGATGTCGTCCTGGTTACGGGCGACGGCGGGGAAGTCGTTCAGGTTGTACTTGGCGCCGTCGCACTGCGACCCCGACTCCCAGGCCCACGCGGCCTGCCCGGCCGTGACGGTGTACGTCCCGTAGCAGCCCGCCGAGCCGATCGTCTTCGACGCCATGTACGCCCGCTTGTCGTTGACGTAGAGCGCGCGCAGTTTGTTGGCGCGGTCGAGCGGCGCCTTCCAGATGTTGCCGCTGTGTTGGGTCCACCCCGCCACCTGCACCCCACCTTCGAGAACGGGGGTCTCGTTGGGGTAGGCGGAATAGCTGACCCGATATCCGTTGGTGCCGGAGTCACCGGCCCCGAACTCGATCGTGCTGTTCACCGGGTAACTTCCACCGCGCAGGTAGACCTGAATGTCGCCCGTCATGCTGGAATTCACCGTACGAACGGCGTCCCTCGCACGTTGCAGGCTCCGAAATGGCGACTGGAGCGTTCCCGGGTTGGCGTCGTTTCCGTCCGGGGCGACATAGTAGGTCTGTTGGACGGCGGCCGAGGCCGGCAGTTGACTCGCGACCACTGCCGGGACCGTGGAGGCGACGGCCAGCACAACTGCCAGCAGTGCCCTTCGAACGGTAGAGACGGCTGGTTTCACGGACCATTCCTTTCGCTTACCGCCGACAGGGCATGTCCGCTGGACAATCGTCCTCGGGGCGCGACGGTGGACCACCGCACGAATAACGGCCGACGGAGAGGAGAACACGGGGGCGATTCCGACCATGGTGGGTCTCTGACTAGGAGCGGCAGGAACAGCCGCGAGGCCACGTGCGCTTCGAGCGAGAAGCACCGCCCGGCGGCACCTACCGTGCCGTCGGTAACGCCCGATGCCCGCTCACACCCGCTTGCCCATGGTCACAGAATTCTGCCTTGCAGCGTAGACGTCAGACGTTTACGGCGCAACCATTCGATCGTCCGTCGACTATGCGTATCGCAATCGACCCAGCCATCCGACCTCTGGGCGGAGATCGACAGGAGGCTCCCGACCGCGCTCGCCGATCATCCTTGCGGCAGCCGGCCCGGTCACCGGTCGTCCGGAGACCACCCGCACCGCCGAGCCGGCGGGCCGAGCCACCATCGGCGTACGCGAAGAAGGCCCCGACCGACGCGGAGCGCCTTTCGGGGCCTTGCTGCTGGTGCGCCGCCAGGGACTCGAACCCCGAACCCGCGGATTAAGAGTCCGCTGCTCTGCCAGTTGAGCTAGCGGCGCTCGCTGACAACGGGAAGAACCTTAGCATGCCCGCCGAGCGGGGTTCCAATCCGATACCGGGGTCCACCCTTCGGACGAGCTTAACCGACAAAAACGACCAAAACCGACAGCCGAGCCCCTACGGGGACGGGCGTCCTGGCGTCGATGGGGCACGATGTCCGCCAGGCACGCTACGACAGGGGTGGGCATGGGCAGGTTCGCGCGGGCCGGGGCGATGGTGGGCGTCCTGGTCCTCACGGCGTCGCTGGCACTGACCGGGTGCGGCGGCGGCGAGGAGAAGCCGGCCTTCGTGCCCGGCCAGCAGCAGGAGGTCGGTGGCGTCTCGTCCACCGCGCCGGATCCGTCGGGCACCCCGTCGAGCGACGCGGCCCCCGCCGCGTCGCCGCTGTCGGTGAGCCCGGCCGACGGCGCGACCGGCCGGCCGGCCAGCACCGAGATCAGCGCCCGGGTCCCGGGCGGCGGCACGGTGTCGAAGGTCGTCCTGACCACCGCCGACGGCACGGCGGTCAACGGGCGGATGCGGCGCGACGGCTCCAGCTGGGTGCCGTCCTCCCCACTGAAGTACGCCACGAAGTACACCGCCACGGTCACCGGGACCGGCACGGACGGCGCGACCCACCAGGGCACCAGCACGTTCACCACGATGGGCAAGCCGAAGTCCACCATCGGCTCCGGCCTCTACCTGTTCAGCGACAAGACGTACGGCGTGGCCATGCCGGTGGTCGCCGAGTTCTCGCCGGGCATCCCGAAGAAGGACCGGGCCGCGGTGCAGAAGCGCATGTTCGTGCAGACCGATCCGCCGCAGCCCGGCGCCTGGTACTGGGTGGCCAACGGCACCCAGGCCTACTACCGCGCCCCGGAGTACTGGAAGACCGGGACCACGCTCACCGTCCGGCTGGCGCTGGCCGGCATCCCGCTGAGCAACGGCCGCTACGGCAACGTCGACCGGAACGCCACCGCGAAGATCGGCCGCGCGTTCGAGATGACGGTGGACAACGCCACCAAGAAGATGACGGTCTCGGAGAACGGCGCGGTGATCCGTACGCTGCCGGTGAGCCTGGGCAAGAAGAGCACCCCGTCCTCCAGCGGCACCATGGTGGTGATGGAGAAGAAGGAGTCCACCGTCTTCGACACCCGCGACGAGCCGGACCCGAACAACCAGTACGTCACGAAGATCGACTTCGCCCAGCGGCTCACCTGGGGTGGTGAGTACATCCACGCCGCGCCCTGGTCGGAGGGGGTGCAGGGCCGCCGGAACGTGTCGCACGGCTGTGTGAACGTGTCGATGGCCGACGGTCGGTGGCTGTTCGGCAAGACGCTTGTCGGCGACCCGATCACGGTGAAGGGCACCGAACGGCGGCTGGCGCCCGGCAACGGCTGGACGGCGTGGAGCCTGAGCTGGTCGGAGTTCGTCGCCGGCAGTGCCCTGCCGGTGCCGAAGGGCGGGCAGGGCGCGCCGTTCTAAGCGGCGTACCGTTGTCGGACGCGGCCGCTTGCGGCGGTGCCGGGACTCGTCCCCAGCAACGAAGCGCCGGACGACGACAGAATCGTTACACCGTCACCGGGGTGTTCCGGTTCACTTCCGGCAACGAGTACCCGGTCCGACGCGTCTGACCAGAGACGATCGGGACCGCGCAGCACACTTGTGAGGGAATCATGCGAGCTGGCCAGGACGAACCGATCCGGGGCGGGAGCGCCCGCCGCGGCGGGCGCCGCGCATTCGCCGCCGCGGTGCTCGTCGCCACCATGGCGTTGACGGCCTGCACCGGCGGCGGCGACAAACCGTCGAGCTGGCAGGGCGGCGGTGACGGCGGCGAGAAGGCCCCGAAGGCGGCGGCCACCATCAGCGAGCCGGCCGCCGACGCCAAGGACGTCCCGGCCACCACCGCCATCACCTTCACCACGAAGGACGCGCAGGAGACCGCCGTCGAGCTGAAGGACGCCACCGGCAAGGCGGTCGAGGGCACCCTCGCCGCCGACGGCAAGAGCTGGGAGCCCGCCGCCGCGCTGGACTACGCCCAGACGTACACCGCGACCGTGACGGCGACCGGCGACGACGGCAAGCCGGCGACCGCCACCAGCACGTTCACCGTGATGGCCAAGCCCGCCAAGCAGGTCCGGGTGACCAGCTTCCTCGGCGACAACCAGGTCGTCGGCGTGGGCATGCCGCTGATCGTGAAGTTCGGCCGGGCCATCCCGGAGGACTACCGCGACGACATGCAGCGCCGGATTACGGTGACCGCGCAGCCGGCCCAGGAGGGCATCTGGCGCTGGATCAGCCCGACCGAGGTGCACTACCGGCCCAAGACGTTCTGGAAGGCCAACAGCACGGTCTCCTACCAGGTGCGGGCCAACGGGCTGCCGCTGGGCGACGGCTGGTACGGCCGTTCCGACCTGACCGTCGACGTGAAGATCGGCCCGTCGTTCGTGATGACGGTGGACAACCGCACCAAGCGGATGACCGTCACCAAGGACGGCAAGGTCGTCAAGACGATCCTGGTGAGCCTCGGCAAGAAGAGCACCCCCTCGTCCAGCGGCACCATGGTGGTCATCGAGAAGCTCCGGCACACCGTCTTCGACACCATGGAGGAGCTGGGCCCGGAGGAGGGCTACCGCACCGAGATCGACTACGCGCAGCGGCTCACCTGGGGCGGCGAGTTCATCCACGCGGCCCCCTGGTCCGAGGGTGTGCAGGGACGCTCGAACGTCTCGCACGGCTGCGTCAACGTCTCGATGAAGGACGGCAACTGGCTGTTCGCCAACACCCGCCTCGGCGACCCGATCACGGTCAAGGGCACCGAGCGCAAGCTCCAGAACGGCAACGGCTGGACCGACTGGAACATGAGCTGGGACGAGTACGTCAAGGGCAGCGCCCTGCCGTACGAGCCGCCGGCCGAGCCGGGCGACGACGCCAGCCCGGCCGCCGGGACGCCCAGCGCCGAGCCGACCGCCTGACCGGACCCCGCACACGACGAAGCCCCCTCCCGGAGGAGGGGGCTTCGTCGTTGGGGTGACTGATGGGAATTGAAACCGCCGTGGCATCTAGGTCACGGCGGTGACCACCGTTTCCCGTGCTAGATGCCTCGGGTTGCGTCGGGCTCACTGCTCCCAGTCTGCCCCAGCCCGAACGCGGCAACGCCGCATCCAACGCCGCCGCGATCCGCTCATCCACCGCCAGCACCAGGTGCCCGTATCGGTCCGACGTGACCGTGATCGACGCGTGCCCCAGACGCCGCTGGATCGCCGTCAACGACGGCGGCTCCTTCGCCGACAGCAACCACGCGACGTGGCTGTGCCGCAGATCGTGGAACCGCAGCCCCTCCACCCCCGCGGCGGCGACCGCCGTCAGCCACACCCGCCGGAAGTTCCGCGCTCACCCTCGTCAGCGAAGTCCTGACGGTCCTGGTGATCGACGCGGAGGTATTCGACCATCTCGCCTGCGCCTTCGTCGACCGCAACGACGAAGGCGCGGTTCTGGCGGAGAGAATCCCGTTCACTGAGGCTGGCGTTCGCGAGCTGCTCAGCTCCGGCCGCGTCGCGCCAGCCGGCACCGGGTGCCTGGAGCTGGCGTGGCGGTGGCGCGACGAACGGGCGCGCGCCTGACCTCGGTGTCGCCTTGCCGACGAAGCGGTCACGGTTCACCGATCGGAGACCCTACGCTCCGCGTCCGATGCCCTCTTCACTCGTTGGCGCGTCTGTGACCAACCGCGTCTGTTAGTGGATCTTCCGGGTAGGTAACCTCAAGAGGCAAGGAGCGTTTACCGAGTGTCACGCCCCAAGCACAGAGTTAAAGAACTTGAGGACGTTCTCCGCGAGGCTGAGCGCAAGAACTGGAGAGTTGACGGCGGGGGCAACAGGTACTTCAAGCTGTACTGCCCATGCCCTGAAAAGCACTGGAAGACCGTGAAGTGCACCCCCTCTGGTGCGAACTACCTAAAAGATCTTATTGGACAGCTCAAACGAGCCACATGCTGGGAGAAGGGATGATCATGCAGCAGCATCGCATCGCGATCCAGATGACGCTCGAAAGTACGCCACACGGCACCGACGCGCAGTACGAGGAGTTCCTCGACGCCGTGCAGGAACACCTCGACAACCTGGACTGCGAGGTGCAGATGGCTGCCAGCCTGGCCGATCGCACCGTGGAGTTCGCCACGAGCATCGAAGCAGACGACTTCGAGAGCGCCGTCCACATCCTTCTGTCGCAGGTACGCACCGCCCTGCACGCCGCGGAGTGCCACACGGAAGACTGGCCGCAGTACGTGGCGACCGACCGCAGCGTCCGAGAGCTACACGCGGTCTGACCATCCAACGCAACGCCCCGCCCACCCGAAGGTGAGCGGGGCGTTGGAGTTCCCCACCGAGGTGCCGGTACCGCGAACGCTCCGGTGGCGGTCGCCGCCTCGGGTCGGCCGGTGGAGTGCCAGCTCATGGTGAAGGCGGGGCATCGGCATGAGATGCGCTACCGCTGGCAGCCAGCCCGCACCGCCACCCTCTACCTGCTGGTCTGCGACCTCATCGGCTGCCCCGCACCGGCAGACCGTGGGGGCGTTCCGCGTCGGCGTGGCCGTCGGCAGGATGCGCCGCCTGTGACTGCCCCCGCCGTACTCCCCGGATACGCGTCAGGGCCGGTGAAAACCGGCCCTGAACTGGGGTAACGCTTGGGGTGACTGATGGGAATTGAACCCACGACAACCGGGACCACAACCCGGTGCTCTGCCAACTGAGCTACAGCCACCATGCTCGCCGCTCCGGTCACCCGGGCGGTGCGCGGACCAATAATAGCCACACCCGGCCCCGCCCCGTCCACCGGGTTCCGACCCGGACGTCAGAGCTGGGCGGCGATCGCCTTCGCGGTCTCCACGTCCGGGCCGGGCAGCGGCACGAACAGGGTCCGCCGGTAGTACTCCAGCTCCCGGATGCTCTCCCGGATGTCCGCCAGCGCGCGGTGGGCCAGGCCCTTCTGCGGCTGGCCGAAGTACACCCGCGGGTACCAGCGACGGCACAGCTCCTTGATCGAGGAGACGTCGATCATGCGGTAGTGCAGGTGGGCGTCGAGCCGGGTCATGTCGCGGGCCAGGAAGCCCCGGTCGGTGGCGATCGAGTTGCCGCACAGCGGCGCGGTCCTCGGGTCCTTCACGTGGCTGGTGACGTAGTCGAGCACCAGGTCCTCGGCCTCGGCGAGGGTGACCGTGGACCGGCGTACCTCCTCGGTGAGGCCGGACTTGGCGTGCATGGTGCGCACGATCTCCGGCATGCCGGCGAGCGTCGCGTCGTCGGCGTGGATCACCACGTCCACGCCGTCCCCGAGCACGTTGAGGTCGGGGTCGGTGACGAGCGCGGCGACCTCGATCAGGGCGTCCCGGCCGAGGTCGAGCCCGGTCATCTCACAATCGATCCAGACGAGAAGATCAGCCACCGGGACAGACTACGCGCCGCCGACCCGCCCGCGCCTCGGCACGGTCGGCCAGGTGGACCGCTAGGGTTTCCCCGTGCCAGCCGAACCCGTCGCCCCACCCGCCGTCACCCCGGACGACGCGGGCGGGCGTACGGCTCGGCGGGTGGTCACGGTGCTGGCGCTGGCGGCCATGCTGCCGGCGCTCTACCTGCCCGGCTTCGTGCACGACTACTTCGACCTGAAGATCTACATGCGGGCGATGGACTGGTGGGCGGCCGGGCACCCGCTCTACGACTACGTCCAGCCGGACCGGGTGCAGGGCGCGCTCTACTTCACCTATCCCCCGTTCGCGGCGCTGCTGCTGCGCCCGTTCGCGCTGCTGCCGCTGGGGGTCACGATCGCCGCGTTCACGGTGCTGACCGTGGCCGGCGTGGTGGTCACCACCCGCTGGCTGGTGACGCCGGTGCTGCGGCGCCACGGCCTGCCCCGCGTGTTCGGCCTGACCGTCGCCGTGCTGCTGGTGCTGGCGGTGGAGAGCACCCGGGAGACGATCACCTTCGGGCAGATCAACATGCTGCTGGTGGTGCTGATCCTGGCCGACTTGCTGTTCGCCGTACCGCAGGGGCGGCGCTGGGCCGGCGTGGGCGTGGGGCTGGCGGCGGCGCTCAAGCTGTTCCCCGGGATCTTCGTGCTCTATCTGCTGGCCGCCCGGCGATGGCGGGCCGCGGCGGTGGCGGCGGCGACCGCGACGGCGGCCACGTTGCTGGCGGCGGCGGTCGCGCCGAACGACTCGTGGCGGTTCTGGACCCATGAGCTGTGGGCCACCGACCGGGTGGGTCGCACCGACTACACCGGCAACCAGTCCCTGTTCGGGCTGCTCAGCCGGATCACCGCGCCGGAGGAGCCGAGCCGGCTGCCGTGGCTGGTGCTCGCGCTGCTGGTCGCCGGCTACGGGCTGTGGCGGGCGGCGCGCGCGGCGCGGGCCGGGGACGCGCTCGCCGGCCTGACGCTGACCGGCCTGGTCGGCGGCCTGATCTCCCCGATCACCTGGACCCACCACCTGTACTGGTTCATTCCGGCGGTGGTGGTGCTGGTGGACGCCGCGCTGGACGCCGACCGGTCGACGGCGGCCGGGATCCGCCGGCGTCGTGGCCTGCTCGCGCTGGCCGTGGGCACCGGCGTGGTGATCGTGTACGGGGTGGTGACGTTCCAGGACTGGGGCGCCGGTCCGGCGCGTACCGACGACCCGGTCGACTTCGTCACGCGTAACGCGTACGTGTTGCTGAGCCTGCTGCTGCTGGCGGTGCTGCCGGTCCGCCGGCGAACCGCGACGGTCGTTGAACGGACAGACCTCGCAAACGGTGGCGTTCGGCGCTAATCTTGTCCCAACTACCTCTGTTTTCTCCCAGGTAGCACCGAATTCCCCCGGTGACGGTGGCCCTCCGCGTCGGCAGCGCGGAGGGCCACCTGCCGTCCTGCCGGGATCACCTGTCGTCCCGCCGGGAGATCGGCGGCCACGACCAGTCACGGCCGGCCGGCAGGTCGGCCAGGCTGGCCGGGCGCCGGCTCGGCGCGGAGGAGATCGCCGCGCGGCTCCGCTCACCGGCGACCGGGCCGACGGCGACCAGTTGCCGGTCCGGGCCGGACGCCCGGTCCGGTTGTCGGCCCAGCTCGCTCAGCGAGCTGATGCCGAGCCGCCCGGCCAGCACCGGGACCTGGTCCGGCTCGACCACGAAGACCACCTCCCGGGGCCGGTGCGGGCGCAGCAGCACCAGCACCGCCAGGACCACCAGCAGCGTCCCGCCGGCCAGCGACGCCCACGCCACGCCCGGGAACCAGCCGGCCCGCGCCTCGCCCCGCAGGCTCAGGTCGAGCCCGCCGGCGCCGTCGGCGCGCATCACCACCAGGCTCAACGACCGGTCGCCCAGCTCGGCGGGGCGCCACTGGAGCGAGCCGACGCCCTGGCGTACCCAGAAGGACTGCCCGGCCGGGACGGCGGTGGCGACGCCGGCGGTGGCCGGGTCGAGCCGGACCGGCAGCGGGCCCCGGGTCACCGCGACGCGCCGCACGGTGCTGTGCGGGACGTCGGCCAGCCACCGGCGCACCTGGTCGGTCGGGGCGAGGCCGAGGAACACCGGGCCACCGGCGTCCCGCGCGGCCAGTCGCAGCCGGACCTGCCCGGTGCGGGCCGCCGGCAGGTCGGCCCGCAGCAGCGCGTCCACGTCGGTCACCACGACTGCGCGGGCGGGCGTGCGGACCGGTTCGAAGCGGGCGGTGAAGCCGCCGGCCGGATCGGCGTGCCGGGCGGTGAGCCAGAGCCCGGCGCCCAGCAGCAGCGCCGGAATTCCCAGGGCCAGCAGCAGCATGCCGGCGATCGTGCGCACGAAACGCATTCGCGTCGTCCCTCTCGGTAGCCAACTACCCGGCCGACCTTACCGACGACGCTCCGCCGATCGCCGGATATCCACCGCACCCGGCCCACCGACGGCCACCGGCCCGGCGGAAGTGATCCGCCGGGCCGGTGACCGTGCCGTGCTCAGGACTTCGCGGTGGGCTCCCGCCGGGTTCGCGCGAACGCCAGCCCACCCAGGACCAGGCCGGCCAGGCCGGCGACCAGCCCGGCCACCCCGAACGCGGTGGCCGCCCCGGAGTCGGCGTCGTCATCGTCGTCGTCCGCCGCGACGGCCGGCGCGCTCGCGCCGGGGGACGCGGACGCCCCACCGGCGGCCAGCGCGAGCACCGGGGCCGGGTTCTCCGGCTCCTCCGCGCCCGGCGTGGGCTCCTCGATCCAGCGGGATACGTTGCCGTCGGAGTACGTCTGGAGCACCTTGAACACCATGGTGTCGACCTGCGGCAGCGGCCCCATCGACACCGGGAACTCCTGGAACTCGCCCGGCTTCACGCCACCGTTGGGCGCCGCCGTGAACGTGAGCTTGGAGACCGCCTCGGTGAGCTGGCTGCCGTGCACCTCGACCGGCGGGTCGACCTTGCGCTTCTCCACCGCCACCGTCCAGCCCGGCACCGGCATGGTGGAGACGGAACCGACAGGCGCGTTCTCCGGCAGGTTCACCTCGACCTTGACGGTCGACGCCGTGTCGCTCTCGTTCGGCACCCGGAACGCGAACCGGCCGTAGCCGCCCTGCGTCCCCTCCTTCGGGTTGATCGTGACGTGCGCCGAGGCCGACCCGGCCAGGCCGAGCACGGTCGCGGAGACGGCGGCGAGAGTCAGCGCGGCGGCGGTCGCGGAACGCCGGAGACGGATCATCAGAGGGAACCTTCCGTTACTTGATCGGCACGGTGGCGGTCACCGTGGCCTGGTCGATGTCGGACGTGCGGACGGTGATCCGGAGCTGCCAGTCGCCCCGGGCCGGCAGGCTGACCTCGCCTGTGGCGTGGTTGTCGCTCAGCGGCAGCAGCGGCACCGTGATCGGCTCGATCCCGGCCGACGGCAGCGCCGCGGTGACCTTCCACTCCTGCACCGCCTGCGGCCGGTTGTCGGTCGTGTAGGCGTAGAGGTGCAGCGAGTTGTTGCCGGTCTCGGCCGGGTCCAGCTCCACCTGGAGGGAATACTTCGGGCTGCTCAGCGTGGTCGAGAAGTAGTCGACCGAGCCGCCGGTCACGCCGGTGCCCGCGGTCCGCGCCGGGGTGGTCTGCACCAGCGTGGCGGACAGGCCGAGCACCACCGCGGTGATCACCAGCTCGGCCACCACGGCCCGCCGCATCGCGCCCGGCCGGCCGGCGGCGACGCGCCGCCGCACCAACGCCCGGGAGTACGCGGCCACGCCGATCACCAGCGCGAACAGCGCGATCTTGGCGAGCAGCAGCCGGCCGTACGTGGTGTCGACGAGCGCCTTCGGGGTGGCCACCTCGATCAGCCCCTGCACGGTGCCGGCGAGCAGCAGCGCGGCCACCGCGAGCGCGGCCCAGCGGGACCAGATCGGCAGGATCGCGCCCAGTTCGCGCTCGTCGGCACGGCGCAGCAGGAAGACCGCCAGCATCACCAGGCCGCCCAGCCACACCGCCATGCCGCCCAGGTGCACGGCGTCGACCACCACCGAGACCGCCGGCGCGGGCGAGGCGGCGGCGTGGCCGGCGAGCGGCCAGGTGAACAGCGCCGCCCCGCCCAGGACCGCCAGGATGATCCCGTCGGTGCGGCCGACCGGCCCGGCGAACAGCGGACGGAGCAGGAACGCCGCCGCCGCGAGCAGGCCCAGCCGGACCAGGTGGGTGGTGCCGTAGGCGCTGCCCAGCACGTCGCCCAGGCCCGCCGAGGTGACGTCGAACAGGCCGCCGCCGTTGGTGTAGGGCACCTGGAGCCACAGCTCGGCCAGCGTGGCCACCGCCAGCACGCCGAGCCCGGCCCAGGCCAGCCGCGCCGGCCCTCGCCGGGACAGCCGGCGCGGCCAGAGCGCGGCCAGCACCAACGCCGGGCCGACCAGCAGCAGCAGACCGACGTAGCCGGCGTACTTCGCCACCTTGACCGCGTTCTCGGTCACCGGGTTCGCCCGGTTGTCCGAGCCGGTGTCGGTCGGCGGTTCGGACGGGGCGCCGACCGAGTAGGTGAACGCGCCGGAGACCGGGTGGCTGTCCGCCGAGATGACCCGGTAGCTCACCAGGTAGGTGCCGCGCCCGCCGGACGGGTCCACCGGGATGCTGACCTCGGCGCCCCGGAACGTCGGCTCGCCCCGGTCGGCCCGCGAACCGTCCGGGGCGATCACCCGCACCTTCCCGGGGACCTTGCGGACCCCCTCACTGAACGTGATCACCACCTGGGCGGGCGCCTCGGGCACCACCGCGGAGGCGGCGGGACTGCTGCTCACCAGCACCGCGTGGGCGCTGGCCGGAGTGGCCGGGGCGAGGAGCAGTGCGAGCAGGAGGAGCAGCAGCCCGGCGGCGGCTCCGGAGCGGGCGGCGACGGCCCCGGGCGGGCGGCGTACGGCAGCATTCATGACCGCCATGGTTCCCGAACCGCGCGGCCTCCGGCGAGCCGACCTCCGGCGGGCACGGTGAGGTGCCCGGCCCGCGTGCTGGTCGGAGGTCATGCGGGGGTAGTCGGTGAGTGGGTGGGAAAAGTTCCCGGCGTGTGCCGGACCACGGAATGGGCCGAAGGACCCTGTCCGGCACAGGTACGCCGCGTAACCTCGTCTGACGTGATCCCCGCCCCGCGCGACACCGCCGCCGACCGCCTCCGGGCGGGGCCCGGGGCTGCGCGGGAGACGGTCACCGACTGGGCGCTGGCGGCCCGGCACGGCGACCCGGACGCGCGGGCCGCGTTCGTCCGGGCCACCCAGGCCGAGGTCTGGCGCTTCACCGCCGCCCTGGTCGACCCGGACAGCGCGGACGACCTGACCCAGGAGACCTACCTGCGGGCGTTGCGCGCGCTGCCCGGCTTCGAGGGCCGGTCCACCGCCCGCACCTGGCTGCTCGGCATCGCCCGACGGGCCTGCGCCGACCACCTGCGTACCCTGGTGCGCCGCCGCCGGCTCGACGAGCGGCTCGCCGCCCAGGCGGCCACCGACCGGCCGTACCCGGACCCGGCCGGCCAGCTCGGCGCCACCGACCTGGTCCGCCGGCTGCCCGCCGAGCGACGCTCCGCGTTCGTGCTCACCCAACTGCTCGGCCTCTCCTACGCCGAGGCCGCCGACGTGGAGGGGGTGCCGGTGGGCACCATCCGTTCCCGGGTCGCCCGGGCCCGCGACGAACTTGTCGACGCCGTCGGCGACACGCGGGCCGGATAGCGGGAACCTTTCGTGACCGCCGGACGACGAATGACTGTGCACCCCTCCCCTGCCGCCGCGCGCTGGCCGGCGCTGCGCCCCTGGCTGGGCGTCGCGGCCCGCCTCGGCCTGGCCGCCGTCTGGCTGGTCGCCGGCGGCGCCAAGGTCGGTGACCTGGCCGCCTCCGGCCGGGCCGTGAACGCCTACCAGGTGATGCCGTACGACGTGGCCACCGTGATCGGGGCGGCGCTGCCGTTCGTGGAACTGGCCCTCGGCCTGCTGCTGCTCGCCGGGCTCGCCACCCGGGTGAGCGCCGGTGTCTCCGCGGCGCTGCTGGTGGTCTTCGTCACCGGCATCGCCTCGGCCTGGGCCCGCGGCCTGGCCATCGACTGCGGGTG
Organism: Micromonospora sp. NPDC049240; assembly: GCF_040647835.1. NCBI lineage: Bacteria > Bacillati > Actinomycetota > Actinomycetes > Micromonosporales > Micromonosporaceae > Micromonospora > Micromonospora sp. NPDC049240. The sequence continues at coordinate 299,115 of NZ_JBEZCX010000010.1, forward strand.
CTTCGGCAGCGGCGGCCAGCTCGGCGCCGGCGAGACGCCGAGCTACCTCCCGGAGATCCTCCGGGACCTCGGGTTCCTGGCGCTGGCCGGGTTCCTGCTGATCTGGCCCCGCACCCCGTTCTCGGTGGACGGGTGGCTCGCGGGCGACACCGTGGAGGACGACGATGAGTAGCCGCAAGGGCCGCAAGGACGCCTCGCGCGTGGTACGCGAGCAGATCGCCCGGGAGAAGCGCCGCAAGCGCACGCTCTTCACCACCATCGCCGCGGTGCTGGTGCTGGTCATCGCCGGCGGCATCGGCTGGGCCGTCTACTCCTCGCAGAAGTCCGACGACTTCACCGCCCCGCCCGGCGCGAACGACGCCGGCACCGGCATCGTCGACGGTTCCGGCCCGGTCACCATCGACCTCTACGAGGACTACCTCTGCCCGGTCTGCAAACAGTTCCAGCAGGTCAACGGCGAGACGGTGAACCAGCTCGTCAGCGAGGGCAAGGCCAAGGTGGTCTTCCACCCGGTCGCGTTCCTGAACCGCTTCTCCACCACCGAGTACTCCACCCGCTCCTCGGCCGCCTCCGGCTGCGCCGCGAAGGGCGGCAAGTTCCGCGAGTTCACCGACCAGCTCTTCGCGAAGCAGCCGAAGGAGGGCAGCGCCGGGCTCAGCAACGACGAGCTGATCGACATCGGCGTGGGCGTCGGGCTGAACCGGGACGACTTCGGCTCCTGCGTGAACGACGGCACGTACACGGCGTGGACCGGGCACGTCACCGACGAAGCCAGCCGGTCCGGCGTCACCGGCACCCCCACCATCAAGGTCAACGGCACCGAACTGGCGGACAAGAGCCCGGACGGCATCAAGGCGGCCGTGGCGGCGGCCGGCAAGTGATCCCCGCACCGCTGCGCCGGGCCGGGTTGCTGGTCGCCGCCGCGACCACCGCCCTGCTCGCGTTCGCCTCGCCGGCCGCCGCGCACGGCGCGGACGCGCCGGACGGCACCGACTACCGGGCCACCGTCACCGGCGTCGGCCCCCAGCGGGCCGGGCTGACCGCCCGGATGGTGGAGGCCGGCGCGCGGCTGGAGCTGACCAACCGCGGCGGCGCCGACGTCACCGTGCTCGGCTACTCCGGCGAGCCGTACCTGCGGATCGGCCCCGGCGGGGTCTTCGAGAACAGCCGCTCGCCGGCCACCTGGCTGAACCGCACGATCGCCGGGGAGACGCGGCTGCCGGCCGAGGCCGACCCGGCCGCCGCGCCGGCCTGGCGGCGGATCGCCGACGGGCCGACCTACCGCTGGCACGACCAGCGCACGCTCTGGCGCTCCGACGGCCCGCCCGCCGCCGTCGCCGCCGATCCGGGCCGCGTCCAGCGGGTCCGCGACTGGGTGGTGCCGCTGCGCGCCGGCGACACCCCGACCGAGGTACGCGGCACGCTCGACTGGGTGCCGCCGCCCGACCCGTACCCGTGGTGGGTCGCCGCCACGCTCGGTTTCCTGACGCTCGGCGCGGCCGGGCTGGTGCCCGGCGGCACGGCTGCCGGCGTCCGCGCGCTGCGTGCGGTCGGCGGACTGCTCGCCGTGGGGGGCGCGGCCACCGTGGCGCTCACCGTCGGCCGGGCGCTCGACACCGGCGCGCCCGGGGCCGGCGGTCTGCTCGCCGAGCTGGTCACCGGCCAGGTGTGGACGCTGCTCACCGGCCTCGGCGCGCTGGCCGCCGGCGGGTACGCGCTGGCCCGCCGGCCGGCCGCCGACTTCACGCTGGCGCTCGCCGGCGCCTGCCTCACGCTGTTCGCCGGCGTGTCCAACCTCGCCGTGCTGGCCCGCTCGGTCCCCCCGGCCGCCGGCCCACCCACGCTCATCCGGGTCCTGGTCACCGTGGCGCTGGCCACCGGCGCCGGCGCGGTCGCCGCCGGCCTGCTCCGCCTCCGCACCGCCACCCGCTCCGCCACCCGCACCCCCCGCCCCGCTCACCCCCACGCAACCCCAGTGCCCTAACCCACCCCACCCCACCCCACCCCGCCCACCCCGGCCCGGCCCACCCCGGCGATCTTGCAGTTGCGGCCCGCGCGCTGCGGCTTATGTTCGTTTTGTCGGGGCGGAAAGTGCAAGATCGCCGAGCCGGGGGCGGGGGCGGGGTCAGGGGCGGGGGAGGTGCGGGGTGAAGCCGTAGGGGAGTTCCAGGCGGTGCTGCGCGAGCAGGGGGGCGTCGGCGAGGAGGTCCGGGGTGGGGGCGTCGGCCACGATCCGGCCGCCGTCCAGGATCACCGCGCGGGGGCACAGCTCGGCCGCGTACGGCAGGTCGTGCGTGACCATCAGCAGCGTCACCGGCAGCGCGCGCAGGATCTCCGCCAGCTCCCGGCGGGCCGCCGGGTCGAGGTTCGACGACGGCTCGTCCAGCACCAGGATCTCCGGCCGCATCGCGAGCACGGTGGCCACCGCCACCCGCCGCCGCTGCCCGAACGACAGGTGGTGCGGCGCCCGGTCCCGATGCTCGGTCATGCCCACCGCCGCCAGGGACTCGTCGACCCGTTCCGCCAGCTCGGCCCCGCGCAACCCCAGGTTGGCCGGGCCGAACGCGACGTCCTCCGCCACCGTGGGCAGGAAGAGCTGGTCGTCCGGGTCCTGGAAGACGATGCCGACCCGGCGGCGCACCTCGGCCAGCGTGCCCCGGTCGCGGGAGACGGTCAGGCCGCCCACCTCGACCGTGCCCTCGGTCGGGGTGAGGATGCCGTTGAGGTGCAGCACCAGCGTGGTCTTGCCGGCGCCGTTCGGCCCGAGCAGCGCCACCCGGGCGCCGCGCGGCACGGTCAGGTCAACCCCGTGCAGGGCGACGTGACCGTCCGGGTACGCGTACCGGACGCCACGGACGTCCAGGGAGAGCGGCGGCTGCACGTACCCGATCATTGCAGGACGAGCGCGGCGGCCGCGATGGAGGCCGCGATCACCGGGACCGTCGCGGCGACCGCCCACTGCCCGGCGGTGGCCGCGCCGGCCCTCTGCCACACCGCCGGCATCCGGCCGGTGTAGCCGCGCGAGACCATCGCCAGGTAGACCCGCTCGCCGCGCTCGAACGCGCGCAGGAACAGCGCGCCGACACCGGCCGCGAAGCCGCGCAACTGCCAGAGGAAGCGCGGGTCGTCGCCCCGGGACACCCGGGCCAGCCGCATCCGCCGGGCCTCGCCGACCAGCACCTCCAGGTAGCGCAGCATGAACGTGGCGATCTGGGTGAGGATCTGCGGGCAGCGCAGCCGGTCCAGGCCGAGGATCAGGTCCCGGGTCGTGGTGGTCGCGGCCAGCAGGAGCGACGCGAGTACGCCAAGCGTGCCCTTGGCCAGGATGTTGAACGCGCCGTGCAGCCCGTCGACGGAGAGGCTCAGCCCGGCCACCCCGACCCGCTCACCGGTGCCGAGGAACGGCAGCGCGAACGCGAACAGCACGAACGGCAGCTCGATCAGCGCCCGGCCGAGCAGCCAGCGCGGGCCGACCCGGGCCAGCGCCGCCACGGCGACGACCAGCAGCGCGTACCCGCCGAGCGCCCAGTACGCCTCCCGCGGCGTGGCCACCACCGCCACGGTGAACAGCACCATGGCGGTGATCTTCACCTCCGGCGGGAGGCGGTGCACCGGCGAGCCGGACTCGCGGTAGAGCACGTGCCCGTGCCCGGCGCCCATTCGTCGCTCCCCGGCTCAGCGGGTGCCGGAGGGCTGCGCGGTGGTCCCGCTGTCGCCGCCCGCAGGACCAGCGGTTGCCGGGCCACCGGTTGCCGGGCCGCGGCGGCGGGCCAGCCAGAACAGGCCGCCACCGAGCGCGAACGTGAGCAGCACGCCGAGCACGCCGGACAGGCCGGTGGAGAGGAAGTCGTTGCCGATCCCCCGGACGCCGTAGTCGGCCAGCGGGCTGTCCGCCAACTCGTGGTCCTTCGCCTGCTGGGCCGGGCAGCTACCGCCGGTGATCTCGTCGTCGGCGTTCACCGTGCAGCCCTTGAGCAGCGAGGAGTCCAGCCCGTCCGGGTGGGACGAGGCGTAGTTGCTGACCACGCCGGCCAGCAGCAGGGCGATCAGCAGGCCACCGAGGAGGAACGGCCAGGAACGCTTGCTCATCGGGCACCTCCGGCGACCGAGACGGCGAGAGCCGGTACGGCCGGCTTCTTCAGGGCGCGCAACGCGTACACCAGATCGGGGCGGACCTTGGCGACGGTGACCACCGTGGTCGCGGTGATCAGGCCCTCGCCGACGCCGATCAGCAGGTGGGCGACGGCCATCGTGCCGGCCAGCCCGCCGAGGTTGCCGCCGAGGTCGGTGGTGCCGCCCAGCCAGTACTGGAGCACGAAGCCCTGGGACGCGACCACGACGCTGACCAGCGCGGACACGAACGCGGTGACCGCCAGCCCGGCCGGGGTGCGCGGCAGCACCCGCAGCAGCAGCGCGATCAGCAGGTACGCGGCGGCGGTGCCCAGGATCGCCATGTTGGTGATGTTGAGGCCGAGCATGGCCACCCCGCCGTCACCGAACACCAGGGCCTGCACGACCAGCACCACGGCGACGCAGAGCGCGCCCACCCACGGGCCGACCAGCAGCGCGGCGAGTGCGCCACCGAGCAGGTGGCCGCTCACTCCGGCGGTGAAGATCGGGAAGTTGAGCATCTGCACGGCGAAGATGAACGCGGCCACCAGGCCGGCCATCGGCGCCAGCCGGTCGTCGAGGTCGGCCCGGCCGCGCAGCACGCAGAACGTGAGCGCGGCGAGCGCGAAGGCCGCGAAGATCGCGGCGACGGGACCGTCGATGATCCCGTTGGAGATGTGCATCGCCAGGGTTTCCACGGGCAGAGCCTATTTCCCGTGAGTCGTTGTTGCCAATCCCTTGCAACAAGCAATGGTGATGATCACCGTCCGGCCGCGCGTCGCCGCCCGCCTCCGGCCCGCGCGCGGCGGTATCGTTCCCGCCATGACCGACCGCCTGAACCCCGGCGACCCCGCCCCCGACTTCGCGCTCCCCACCGACGACGGCGGGACGCTCTCCCTGGCCGACCTGCGTGGTCGCAAGGTCATCCTGTACGCGTACCCGGCTGCCATGACGCCCGGCTGCACGAAGCAGGCGTGCGACTTCCGCGACTCGCTCGCCTCGTTGCAGTCCGCCGGCTACCAGGTGGTCGGCATCTCCCCGGACAAGCCGGCGAAGCTGGCGAAGTTCCGCGAGCGGGACGCGATCACGTTCCCGCTGGTCGCCGACGAGGACAAGGCGGTGCTGACCGCGTACGGGGCGTACGGCGAGAAGCAGTCGTACGGGCGCACCGTCACCGGCGTGATCCGCTCCACGTTCGTCATCGACGCCGACGGCAAGATCGAGCGGGCGCTCTACAACGTCAAGGCCACCGGGCACGTCGCCAAGTTGCGCCGCGACCTCGGTCTCGACTGACGCTGTCGGAGGCCGCCGCTACCGTCGGCGGGTGGTCCGCTACCGGTACTCCCCCGAACTGCTGGCCGCGACCGCCGCGCAGGCGCACAGCGTCACCGAGGTCATGCGACTGCTCGGGGTGCGGATCAGCGGCGGGTCGCACGCGCACATCAGCCGGCAGCTCAAACGCTTCGGCGTCGACACCTCACACTTCACCGGGCAGGCCCACAACAAGGGCGGGCGCGGTGTCCGCCTGCCGGTGACGGCGCTGCTCACGAACCGCCCGGAGGGCAGCCGCAGAGTCGCCGGCCATCGACTCAAGCGGGCGCTCCGCGCGATCGGCCTGCCCGACGAGTGCGAGGCGTGCGGGATCGGTGCCACCTGGCAGGGTGCGCCGCTCACCCTGCACGTCGACCACATCAACGGCGACTTCCTGGACAACCGTCCACGCAACCTGCGGCTGCTCTGCCCGAACTGCCACAGCCAGACCGCCACGTACGCCGGCAACCGTAGGCCGGCCGTGCCGACGCCGGACGTGGTCTACGATCCGGAGGCTGTGACACCGACCGGCTTCCCGATCGGCAGGCGCCTGCGGCGTCGGCCAGAATGGCCGTGGAGGACGACGGTGTTCACCGTGAAGGGGTCGTAGCCCAATTGGCAGGAGGCATGCGGTTTAGGTCCGCACCAGTGCGGGTTCGAGTCCCGCCGGCCCTACCACCCGTTCACCGGTGCCGTTCGGCACCGGCGGCTGTCGGGAAGGTCACGAACGCAGGTCCGGGCCGCGTCGTCACGCGCAGGATGGCGGCGTGGACCTGCGTTTCGTGCTCGACCCCGACCTGACCCCCGAGCTGCGCGAACGGCTCGTCGCCCTCTGGGTGGCGGCGACCAACGCCGGCGGCGCGGTCGGCTTCGTCGCCCCGGTGAGCGCCGCCGAGGTGCGCCCGGTCGCCGAGTCGACGCTCGCCGACGTCGCCGACGGACCGGACCGGCTGCTCGCCGGCTACCAGGGTGACCGGCTCGTCGCCGTCCTGGTCATCAGCGACAACCGCTTCCACCTCAAGACGCACTGGCGGGTGCTCAAGCGCGTCATGGTGCACCCCGACACCCAGGGACGCGGGTACGGCGCGGCGCTGATGCGTGAGGCCGAGCGGGTGGCCCGCTCGCTGGGCGTGACGGCGCTGCACGTGACGGTCCGCGACGGGCTCGGCCTGGACCGCTTCTACCGCCGCCTCGGCTATCGCGAGGTCGGCCGTCTCCCCGCCGCCCTACGCCTGTCCCCCACCGACTCCCGCGACGAGATCCTCATGTGGCAAGACCTCCCCCTCCCCTGACAGTGATGATGTGGGAGCGGGTCACCCGGCCGGTCTGACTCACCCTCTGACTGACCGTGGTGTCTTCTAGGGGATTCGTCGACTTGCCCGGGTGACCCGTTCCTGCACTCACCTGCTGGGCGTTCGTGACCTGATAGGAGCCTGTGCAAGAGGTCCCGTCACTGT